>CAJXSQ010000058.1 GCA_913061215.1 uncultured Synechococcus sp. | reverse complement strand
GCCCAGGGCCCGGTGAAGGTGGCCGCACCAAGCCTGGGCGCCGCCTGGACGCTGTTCCGGCGCCACTGGCGCACCTACCTCATCCTGGAAGGACTGGTGGTGGTCGCTGCGCTGCTGGGCGCCCTGCTGCAGCTGATCGGCGCGGGGCTGCAGAGCCTGGCGGAGGCGAACCCGCTGCTGGCCCTCGCACCTGGACTGGCGCTGTTCGTGGCCGCCATCGCCGTGAACCTGTGGAGCAATCTGCTGGGGGTGAGCCTGCAGATGGCCCCGGCGCTGGCCTTTCACAGCGGCAGCCATCCCAGCGCTGCCGCGATGCTCGCGCTGCTGCGGCGCGACTTCTGGCGTTACGTGCGCGCCGGGATCGTGGTGGGTCTGGCCACCAGCATCGGCCTGCTGCTGCTGATCGTGCCGGGGCTGCTGGTGGCGATCGCCACACCGGTGGTGGTGCGGCGGGTCGCCTGCAACCAGGAGAAGGCCTGGCCGGCCCTGCTCGCCTCGGTGAGGGAGGTGAGCGGCGGACCGGCCGGAGCAGGCCTGCTCAAATGGCAACTGATCGCCGGCCTGCTGGTGCTGGGCTCCGTGCTGCTCTGCGGCCTGCCGCTGCTGATCACAGTGCCCCTGGGCGGGATCCTGATTCAGCAGTACCTGGCCTGGAGCGGCCTGGGCGTCAGCCCGCTGCCGCCGAACGGCGGCGGCGGGTCCGGCCGGTGATCTCAGGCTCCTCGGTGCGGGCCGGAGCCGCAGTGGCGGCAGCGGCAGCAGGAGCGGGGGAAGCAGCGGCACCAACGGCCGCGAGCTCACGGCGAGGCTGCGGGGCACGGTCGGAGCGATCGCCGCGATGACCACCATCACGGCCACCACCACGTCCGCCACGGGGAGCAGGACGGGTGTCGGGCTCGGCATCAGCGCGGCCCTTGTAGGCGGGGGTACCGCCCGGTGCGGGCTGCACCAGGCAGATGATCAGCGGCTCCACCTGCAGCTCACGGCGCAGGCGGCGCTGCAGGCCGATCTCGATCTCGCGCTGCACGCCCATCCAGTCCACATCAGGGGCCTTGCCGCCGCTGTTGCGTGAGAGCTGCTGCCAGCGGTTCTCCAGCACCCAGGTGATCTCGCGCTCGGCCCAGAGGCTGAGCTTGCGCGGATCGGCCGCCGTCACCACACCACGCAGGTTCACCCGCGGCGGCGCTGCCATCACACCATCGGTGCTGATCACCGCCAGCATCGTGATCACACCATCGTCGGCGAGCTGCTGACGCTCCTTGAGCACGCGGGCATCCACGATGCCGTTGCGAGAGGCATCGAGCAGTTCGATTCCGGCCTTCACCGGTTCACCCTTGGCGATCGAATCGCGGGTGAGTTCCACCACATCACCGTTGTCGATGATCAGCATGTTTTCGGCAGGAATCCCCATGGATTGCGCCGTCTTGCTGTGGCACACGAGCATGCGGTGCTCGCCGTGCACGGGCACGAAGAACTTCGGCTTGGCAAGAGCCAGCATCAGCTTCTGATCCTCCTGGCTGCCATGGCCAGACACGTGGATGCCCTCGCCCTTGCCGTAGACCACCTTGGCGCCGAGCATCATCAGCCGGTCGATCGTGTTCACCACAGAGATGGTGTTACCCGGGATCGGGCTGGCGGAGAAGATGATCGTGTCGGAGGTCTTCACCTGCACCTGCGGATGCTCACCGCGGGAGATGCGGCTGAGCGCAGCCAGCGGTTCGCCCTGGCTACCGGTCATCAGCAGCAGGGTTTCGCGATCGGGCAGATCACGGATCTGCTTGATCGGCACGAACAGATCATCCGGGCAACGCATGTAGCCCAGCTCGCGCGCCTTGGCGATCACGTTGAGCATCGAGCGACCCAGCAGGCCCACCTTGCGGCCGTGCTTCATCGCCAGCTCGAGGATCATCGCCACCCGGTGGGTGGAGCTGGCGAAGGTGGTGAGGATCACCCGCCCCTCAGCCTGGGCGATGTGGCGGTCGAGGTTGGGGAACACCGCGCGCTCGGGCGGCGTGAAGCCGGGCAGTTCGGCGTTGGTGGAGTCGGAGAACAGGCAGAGCACACCCTGCTCGCCGTAGTGGGCCAGACGCTGGATGTCGAAGCACTCGCCATCCACAGGGGTGTGGTCGAACTTGAAGTCACCGGTGAAGATCACCACACCCTCCGGGGTGGTGATCGCCAGGGAAAAGCTGTCGGCGATGGAGTGGGTGTTGCGGATGAACTCCACCGAGAAGTGCTGGCCCACCTTCACCACATCGCGGGGCCGCACCGTTTGGATCGTGGTGCGGTCGGTGACACCGGCCTCCTCCATCTTGCCCTGGAGCATCGACATGGCCAGGCGGGGGCCATAGATCACCGGGATGTTGAAGTTCTTGAGGTGGTGCGAGATGCCACCGATGTGATCTTCGTGACCGTGGGTCACGATCATGCCGCGGATGCGCTTCTGGTTCTCACGCAGATAGCTGGTGTCCGGCATCACCACATTGACGCCGTGCATGCCATCGCTGGGGAATGCCAGACCGGCATCCACCAGCATGATGTCGTCGCCGTATTCAAAAACGCAGGTGTTCTTGCCGATCTCGTGCAGACCACCGAGGGGGATGACCCGCAGACAGGGTTTCTTGGCTTGGTTCGTCATTCAGGAGTGGGGGTCCGGCGCAGCCGGAAGCAGTACAGAAACATCGGGGGAGCGAGCGCCGGGGCGTGCTCCTGTGGGCCTTGGCGTCAGGTGGGACGCAGGGCTGCCAGAACGGAGGAGAGTCGGTCGCGCACGTCGTTGGAAGCGGATACGAGAGGAAGCCTTGGGGCACCCACGGGCCAGCCGCTGAGCTCCAGCGCGGCTTTCACGGGGATGGGATTGGTGGTGCAGAACATCGCCTTGCACAGCGGCAGCAGCTGTTCATGCAGCGCGAGGGCGGTGGCGTGATCGCCGGCGAGGAAGGCCTGCACCATCTGCTGGATCTGATCGCCAGCCACATGGCTGGCCACGCTCACCACACCCACGGCACCCACCGAGAGCATCGGCAGCAGCAGGGCATCGTCGCCGCTGTAGATCGCCAGCCGCTCACCGCAGGCCGCCCGCAGAGCGCTCACCTCCTCGGTGGTGCCGCTGGCAGCCTTGAAGCTCACCAGATTGGGCAGATCCATCAGCCGGGCCGTGGTTTCCGGCGTGATGCTGCAGCCCGTGCGGCCTGGGATGTTGTAAAGCATCAGCGGCAGCTCGGGAGCCGCGGCTGCCACCGCGCGGAAATGCGCTTCGAGCCCCTCCTGGGGCGGTTTGTTGTAGTACGGCACCACCACCAGCGCACCATCGGCGCCGAGAGCAGCGGCTTCGCCGATCGCCTCCACCGCCTCGGCGGTGCAGTTGCTGCCGGTGCCGGCCAGCAGGCTGGCGCGCTCGCCCACGGCCGCCTTCACGGCCGAGAACAATTGATGCTGTTCATCCCAGCTGAGGGTGGGCGACTCGCCGGTGGTGCCGCACAGCACCAGACCATCCGAACCGTGATCCACCAGATGGCCGGCCAGCCTGGCCGCCAGCTCCAGGTCCACGGAACCATCCGCGGCGAAGGGGGTGACCATCGCCGTGAGCACCCGTCCGAAGGGTGCCGGGGAGGCGGCGCCGGGACGCAGGGAAGCGGTGGGCATCGCGCTCAAACCACCGCTCCCGCTTGCGCCGCCGCCTGGGAAGCCGCCGCGGGATCGAGCAGCAGCTCGGCGATCTGGACGGCGTTGAGCGCAGCCCCCTTGCGGATCTGATCGCCGCAGAGCCAGATCTCCAGGGCATTGGGCTCACTGAGATCCTGCCGGATCCGGCCCACGGCCACCGGATCGCGACCGGTGACATCGGTGGGCATCGGGAAGCGATTGGACTGGAAGTCCTCGATCAGCTCAACCCCCGGCGCCGCGGCGAGCAGCTGCCGGGCCTCCTCCACGGGGAAGGGCTCATGGAATTCGATGTTGATCGCCTCGGAGTGGGCCCGCAGCACGGGCACGCGCACACAGGTGGCCGAAACACGCAGATCCGGCAGACCCATGATCTTGCGGGTCTCGTTGAGCATCTTCAGCTCTTCCTCGCAATAGCCGTTGTCCTGCAGCGGCGAATTGTGCAGAAACAGGTTGAACGCCAGGGAATACGGCAGAACGCTGCTTTCGGGCCTGCCGCCCTCCAGCACGGTGCGGCTGAGGCTCGCCAGCTCATCCATGGCGCGGGCTCCGGCACCGCTGGCCGACTGGTAGGTGCTCACCACCACCCGCCGGATCGCACGCCTGGCCGCCAACGGCGCCAGGGCGAGGGTCATCAGGATCGTGGTGCAGTTGGGGTTGGCGATCACGCCGTTGTGGTGGAAGGCCGCCTGGGGGTTCACCTCCGGCACCACCAGCGGCACCTCCGGATCGAGGCGGAAGGCGCTGGAGTTATCGATCACCACCGCTCCGGCAGCGGCAGCCACAGGAGCCCATTGCCGGGACACCGAGCCGCCGGCGGAGGCGAGCACCACATCCACGCCGTTGAAGGATTCAGCGCTGACGGGCTCGATGGTGAGGCTCTGGCCGTTCCACTCCACCACCTGACCGGCGGAGCGGGGCGAAGCCAGCAGGGTGAGCCGACCCACGGGGAAGCGCCGCTCGGCCAGGAGCAGCAGCAGTTCCTGACCCACAGCACCGCTGGCACCGAGCACGGCGACATGCAGAGGGCGCTGAGGCAGGGGACGGATGGAGCTGGTCAAGGACGGGCGAAGCAGGAAGGAAAGCGGTGCGTTGATGCCGTCCCCATGAACTTCGCGGGGTGCGGTCGTGAACAGGGACAGCTGATGGACCGGAGCGATCTGCCAAAAGTGGTGCGGAAGCCCGCTGGGCTTTCGCTGAAAGATCTTCAGGTCGCTTGTTCTTGACGACCACAATACGCGGCCAGCGCAGACCGTGCAGGCCGTTCGCAGGTCAGTTCCTAGGATCGTGGGCTGCCCTGCCGATCTTTCATGAGTCCCGCCGCCTCCGCCGCCAGCCCATCCGCGCTCAAGGTGAGCACCAGTCCTCGCCCGGGCAGCCGGATGGCGGTGGAGATCGGCGTGCCCGCCGGCCTCACTCAGTCCAGCCACGAACAGGCTGTGGAGAAGCTGAGCCGCACGATCAAGCTGCCCGGCTTCCGCAAGGGCAAGGTGCCCCGCGCCGTGCTCGTGCAGCAGATCGGCGCCGTGCGCATCCGCGCCACCGCCCTGGAGGAGCTCGTGGACAACGTGTTCCGCGATGCCCTCAAGCAGGCCGAGATCCCGGCCATCGGCCAACCGAGCGTGGACGGCGGCTTTGAAGCCCTGCTGGAGCGGTTCGAACCCGGCCAGGAGCTGAGCCTCACCCTTGAGATGGATGTGGAGCCCACCCCCAGCCTCAAGAGCACCAAGGGCCTGAAGGCGGAAGCCGAGAGCGTGACCTTTGATCCGGCACGCGTGGACGAACTGATCGAACAGTCGCGCCGTCAGCTGGCCACCCTGGTGCCGGTGGAGAAGCGGGCCGCTGAAGCCGGCGACGTGGCCGTGGTGAGCTTCTCCGGCACCTACACCGACACCGGCGAGGCCATCAGCGGCGGCAGCGCCGAAGCGATGGAGGTGGAACTGGAGGACGGCCGCATGATCCCCGGCTTCGTGGAAGGGATCATCGGCATGAAGCCCGGTGACAGCAAGACCGTGGCCTGCCAGTTCCCCGAGGAGTATCCCCAGGAGGACGCCGCCGGTCGCAAGGCCAGCTTTGAGATCAGCCTCAGCGAACTGAAAACCCGCGAACTGCCTGCTCTCGACGACGCCTTCGCCCAGCAGGCCAGCGACAAGCAGACCCTGGCCGAGCTGCGGGCCGATCTGGAGGAGCGCCTGAAGGAGGACGCTGAGCGCCGCAACGAATCCAACCGCCACGACGCGCTGCTGGCGGCCCTGGTGGAGCAGCTGGAGGTGGAACTGCCCGAAACCCTGGTGCAGGAGGAAATCATCTCGCTGCTGGAGCAGACCGCCGGTCAGCTCGCTCAGCAGGGCATGGATGTGAAGAAGCTGTTCACCCCGCAGCTGATCCAGAGCCTGCGCGAAACCTCCCGCCCCGAGGCCGAGGAGCGCCTGCGCCGCAGCCTGGCCCTCAAGGCCCTGGCCACCGCCGAGAAGATCGAGGTGGAAGCCGCCGAGATCGAAGCCAAGGTGAAGGAGCTCAGCCGCGGCTTCAGCGACAGCTCCCGCATCGATCCCGCCCGTCTGCGCCAGGCCGTGCAGGAAGACCTGATGCGCGAAAAGCTGATGGGCTGGCTGGAGAGCAACGCCACCATCACCGAGAAGGCCCCCGAAGCCGAGCCCGCTGCCGAGGCCTGATCCCCATAGATTGGCCGGACTGCGCACAGTCCGGCCGCGTGATCAACGCCAGCACTCCCCATCCGATCCAGAACCGCTGGCTGGGCACCCGCCCGGAAGCCACCATCGCCGCGGCGCCGGTGGCGGCTCCGGGGGTGCTGCCCACGGTGGTGGAGCAATCCGGGCGCGGCGAGCGCGCCTTCGACATCTATTCGCGCCTGCTGCGCGAGCGGATCATCTTCCTCGGCACCGGCATCGACGACCAGGTGGCCGATGCCCTCGTGGCCCAGCTGCTCTTCCTCGAAGCGGAAGACCCCGAGAAGGACATTCAGATCTACATCAACTCGCCGGGCGGCTCGGTGACCGCCGGCCTGGCCATCTACGACACCATGCAGCAGGTGGCTCCCGACGTGGTGACCATCTGCTACGGCCTGGCCGCTTCCATGGGTGCCTTCCTGCTCTCCGGCGGCACCAAGGGCAAGCGCCTGGCCCTGCCCAATGCGCGGATCATGATCCACCAACCCCTCGGTGGCGCCCAGGGCCAGGCGGTGGACATCGAGATCCAGGCCAAGGAAATCCTGTATCTCAAGGACACGCTGAACGGCCTGATGGCCGAGCACACCGGCCAGCCGCTGGACAAGATTGCGGAGGACACCGACCGCGACTACTTCCTTTCTCCAGCAGAAGCGGTTCAATACGGACTGATCGACCGCGTCGTCAGCGACGATGCCCCGGTTTGATCCTTAAGGACGGCTGACGAAGCACAGGATCCGGTTGATCCTGGTTTCGGGCCCGCAGCCCACTCCCGCCAGCCCTGTCACCGCCGCGTCGCCACCGCTGCGTCGCCTCTGCCGATGCCCAAGTTCGATGCCCACCTGAAGTGCTCGTTCTGCGGCAAGTCGCAGGACCAGGTGCGCAAGCTGATCGCCGGCCCGGGGGTGTACATCTGCGACGAGTGCATCGACCTCTGCAACGAGATCCTCGATGAGGAGCTCGTGGAGGGCCATGGCAGTGGTGGCGGCGGCCGCCAGAGCGCCGAGAGCAAGGGCAAGGCACCCGCCAAGAAGAGCAGCAAGCCCGCACCCACCCTCGCCGAGATTCCCAAGCCCCGGGAGATCAAGGCCCACCTCGATGCCCAGGTGGTGGGCCAGGAGGAGGCCAAGAAGGTGCTCTCGGTGGCCGTGTACAACCACTACAAGCGCCTGGCCTGGCAGGGCGATGGCAAGGGCGAGAGCAACGAAACCGCCACGCGCCTGCACAAGAGCAACATCCTGCTGATCGGTCCCACCGGCTGCGGCAAAACGCTGCTGGCCCAGACCCTGGCCGAACTGCTGGATGTGCCCTTCGCTGTGGCCGACGCCACCACCCTCACCGAAGCGGGCTACGTGGGTGAGGACGTGGAGAACATCCTGCTGCGGCTGCTGCAGAAGGCCGATCTGGATGTGGACCAGGCCCAGCGGGGCATCATCTACATCGACGAGATCGACAAGATCGCCCGCAAGAGCGAGAACCCCTCGATCACCCGGGATGTGTCGGGCGAGGGGGTGCAGCAGGCGCTGCTGAAGATGCTGGAAGGCACCGTGGCCAACGTGCCGCCCCAGGGGGGCCGCAAGCACCCGTATCAGGACTGCATCCAGATCGACACCAGCCAGATCCTGTTCATCTGCGGCGGTGCCTTCGTGGGCCTTGAAGACGTGGTGCAGCGGCGCATGGGCCGCAATGCCATCGGCTTCATCCCGGAAGGGGGCCGCAGCCGCAGCCGCCAGGGCAAGGATCAGCAGGCCGCCCACGTGCTGCGCCACCTTGAGCCGGATGATCTGGTGAAGTACGGCCTGATCCCCGAGTTCATCGGCCGCCTGCCGGTGAGCGCCGTGCTGGAACCGCTGGACAGCCGCGCCCTCGAAGCGATCCTCACCGAACCGCGCGATGCCCTGGTGAAGCAGTTCCAGACGCTGCTCAGCATGGACGAAGTGCGACTCGATTTCGAACCGGCCGCCGTGGCCGCCATCGCCGCCGAGGCCCATCGCCGCAAAACCGGCGCCCGCGCCCTGCGCGGCATCGTGGAGGAGCTGATGCTGGATCTGATGTACGACCTGCCATCGGACAAGAGCACCAAGACCTTCACCGTGACCCGCGAGCTGGTGGAGGAGCGCACCAGCGCCAAGGTGCTGCCCCTGCCCGGCAGCGACGCCGTGCAGCAGGAGTCGGCCTGAGCAAGGGGGGCGATGGCTGCTGCTGATCACCTGCAGGTGCCCCGGCAGCACGGGTTGTTCAACCACCACGGCATCGATCTGGGCGACGGCACCGTGGCCCACTACCTCGAGGGGCGCGAGATCCTGCGCAGCCCGCGGCAGGAGTTCAGCCGCGGCCAGCCGATCAGCGTGGTTGATTACCCGGAGGGGGAGTGTTCGGCCGCTGGTGTGACGCTGCGCCGGGCCATGGGCCGGCTGGGGGAGCAGAACTACAACCTGCTGTTCAACAACTGCGAGCACTTCGCCCACTGGTGCAAAACCGGCCGCCACCGCAGCTCCCAGGTGGAGAACTGGCTGCACACCGGCAGTCTCGGCGCCCTGGCCCTCGGCCAGTTCCTGCCCGCCGCCGTGCTCACCGGTGCGCGGGTGCTGCTGCGCCAGGGCCTGCGCCTGAACGACGACCAGCTGGAGAAGGGCCGTGCCCTGGCGCTGCGCAGCGTGCAGCAACTGGATGCGCTGCGGCTGAAGCTGCAGAGCCGGCTGGAGGCGGAGCTGGCCCGGGCGGAGCAGCGCTGGAGCCGCGGCGAGCAGGAGAGCCCAGGCTTCGCAACGCTGCGGCTCGCGGCTCAGAAGCTGGCGGACCAGCTCAGTGAGGTGGAGGAGCTGGAGGCTCAGCTGGAACATCTGCTCGAGGAGGGCCAGTAGCCTCCAGCCATGCCGGCTGCCTACCAACCCCTCCACCACAAGTACCGGCCCCAGCGCTTCAACGAGCTGGTGGGCCAGGAGGCGATCGCGGCAACCCTCGGCAACGCCCTGCGCTCCGGCCGGATCGCGCCGGCCTATCTGTTCAGCGGCCCGCGCGGCACCGGCAAAACCTCCAGCGCCCGCATCCTGGCGCGCTCGCTGAACTGCATCAGCAGCGAGGGCCCCACACCCGAGCCCTGCGGCACCTGTGCGCTCTGCACCTCGATCGCCAACGGCACGGCCCTCGATGTGATCGAGATCGACGCCGCCTCCAACACCGGCGTGGACAACATCCGTGAGCTGATCGAACGCTCCCGCTTCGCGCCGGTGCAGGCCCGCTGGAAGGTGTATGTGGTGGACGAGTGCCACATGCTCTCCACGGCGGCCTTCAACGCCCTGCTCAAAACGCTGGAGGAACCGCCGCCGCGGGTGGTGTTCGTGCTGGCCACCACCGACCCCCAGCGGGTGCTGCCCACGATCCTCAGCCGCTGCCAGCGCTTCGATTTCCGCCGTATCCCGCTCGAAGCCCTGGAGCGGCATCTGGGCTGGATCGCCGAGCAGGAGCAGATCGGCATCACCCCTGAAGCACTGCACGTGGTGGCCCAGCGGGCCCAGGGCGGCCTGCGCGATGCCGAGAGCCTGCTCGACCAGCTGAGCCTGCTGCCCACACCGGTGGAGCCGCAGGCGGTGTGGGAGCTGCTGGGGGCGGTGCCCGAGCAGGAGCTGCTGCAGCTGGCCGAATCCCTGGCCGCCGGCGAACCGCTGGGGCTGATCGAGGCGGTGCGCACCCTGCTGGAGCGGGGCCGGGAGCCCTCGGCTGTGCTGCAGGGCCTGGCCGGGTTGCTGAGGGATCTCGTCCTGGCCGGGGTGGCTCCCGAGCGCCTGGAGCTCACCAGCTTTTCGCCCCAGTTCCGCGCCGGCCTGCCGGATCTGGCCCGCCGGATCGGCAAGGCCCCCCTGCTGCGCTGGCAGGCCCAGCTCAAGGGCAGCGAACAGCAGCTGCGCCAGAGCGTGCAGCCGCGGCTGTGGCTGGAGGTGCTGCTGCTGGGCCTGCTGGCCGAACCGCAGGCCCGGGTGATGGCAGCGGAGCGGCAACCCCAGGCCGCGATGGCTGCTGCGGCTCCGCCGGTTTCACCCCCGCCACCGCCTGCAGCGCCCGCCCCGGCGCCCGCTGCCGAAGCCCCTGCGGCGGCAACCGAAGTTCCTTCCGGCGCAGCCGATCTCGGCGAACTCTGGCAGCAGATCCTGGCGGGACTGGAACTGCCCTCCACGCGCATGCTGCTCTCCCAGCAGGCCCAGCTGGCCCGGCTGGATCAGCAGCGGGCCGTGGTGCAGGTGGCCGGCAACTGGATGGCCATGGTGCAGAGCCGCCTGCCCCTGCTGGAGAAGGCCGTGGCCGCAACCCTGGGCAGCCCGCGCCAGGTGGTGCTTGAAGCCGGCGGAGCCCCTCCACCGGCGGCGCCCGCACCCATGGCACCACCACCGCCTGCGCCGCCACGCCCCACGCCACCGGCAGCCCCTCCGGCACCGGCACCAGCGGCAACCGCTCCCCCGGCCGCGCCCCCCGCGACAGCCACAGCCGCCGCCCCGCCAACGCCGGCAGCAGCGAGGCCGGAACCGGACGTGCCAGCCCCCAGCAAGGCCGAACCCACCCTGATCGACGATCAGGCCCGCCGCCTGGCGGACTTCTTCAACGGCGAGGT
>CAJXSQ010000057.1 GCA_913061215.1 uncultured Synechococcus sp. | reverse complement strand
GCCCTAGGCCCTGGCCTGAGAGAATCCGGCGCAGCGATGGCCCCTGGCCCAGCCCCCATGACCGCGGCCGTCCCGAGCACCGACAGCCCCTCCACCGGTGACGTGCCCGGATTCGACTTTGCTGCCTACCTGGAGGCGGCGCGCCTGAAGGTGGAGGCGGCCCTGGATGGCTCCCTTGGCCCGGAGCGGCCCGAAAGCCTGCGGGAGGCGATGCGTTATTCGCTGCTGGCGGGTGGCAAGCGGCTGCGGCCGATCCTCTGCCTGGCGGCCTGTGAGCTGGCCGGCGGCGACAGTGCCCTGGCGATGCCCACGGCGGTGGCGCTGGAGATGATCCACACCATGTCGCTGATCCATGACGATCTCCCCGCCATGGACAACGACGATCTGCGCCGCGGCAGGCCCACCAACCACAAGGTGTACGGCGAGGCCAACGCGATCCTGGCGGGCGATGCCCTGCTCACCCGCGCCTTTGAGATGGTGGCGCTGCGCAGCCCCGGTGTGCCGGCTGAGCAGCTGCTGAAGGTGGTGGGCGAACTCAGCCTGGCCTCCGGCGCTCCCGGCCTGGTGGGCGGCCAGGTGGTGGACCTCGAGTGCGAGGGCAAGGATGTGGACCTCGAGACGCTCGAGTACATCCACCTGCACAAAACCGGCGCCCTGCTGCGCTCCTGCGTGCTCACCGGCGCCCTGATCGCCGGCGCCCCCGAGCCCCTGCTGGAGGCGCTGCGCACCTACGCCCGCGGCATCGGCCTGGCCTTCCAGATCATCGACGACATCCTCGATGTGACCGCCAGCAGTGAGGTGCTCGGCAAGACCGCCGGCAAGGATCTCACCGCCGACAAGACCACCTATCCCAAGCTGCTGGGGCTGGAGGAATCGCGCCAGCGCGCTGATGCACTCGTGGCCGAGGCCAAGGCGGCCCTGGAACCCTGGAGCGCCGGCGGCAAGGCCGCGCCGCTGCTGGCCCTGGCCGACTACATCACCAGCCGCGACCGATGAGTGCACCCCTGCTCGGGATTCTCGATAACGGCGCCCTCTGGTGGGGCCTGGCGGCCTGCGGCAGTGCCCAGCTCTCCAAGCTGCTGATCGAGCTGGTGCTGCATCGCCGCTGGAATCCCAAGGTGCTGGTGGAAACCGGCGGCATGCCTTCGAGCCATTCGGCTCTGCTCACCGGCACCGCTGCGGCCCTGGGCTGGCAACAGGGCTTTGATGGCCCGCTCTTCGCCCTGGCCGCCACCATGTGCTTTGTGGTGCTCTACGACGCCGCTGGCGTGCGCCGCGCTGCCGGGATCACGGCCCAGCGGGTGAATGGGCTGCCCGATGGCCTCTGGGAGCTCCATCCGGATCAGGCGCCGGAGCTCAAACCGCTCAAGGAAAACCTCGGCCACACCCGTCTGGAGGTGCTGGTGGGCAGCCTGATCGGTCCGCTGGTGGCGCTGCCGGGCCTGGTGTGGGTGGGTTCACCGCTGGCTCTGGCCCAGCACTGGGGCTGGCTGGCGGTTGGCTGAGGCGCTCACCGCCGGTCAGGCCGCGGCGGCCGAGGCCTTTGCCGCCTGGCTCAAGGCCCCTTACGACGGCACGCCGTTCGTGCTCAGCGGCTATGCCGGCACCGGCAAAACCTATCTGTCCCGCCATCTGCTCCAACAGGTGGACGATCTGGGCTACTGCTGGACCGTGGTGGCCCCAACCCATAAGGCGGTGGGTGTGCTGCGTCAGCAGCTGGCCTGGGCTGCTCTGCAGCCCACCTGGTATCCGAGCACCATCCACCGCTTGCTGCGCCTGAAGCTCAAACGCCAGGGGGATCTGGAGCGCTGCGAGGAAACCGAGCAAACCGCCGCCTCACTGGAGAACCTGGGTCTGGTGCTGGTGGACGAGGCCTCGATGGTGGACAGCACCCTGCTGGAGATCGCCCTGCGCTGCGCCCATCCCTTCCGCACCCGGCTGGTGTTCGTGGGTGATCCGGCCCAGCTGCCACCGGTGGGTGAACCCACGAGTCCGGTGTTCGCCATGGGGCGTTCCGTGGCTGCCGAACTCACCGAGGTGGTGCGCCATCAGGGGCCCGTGCTGCAGCTGGCCACGGGGCTGCGCAACGGCCAGCTGCCCTGCCGCCAGCCACCGGCTCTGCCGCCCGTGCGCGACAGCCACGGCCAGGTGGCGGTGCTGCCCCGCAGCGATTGGCTGGCGGCGGCCCAGGCGGCCCTGCGCCGCGGCGCCGAGCTCGACAATCCCGATCACGCCCGCATCCTCTGCTACACCAACCGCGCCCTGGAGCAGCTGGTGCCGATCGCCCGCCGGGCCATCCACGGTGAGATGGCCGATCAGCTGCCGGTGCTGCCCGGGGAGGTGCTGATCAGCCGCGCCGCGGTGATGGCACCGGCCTGCCGGGCCGGCGAGGAGGCGGCCGAGGAGCCCGACATGCTGCTGGGCTCCAACCGTGAACTGGTGGTGCGCGATGTGACGCCGGAGCGCTGCGATCTGGCGGATTTCGGCATCGGCAGCGGCGATGGGCTCACCGCCCCGGTGATCGACACCCTCAGTGCCGAGGTGGAGGCGGGGGAAGCGCGGCTCACGCTGCGGCTGTTGCCGCCGGCTGGCACGGCTCCCCGCGCGGAACTCGACGCCCTGATGCGCCAGCTGCGTCAGCAGGCCCGCGACGCGGGTAAGCAGGCCGGCCGCGCCCTCTGGCGCCGCTATTTCCTGGTGCGCGATGCCTTTGCGTCGCTGGGCCCGGCAGCCGTGCTCACCGTGCACCGCAGCCAGGGCAGCACCTTTGGTGAGGTGTTCGTGGCGGGGGATGTGTTCTGGCCCAGCGATGCGGTGCTGCGCCGCCAGCTGGTGTATGTGGCGGTGAGCCGCGCCAGCCAGGCGGTGTGGCTGGTGGCCGATGGCCGCGGCGGCAGCACGGCGGCGGAGGATCGCCGCCAGTGGAGCCGCTGGCTGGAGCAGGGCAGCTGAGCGGGCCGGCAGCCTCAGCTGAGCTGCAGCCCCTCGATGCCCTGCCAGCCCAGGTAGCCCGCCAGCACCAGGCTCAGCCCCCCCACCAGCAGATCACCGCGGGCGAACAGCACCCGCTTGCCGGCTTCCAGCAGCGGCACCACCTTGTCGCGGCCCACCAGCACCGCCCCGAAGGGCAGCAGCAGCGCCAGGCTGGCCGCCAGGCTGAAACCGGCGGTGTAGAGCACCTCCTGCAGGCGCGTGAGGCCGGAGGCCAGCAGCGCTGAGGCGGCTTTGGCGAACAGGAACAGATCGTCGGGGCTGATCACCTCGATGGCGGCGCTGGCCCCCAGCAGCAGCGGCAGGGGCATGGCGCAGAAGCGATCCAGCTGGCGGGTCCAGCCGGGGGGATCCTGGCCCTCCTCACGCCGCTCCAGCAGCTCCTTCAGGCCGAGGGCGAGCAGAGCGCCGGCGGCCAGCAGGTCGAGGCCGGTGCGGTGGCTGCTGCCCTTCTCCATCGTGAGCAGCAGGCCGTGGCCCACGGTGAGCAGCAGCACCACCATCACCGTCACGGTGAGCAGCCAGCAGAGCACGAACAGGCCACCGCGCCGCAGGGGCTGGGGGCCAAGCAGCAGCAGCAGCAGCAGGCCGATATGGATCGGACTGATGGCGATGCCACTGCCGTAGGCCAGCAGTTCGGCCCACAGGGTCCCATTCGTCATCGCGGCGGTTTCAGCGTCGGATTTCGAACCAGTCTTCCCTGCTGGGTGCCAGTTGGCTATGGCTCACGCTGTGCACTTCGGCCCCCTGTGGCCCTCGCTCGCACCAGAGGCGCAGCTCCACCAGGTTGTGCAGGCTGCCTTCCGCCTGCACCTCCACCGAGCCATCGCTCACATTGCGCACCCAGCCGTTCAATCCCAGCTCCCGTGCCTTCTGGCAGCAGGCCGAGCGATAGCCCACCCCCTGCACCCGGCCCCGCACGATCAGCTGCCAGCGCTCGATGTGTTGCGCTTGGCCTGTGCCTTCACCGCGATCGCTCTGCAGCCATTCCCGCTGGCGCACGGCGCGGCTGCCGCGGCTGGGACTGGTGGCATCGGCGATCAGCCAACCCGGTGATCGCGACTCCATCTGACGGGGTGTTGAACGCTTCAGCTCGCTTTCACGCTTCTTGCCCACGGCCGCCGGGAGCTCCCACCGCTTTTCCTCAAGCTGCCATGGCGCGGGGCCCTTGGCTACAGCAGCGCCACGGGTGCGTTCCAGCGCAGCAGCGCCCGCTGGTCCCGCTCGGCTCCGAGCACGCAGAAACTGCCGGTGCCCAGCACCAGCAGCGCACCGCCGGCCGCGCCCAGACCCAGCCAGCAGCCCGCCAGGCAGCGCAGGATGTGGCCGTGGGCGAACAGCGCCACGCGGCCGCCCGGATGCTGCGCGGTGAGCCGGCTGATCAGGCCTTCGCAGCGCTGCTGCACCTGCTCGAGGCTTTCGCCGCCGGGGCAGGGATGGCTGAACACGGTCCAGCCCGGCACCTCGCGCCGGATCTCAGCGGTGGTGATGCCTTCGTAACGGCCGTAATCCCATTCCCGCAGATCGGGCTCGATCTGGGCCTGGGATCCCAGCCCCGCCAGCTCGCAGGTGCGGCGGGCCCGCTGCAGCGGGCTGCTGTACACCGCCTCGAACGTCTGCTGCGCCAGCACCGGTGCCAGCGCCTGCGCCTCCGCCTCCCCCTGGGGCAACAGCGGCAGATCGGTGCTGCCGGTGTGGCGGCCGTTCAGGGCCCATTCCGTGGCGCCGTGGCGCAGCAGCCAGAGTTCGGTGGTGGTCATGGGTGAGGCGGGTTCAGGGGATGGCCAGTGGAGCGGCCTGACGCGCAGCAACCGCCAGACGTTCCGGGATGAAGGGGCAGCCGCCCCAGTGCAGATGCAGCCAGCTCGCGTGGAGCCGGCTGCTGCGCCAGCCCTCCACCTGGCTGGGTGAGCCCCAGCCTTCAAGCTGCCACAGCGGCTCCGGCGCGGCCAGGGGGCTGTGCAGTTGCCAGCGGTGGAACTCATGGCCGCAGAGCCGCTCGCCCTGGCGCAGCAGCAGGCTGTCGCTCAGTGCGGTGGCGCTGCGATAGCCCAGGCTGAGCTGGCCGCGGCTGGCGCCGAAGGGCAGCACTCCTGCCATGGCGTGGGGTCGCCCCTGGCCGTCGTGCAGCTGCTGGCCGAGCAGCAGCAGGCCGCCGCACTCGGCGTAGATCGGCAGCCCGCTGGTGTGGGCCTGGCGCAGCGCCGCCAGGCTGCGCTGGCCGGCGGCGAGGTGTTCGGCGTGGAGTTCTGGATAGCCGCCCGGCAGCACCACGGCCCGGCACTCGGCTGGCAGCGGTTCATCCGCCAGGGGCGACCAGGGCACCACCTCCAGGCCCTGCTGCACCAGCAGTTCCTCGGCCTCCGGATAGCGGAAATGAAAGGCGGCGTCGCTGGCGATGGCGATCGTCACGCTTGCCCGCTGGGGCGGTGGAGCCGGCGGTTCGGATCCGCTGGCGGGGGCCTCGGCGCCGGCCTCAGCGCCCTGCAGCAGTGGCCACAACCGCTCCAGCTGCAGATGCCGCTCCGCCAGATCAGCCCAGGCCCCCAGACGCTGCTGCAGATCCGCCAGCTCATGGGCCGGCAGCAGCCCCAGATGGCGTGAGGGCAGCGCGAGGCTGTCGTGGCGCGGCAGGGCGCCGAGCAGCGGCACGTTGATCGAAGCCAGGGCCTCGGCGAGCAGGGCGTGATGGCGCGCGCTGCCCACAGCGTTGAGCACCACCCCCGCCAGCTCCAGGCCGGGCTGGTGATCGCGGAAGCCGCGCACCAGGGCCGCCAGCGATCCGGCCTGACGGCTCGCCTCCACCACCAGCACCACCGGCAGCCCCAGCAGCTGCGCCACATGGGCGGAGCTGCCTTCGCTGCTCGGACCGCGGCCATCGAACAGGCCCATCACGCCCTCCACCAGGGCGAGATCCGCGGCCCCGCCGTGGCGGCGGAAGCTGTTCTCCACCCAGGTCTCACCGCAGAGCAGCGGATCGAGGTTGCGGCAGGGCCGGCCGCTGGCGGCGCTCAGCAGCTGGGGGTCGAGGTAGTCGGGCCCCACCTTGAAGGTCTGGATCGATCGGCCGCGGCGCCGGGCCAGGGCCGTGAGCGCCAGGCTCACCAGGGTTTTGCCGCTGCCGCTGGCCGGGGCAGCGATCAGGCAGGGCATCGCCGCCGATCAGCTGGGCAGCAGCTTGGCAGCCAGCTCCGCCGCCGCCGCCAGCAGGGGATTGGTGCTGTCGTGGCCGCCGCCGAGCAGGCGGGCCATCTCCATCTCCTCGCTCTCGTTCGGCAGGGGCACCACCTCCTCCGCCAGCTCCATCGAGGCCACACCACCGGCTTCCAGGCGCATGCAGCCTCCCGATTCCGAGCAGAGAATCACGCACAGGGGCGCCCGATCGCTGGGGGCGCAGATCAGGCGCAGACCCACCAGGGCACCCGGGTGCATCTTGCTCACACCCACCGGCACCGGCATCAGCCGGAACTGCACGCTCTGGCCGTCGGTGCGTTCGAATTCGGCGCCGATGCCACGGCCTTCCGTTGTCCCCGCGTCGATCCAGAAGCTGTTCACCAGGTGCCAGCCCAGCCGATCGGCGATCCAGGCGGCCAGCAGCAGGCCCTTCACCGGATGCTGCCCCTCCACGTCGATGTCGAGCTGCACCACCTGATCGAGGGCGCTCTGGCGGGTGGGCGGATCGAACACCATCGCCAGCGATTCGCGCCAGGTGCGCAGCCGCAGCCAGTTGAGGTCGTTCACCGCCTGGCCCTGCTCGATGCGTTGCACCAGCAGATCGAGGCAGCGACGCGGCTCGCCGATCGAACTGTCCACCACCAGCCGCCGCGGTGCCGCCGCCAGCGCCTCGAGCAGTTCCGGCGACTCGTCCATCGAGCCGTTCCACCACACCCAGCAGGGCAGATCGGCGGGAATCAGCTCCTGCAGCATCGCCAGGCCCTGCTGCATCGCGCCCATGCCGCCGCGCAGCACCACCACATCGCCGCAGGCATCGGCGTTGCCGCCACGCTCTTCGGGCAGTGGGCAGTAGGCCGCCACGAGCGTTTCCAGGCTCTTGCCCGCCTCGAGGGTGGGGGCGAGCGTGATCAGGCGCCGGGGCTGGTGGGCGCTGATGGCGCGATCCACGAACTGGCCGCGCAGGTCCTCGGCGCTGTGGGCGCCGGGCTGCTGCCCCAGGGCCCAGGCCAGCTCCGGAGCGGTGGGGGCGGTGCTGGCCGGCAGCCCCAGCTCAGCCGCCGCCGTGCGCGCGGCGGCGAGCAGGGCATCGTTGAGCAGGCCGCTGAGCGGGCCATCGATGCGGCCCGTGCGGATCAGCTGCTGCTGCAGCCAGGAGGGCTCCCACACCACCAGGGTGAAGGTGGCCGCTCCGCTCGACTCCTTCAGGCCTTCGCTCCAGAGCCGGTTGAGGTAGGCGGGAACCTCGCCGGGGGGCAGTTCCGTGGGGGCCTGCAGGGTGAGCTGGGGAGCCATGGGGATCGCAACGGCGAGGGATCAGCGGGAATGAAGCGGAAACGTCGATGGAGGGTGTGGGGTTCAGGGGCGACGCCACATCAGGCCGTCTTCGGCCAGCAGGTTGTCGGCGGCGCCGGGGCCCCAGGTGCGGGCTTCGTAGGGGTGCACGGGCAGCTGCTCCGGCGCGTCCTCGATCAGCTCCAGCAGCGGCGTGTAAAGCCGCCAGGCCGCCTCCACCTCGTCGCTGCGGGTGAACAGGGTGGGATCGCCGAGCATGGCGTCGGCCAGCAGACGCACATAGCCTTCATCGGAGGGCTCACCGAAGCTTTCGTCGTAGCTGAAGTGCATGTCCACCGGCCGGCTGCGCATGCCGGAGCCCGGTGCCTTCACATCGAACACAAAGCCGGCGCCTTCATCGGGCTGGATGCGCAGCACCAGCTGGTTGGCGGTGGGGGTGCCGCCGGCGGCATCGAACAGCTGCACCGGCGCCTTGCGGAAGGTGAGCACCACCTCTGAGAGCCGCTTGGGCAGGCGCTTGCCCGTGCGCAGGTAGAAGGGCACCCCCTGCCAGCGCCAGTTGTCGATGAACAGCTTCATCGCCACATAGGTTTCGGTGGTGCTGCCCGGATTCACCCCCGGCTCCTCGCGGTAGCCGGCCAGGGGGTTGGCGGCACTGCCCCCGCGGGAATACTGGCCGCGCACGCAGCACTTCCAGGGTTCGTCCTCGTTGGCCAGCCGCGCCGCCTGCAGCACCTTGGCTTTCTCGTTGCGGATCGCCTCCGGATCGAAATGGCCCGGTGCCTCCATCGTGGTGAGGGCGAGCATCTGGGTGAGGTGGTTCTGCACCATGTCCCGCAGGGCGCCGCTGGTTTCGTAGTAGCCGGCCCGCTCCTCCACACCCACGGTTTCCGCCGCGGTGATCTGCACGTTGGCGATGTAGTTGCGGTTCCAGATCGGCTCGAAGATGGCGTTGGCGAAGCGCAGCACCAGGATGTTCTGCACCGTCTCCTTGCCCAGGTAGTGGTCGATGCGGAAGATCTGCGATTCCTTGCCGCAGCTCTGCACCACCCGGTTGAGCAGCTGGGCGCTGCTGTAGTCGGTGCCGAAAGGCTTCTCGATCACCACGCGGCTGCGGCCGGGATCCTTGAGCAGGCCGGCATTGGCCAGGGCCCGGCAGCCGCTGCCGTAATACGCCGGTGATACAGAGAGGTAGAAGGTGCGGTTGCCGCGGGTGGCCCGCTGGCGGTCCAGGGCCTCCAGCCGGGTGCCGAGGCGCACCACGTCCTCATCCTTCTGCAGGTCCACCGGCTCATAGAACAGGCAGGCGGCGAACTGCTCCCAGGCGCTCCTGTGCTGGCTCACCTCCGCCGCCATCGCCTCGGCCATGCGGCTGCGGAACTCCTCATCGCTCCAGGGCCGGCGCGCACAGCCCAGCACGGCGAATTCGCTGGGGAGCCGTCGCTGGCGGAACAGCTCGAACAGCGCCGGAATCAGCTTGCGGTGGGTGAGATCACCACTGGCTCCGAAGATCACCAGGCATTGCGGGGAGATGACCCGCTCCTGGCGCAGGCCGACGCGCAGGGGATTGGTCTGGGTGGCGGCCATGGACAACGCTCGCGTGCTCCAGGTTTAACGAGCCAGAGCCGCCGCCGCATGGGTTGGCAACAAAAAAGCCCGCCGATCGGCGGGCTCGGTGGCTCTGCAGGGCCGCTGGCTCAGTAGGTCTCCACGTGCCAGCGCTCGGCCTTCTTGAGCTGGGGACGCAGCTCGGCCCAGTCGAGGCCCTTGGCGGCGGCGGCGGCGCTCATCGCCTCGTCGATGCCGGGCTCCATGCCACGCAGACCGCACATGTACACGTGGGTCTTGGGGTTCTCGATCATCGCGAAGATCTCATCGGCGTTCTCGCTGACGCGATCCTGGATGTACATGCGGCCGCCCTTGGCGTTCTGCTGCTCGCGGCTGATCGCCTTGGTGTAGCGGAAGTTGTCGGGGTACTGGCTCTGGTAGTGCTCGAAGTCGGCGTCGTAGAGCAGGTTGGCGGTGGTGGGAGCACCCATGAACAGCCAGGCCTTGCCCTTGAACTGCCAGCCGTTCTTCTCACGCTCGGCCGGCTCGAACATGCGGCGCAGGTAGGTGCGCATCGGCGCGATGCCGGTGCCGGTGGCCAGCATGATCACGTTGGCGTCCTCGTCCTCGGGCAGCAGCATCTCCTTGCCCACCGGGCCGGTGATCTTCACCTTGGCGCCGGGCTCGATGTCGCAGAGGAAGGTGGAGCACACACCGTTGATGGTTTCGCCATCCTTCTCGTACTGCAGCTGACGCACGCAGAGCGACACGGTGTTGCCGGCCATGTTGTCGCCGTGGCGGGTGCTGGCGATCGAATAGAGGCGCAGCTTGTGGGGCTTGCCGTTGGCGTCCTCACCGTCGGGAATGATGCCGATCGACTGGCCTTCCACGTAGTGGAGCTGCGGGTCGCCGCCGCTGAGATCGAAGGTGATGTGGTTCACCCGGCCGATGGCGCCCTCAGCCAGCAGGCTGTAGTTCTCGGTGACGGTGCCGACGAAGGGATTCTTCGGCTTGTAGAGGTTGACGGGGACGTTGGCGTGATGCACGGCAGCAGCGGGTTTGGCGGGGGCTTTGGGTGCCGGCTTCTCCGCAGGAGCGGCTGCGGCCGGGGTTGCGGGGGCCACGGCTGCATCAGAGGCAGGGGTGACCGAGATCACCTTGCCGCCCAGCTGGCTGATGGACTGCATCAGGGACTGCAGGCGGGAGAAGGGAACGTTGATGCTCCGCTCGGCCGTCCGCGGCTGAGCGACGCCGTAGCCCTGCACCACCACCGTGAACACGCGCGAGTCGCTGCAGCTGGAGGTTGCGGTCGAAACACGCATGAATCTCTTGAGCCCAGATGTCGCGCGCGATCATAGGGAACCTGCACGCCCCTGCTGAGGGGCGTTAAGTTATGGCGCCGAAAGTGTGATCAAGCTGGTTTGCCCTCGACGCAGCTCACGGCATCTGCAGCCAGCGGCCAGCTCAGCGCTCCCGAGGCCTGCGCGCTTGACACGATCCAGCAGGAGATGGAGCGGCTGCCCGGCGGCACCCGGCGCCTGGCCGTGCAGCTGCGTCTGGCGCTGGATCCGCAGTGGATCTGGGCGGTGCTCACCGATTACGACAGCCTGAGCCGGTTCATTCCCAATCTCCAGACCTCCCGCCTGCTCTGGCGCCGGGCCAACGTGGTGGGGCTCGAGCAGGAGGGCGCTCAGACCTTCATGGGCCTGCGCTTCAAGGCCCGGGTGCAGCTGGAGCTCACCGAGCACCTGGAGGAGCGTTGCCTCACCTTCGTGATGGCCAAGGGTGATTTCCGCCGCTTCGAAGGTGCCTGGCGCATCGGCAGCGAGGGCGGCACCACCACCCTGCTCTACGAGCTCACGGTGCAGGGCTGCGTGGGCATGCCGATCGGCCTGATCGAGCAGCGTCTGCGGGAGGACCTGGCGGCCAACCTGCGGGCGGTGCAGCAGGAGGCGCAGCGCCGGGCCGGAGCGCCGGCCTGAGGCGAGGCATCCAGTGGCTGCAGCGCTTCGAAACGCTGCAACGTTCGTGTGCATCACGCTCGTCTGCATCAAAAGAGGGCTGCCCTGAAACCAGGAACAGCCCTCGTGCTTGACATACCCCCAAGGGGATTCGAACCCCTGTCGCCTCCGTGAAAGGGAGGTGTCCTA
>CAJXSQ010000056.1 GCA_913061215.1 uncultured Synechococcus sp. | reverse complement strand
TTCACCAGCGCCAGCATGTAGGCGCTGAAGTTGCTCTGCAGCGGCGTGAGTTTGAACAGGTTGTTCAGCACCACCTGCGGGTAGGCATCGCGCCGCAGTTCGATCACGATGCGCATGCCATCGCGGTCGGATTCGTCGCGGATGTCGGCGATGCCGTCGAGCTTCTTGTCGTTCACCAGCTCGGCGATCCGCTCGATCAGCGCCGCCTTGTTGGTCTGATACGGCAGCTCGGTGATGATCACCGCATCGCGGTCGGGGCGCCCCTTGGCCTCGATCGTTTCAATCGAAGCCACGCCGCGCATGGTCACCGAGCCGCGGCCGGTGCTGTACATCTCGCGGATGCCGCTGCGGCCCAGGATCTGCCCGCCCGTGGGGAAGTCGGGCCCGGGGATCAGGCGCATCAGCTCGCGATCCTCAAGCTCCGGGTTCTCGATCAGGGCCAGCAGGCCATCGATCAGCTCGGTGAGGTTGTGGGGAGGGATGTTGGTGGCCATCCCCACGGCGATGCCGGTGGAGCCGTTGAGCAGCAGCTGCGGGATGCGCGACGGCATCACCGTGGGCTCCTGCTGGGAGCCGTCGAAGTTGTCGATGAAATCGACGGTCTCGCACTCGATGTCCTCGAGCAGGCTGTCGGTGGTGAGCGCCTGCAGCCGCGACTCGGTGTAACGCATGGCGGCGGGCGGATCGTTGTCCACCGAGCCGAAGTTGCCGTGCCCGTCGATCAGGGGCATGCGCATGGAGAAGTCCTGCGCCATGCGCACCAGCGCGTCGTACACCGCGGTGTCGCCGTGCGGGTGGTACTTACCCAGCACCTCACCCACCACACGGGCGCATTTCCGGTAGGGCCGGTCGCTGGTGAGACCGAGCTCGTACATCGCATAGAGGATGCGGCGATGCACCGGCTTGAGGCCATCGCGGGCGTCCGGCAGGGCCCGGCCCACGATCACGCTCATCGCGTACTCCAGGTAGGAGCGCGACATCTCGTTGCGCAGGTCGGCCTGGATGATGCGGCCGTCGGATCCGCCAGGCCCGTCCCCGGAAGTCATCTCACCGGGTTCGGTTGGATCCGCCATTCGACAGAGCGTTCGTTAGAAAGCATTTTATCGGTTGTTGCGCCTGTGTCCGCCGCCCGCCGCAGCGCGTCTGCCAGAACGGAGCAGAACCTGCAGGAGCTGCAGCGCCGCGGCGACCTGCAGGTGTGCAGCGCCAGCCAGTTCCGCCAGCGGGTGAGCGCACTCGGCCTGGAGCAGGCCTTTGCGCAGACCCACGTGGTGGCGGCCGGCGATGCCGGCTTCACCGATCAGGCCTCACTGGTGCTGCACCTGGGCCCCAGCGATCCGCCGATGCGGATCGGGCGCTGCCGGCTGGGGGAGGTGGAAGCCGGTGGCGGGCACGGCAACACCGATCTGGTGCTGCCGATGCGGCAACAGGGAGCCCAGGCGCTGGAGGCGCTGCTGCAGGGCCGGCGCCTGCCGTTCAGCGCCAGTGGCCTGGCGGGGCCGCAACACCCACGCCAGGAGCTGGAAACCGAACTGTCGCTGGCGGAGATCGGCGCCGGCCGGCTGCTGCTGCACCGGGGCATCAGCGAGAACGGCGTGGTGGCGCTGAGCAGCCGCGAAGGCCTCACCCCCACGCCCTGGGGACCGGTGCTGGGCCCGCTCACCAGCGCCCTGTTCAGCTGCGGAGGAGCCGGCAGCATCGGGCTCACGATGCCGGGGCTGTGGGCCCTGGGCCCCGGTTCGCCGGTGCTGGTGGCTGGCGCGCTGGGCTGGGTGAGCGGCGCCGGAGCCGGCCACAACCCCCAGGTGCGGCGCCAGGCGAGCGGCCACGCCCTCAGCCCCGGCGCCAGCTGCGCCCTGGCCGCCGACCTCCACGGGCTTGAGGCGCGCTGGATCCGCGCCTGTGAACAACGCCAACAGGGCGGAGGGCTGCTGGTGGCCGTGGCCGCCGCGGTGCCGCTGCTCAGCCTGGAGCAGGCCAGGCAGGCCGCCTGCCCACCGGAGCAACTGGAGGCTCCACTGCTCGATTACGGCGTGCCCCGGCGGGTGCGCCCCAGCCTCGGCAAGGCCAGCTACGCGGATCTGATGAGCGGACGGTTGCAGATCGGCAGCCAGCAGCTGCGCTGCGCCCCCGCCCACAGCCCCCGGCTGGCCGAGGAGATCGCGCAGGAGCTCTGTGTTCGCCTGCAGGAAGGCCGCTTCCCGCTGCGGCTGCCGCTGATCCCCCTCCCCTGCCGCACCGCGCTGCTGGCGTTGGAGTGAGGCCCGCAACAGCGCCGCAGGAAAACCGCCGTAAGCTCGCGAGCTGATGAGTCCAATGCGCACCCATGGCTGACGCTCCTGCCCCGAAGCCGGACACCGAGCAGCAGCCCGTTCCGGTGGAGCCGACTGCCGAGGTCGCCGAAACCGCCAAGCCGGCAGCGGAACCGGCCCCTGAACCCACACCCGCACCTGCACCCACACCCGCACCAGAGCCCGCCAGCACGACGCCGACCGTGGCCAGCACGGTGGATGTGCCGGCCAGCCCAGTCGCCCCTGAGGCCGCGGCGGATCAGGAGGGCGGCGAATGGGATCTGTTGATGGAGAAACTGCGCAGCTGGATCGCCAGCGGTCAGCTGCAGGAGCTGTGGCAGACGGCCCGTACACCCCTGAGCCTGCTGGCCGGCCTGATCGCTGTGCTGCTGGTGCTGCGGGTCTACACCGCGCTGCTGAACGTGATCGACAGCATCCCGCTGGCGTCTGGCCTGCTGGAGCTGGTGGGCGTGATCGCCGTGGTGCAGTTCAGCCTGAAGCGCCTTGTGCGCAGCCAGGATCGCCGCGAGGTGATCGACGGGCTGAAGCAGCGCTGGCAGAGCTTCCGCGGTCGGGCCAGTTGATAGCTTGGCCCGATTGCGTCACGGTTTTCGGTGGAGATTCAGCTCGGTCGTTCCCGCACTGTTCGCCGTGCCTACGGCATCGATGAGATCGCATTGGTGCCCGGCGGTCGCACCGTGGATCCCGCGGTCACCGACAGCAGCTGGACCCTGGGCGGCGTGACCCGCGAGATCCCGATCATCGCCAGCGCCATGGACGGCGTGGTGGATGTGGGCATGTGCGTTGAGCTCACCAAGCAGGGCGCCCTGGGCGTGCTGAATCTGGAGGGCGTTCAGTGCCGTTACGACGATCCCAACCCGGCCCTCGATCGCATCGCGGCGGTGGGCAAGGACGAGTTCGTGCCCCTGATGCAGGAGCTCTACAGCCAGCCGGTGCGTGAAGACCTGATCCGCAAGCGCATCGCCGAGATCAAGGAGCGCGGGGGCATCGCCGCCGTGAGCGCCACCCCCGTGGCAGCCCTGAAGTTCGGCAAGGCGATCGCCGAAGCCGGCGCCGATCTCTTCTTCGTGCAGGCCACGGTGGTGAGCACCGAGCACATCGGTCCTGAAGGCCAGGAAAGCCTCGATCTCGAGGCCCTCTGCCGCGACTTCGGCGTGCCGGTGATCATCGGCAACTGCGTCACCTACGACGTGGCCCTCAAGCTGATGCGCGCCGGCGCCGCCGGTGTGATGGTGGGCATCGGCCCCGGCGCCGCCTGCACCTCCCGCGGTGTGCTGGGCATCGGCATCCCTCAGGCCACCTCGGTGGCCGACTGCGCCGCCGCCCGCGACGACTACATGGCCGAAAGCGGCCGTTACGTGCCGATCGTGGCCGACGGCGGCATCGTCACCGGCGGCGACATCTGCAAGTGCCTGGCCTGCGGCGCCGATGCCGTGATGATCGGCTCTCCGATCGCCCGCGCCGCCGAGGCCCCTGGCCGCGGCTTCCACTGGGGCATGGCCACCCCCAGCCCGGTGCTGCCCCGCGGCACCCGCATCAAGGTGGGCACCACCGGCAGCCTCGAGAAGATCCTGCGCGGTCCCGCCTCCCTCGACGACGGCACCCAGAACCTGCTGGGTTGCATCCGCACCTCGATGGGCACCCTCGGCGCCCGCACCCTCAAGGAGATGCAGCAGGTGGAGGTGGTGGTGGCGCCTTCACTGCTCACCGAAGGCAAGGTGTATCAGAAGGCTCAGCAGCTGGGCATGGGCAAGTAGGGGGCTCCGGGAAAACGGCGCCAACAGCGGCGTTACCCTCGGAGTGTGCGGGCTTCGGCTCACACACTCCTCACACCCCCCGGCCCGGCGCGTCCGGGCTTTCTGTCTTGTTTCGAGTTCCGGCAGGGTTCAGGCCAGGCCGGAAACCATTGCTAGATTCGCCAAATCACTGACCCAATCTCGGATGTCCAGCGCCGCAGCCGTCACCGACGCTTCCTTCGAGCAGGACGTGCTCAAGAGCGATGTGCCTGTGCTGGTGGATTTCTGGGCCCCCTGGTGCGGCCCCTGCCGCATGGTGGCCCCGATCGTGGATGAGATCGCCAAGGAATTCGAGGGCAAGATCAAGGTGTTCAAGCTGAACACCGACGAGAACCCCAACGTGGCCAGCCAGTACGGCATCCGCAGCATCCCCACCCTGATGGTGTTCAAGGACGGCCAGAAGGTGGACACCGTTGTGGGCGCCGTGCCCAAGACCACCCTCTCCGGCACCATCGCCAAGTACCTCTGAGCCGGCCAGCTCTGAGCATCACGACCGCCAGATAGCCTCAAAGCCCGGCACCAGCCGGGCTTTTTTCGTGCTGCCCCCGATCGCTGTTGATGGAGCAAAGCCCCCTGCAGGCCATGGCCCACGAGCTGGAGCAGCACCCCCAGCGGCGGGCGATCGAGCGCAGCATCGTGAGCCTGCTGGAGATCGCCCGAGGCAGCAGTGATCCCGATGAATGGCGCCTGATCAACGGGGCCCTGGCCGACATCCGCGACGGATTGAACGTGTTCGCGCCCCATCGCCGCACCCGCAAGGTGACCGTGTTCGGCTCGGCCCGCACCACGTCGGAGGAACCCGCCTACCGGCTGGCCCAGGAGCTGGCGGTGGAGGCCGTGGCCCGTGGCTTCGAGGTGATGACCGGCGCCGGCGGCGGCATCATGGAAGCAGCCAACAGCGGTGCCGGCTGCGAGAACAGCATCGGGCTGAACGTGGATCTGCCGTTCGAGCAGCACGCCAACCGCTTCGTGAACACCTGCGATGGCAGGCTGCTGCACTTCCGTTACTTCTTCACCCGCAAGCTCTTCTTCCTGCGCGAGAGCGATGCGCTGGTGGTGATGCCCGGTGGCTTCGGCACCTTTGATGAACTGTTCGAATCGCTCACGCTGATTCAGACCGGCCGCACCCCTCCGATTCCCCTGGTGATGCTGGCCCCCAGCGGCGACCGCTTCTGGCCCGACTGGCTGCAGGATATCCAGCGCGAGCTGGCCAGCCGCGGCCTGATCTCCCCGGAGGACACCGGCCTGCTCAAGCAGGCCTGCACCGCCGCCGAGGCGATGCAGCACATCTGTCATTTCTACCGGGTGTTCCACACCGCCCAGTTCGCGGAGGAGCGCATGGAACTGCTGCTGCACGCGGAACTGCCCGAGAGCGCCCTCAGCAGCCTCAACCGTGAGTTCGATGCCCTCGTGGATGAAGGCAGCATCAGCCAGGGCGAGAGCTGCGACAGCAACGGCATCCTGCGGCCCTGCCTGCGCTTCCATCTCGATCGCCGCCGCGTGGGACTGCTCTATCAACTGATCGATCGGCTCAATGATCTGCCGCTGGAGGTGGCTCCCGCGATCGAGCAACCTGGCCAGAGGATCCGCAGCTCCCTCACCTGCCCATGACACGCATCGGCCTGATCGACTACGGCATGGGCAACCTGCACTCCGTGCAGCGGGCGTTCGAGCGGCTGGGCTGCTCCATCTCCACGGTGCACGACAGCGCCGGAATGGAGGATTGCGAGGCGCTGGTGCTGCCCGGCGTTGGCGCCTTCGACCCAGCCATGGAACGGCTGGAGAGCTCGGGGCTGGCCACGGCCATCCAGCGGTGGTGCCAGGCCGATCGCCCCTTGCTGGGCATCTGCCTTGGCCTGCAGCTGCTGTTTGAGGGCAGCGATGAAGGCACACGCCCGGGGCTGGGGCTGCTGGCGGGGCATGTGGCCGCTCTCCCCCGCCAGATCGGCCACCCGGTTCCGCACATGGGTTGGGAACCGCTCAGGCCGATGACGCCCAGCCCACTGCTGCCCGCAGGAGCGGAACCGGCCTGGATGTACTTCGTGCACTCCTATGCCGCCGTTCCATCTGACCCCAGCTGCACCACGGCGGCGGTGGCCTTCGGCGACCACCTGCTCACGGCGGCGGTGTGGCAAGGGCGGCTTGGCGCCTGCCAGTTCCATCCGGAGAAATCGAGCCTGAGCGGTGAGGCGATGCTGCGCCGCTGGCTGGCGTGGGTTGAGCAGCCGGCATGAACCTGCGTCTGAGCGGTGGACGGCGGCTGCAGAGCCCAGCGGGCAGCATCGCTCGCCCCACACCATCACGGGTGCGGCTGGCCGTGATGAACATGCTGGCGTTCGAGCTGCCGGGCAGCCGCTGGCTCGATCTGTTCTGCGGCAGCGGCGTGATGGGTTGCGAGGCGCTGCACCACGGTGCCGCCGCTGTGATTGCCGTGGATCAGAACCGGGCGATGACCAGCACCGCCCGAAGCAACCTGGAGCTGGTGGCCGCCGGGCTGCCGGCCACACCACCGGTGCAGGTGATCACCCAGGAGGTGGTGCGCTGGCTGCAGCAGGGCCGGCCCGCCGGCATGGAAGCGTTCCAGCTCATCTACGCCGATCCCCCCTACGCCGCAGGCCTCTACGACGCGGTGGCCGAGGCGGTGGCGCAGGGGGGATGGCTCTCCGAGGAAGGCACGCTGCTGCTGGAATGCAGCTCAACAGCGGTTCCGGCCATCAAGGGCAACGGCTGGGAGCTGATCAAGCAGAAGCGCTATGGCAGCAGCACGGTGCTGCTGCTGCGCCCGACCTGAACCGATCAGCCGCCGAGGGCGCTGCCGCGGCGGTACTGGTTCCAGGCAGCCACGAACAGACCGGTGAGCGTCACGGGAATCAGACCGAGCACGATGCCGCAGAGCAGGGGTTCGATCATGGGGTGGATCACCGGATGGGTTGCACAATTCTTCCACGCCCCCCCGGCCCACTGCGACCAGACCACAACCTTTGTGACCGCCCTGCCAGCGACCAGCCGTGACCGGACAACCCATCACTGAAAGCAGCACGGGTGCAAACGCCGCGGAAACGACCGGCAGTCGCGGGTTGATCCGGGCTCTGGTGCTGGTGGCTGCGGCTTGCGTGGCGCTGCTGGTGTTGCTGGTGGTGCTGCCGGCGGCGCGAAGCGACCCGTACACCCGCTCCACCCTGCAACTGAGCGGATCCGAGGAGCGCGGCGAGCAGCTGTTCCTGATCAACTGCGCCGGCTGCCATGGCATCGCAGCCCAGGGGCTCGTGGGGCCCAGCCTGCACGGTGTGGACAGCCGCAAGAACAACCGCCAGCTGATCCAGCAGGTGGTGAGCGGCCGCACACCGCCGATGCCCCGCTTCCAGCCGGAACCGCAGGCGATGGCCGATCTGCTCGCCTACCTGCACACGCTCACATGAGCGTGGTGGTGGTGCTGGTGGAGCCCGCCGGTCCGCTGAATGTGGGCAGCGTGGCGCGGCTGTGCGCCAATTTCGCGATCAGCCAACTGCGCCTGGTGGCCCCGCGCTGCGATCACCTGGGGCCGGAAGCCCGGCAGATGGCCGTGCACGGCGAGGCGCTGCTGGAGCAGGCCACGCTGTTTCCAGACCTGGCGGCGGCCCTGGCCGACTGCCGGCATGTGGTGGCCACCAGCGGCCGGATCGAAACGGAACAGCTGCCCCTCAGCGAACCCGGGCCGGCCCTGGCCTGGCTGAAGCAGGGAGCAGAGGCCGAAGGCTCACCCGCTGCCCTGGTGTTCGGCCGGGAGGACCGGGGCCTGAGCAACGGCGAGCTGCTGCAGGCGGGCCGGGTGGTGCGACTGGCCACGAGCCCGGCCTATGCCTCCCTCAACCTCTCCCATGCGGTGGCGATCTGCCTGCACGAGCTGCAGCGGGCGGGAGCCGTGGGGCAGGAGCCAGCCAGAACCAACGCTGCTGACGCCGCAGACGCCGACCAAACCCCCGCCCTCTGCAACCGTGGTGCGCTGGAGGCGGCCCTGGCCGATGCCGAGGCGCTGCTGCTGGAGGTGGGCTTTCTCTATCCCCACACCGCCCGCGCCCGGATGGGCAAGCTACGGGCGCTGCTGCAACGGGCTCAGGTGAGCCAGCAGGAGGTGGCGCTGCTGCGCGGCATGGTGCGGCAACTGCGTTGGGCAGCGCATCGGCAGACCCCCTAACGTCCGGACCGTCAGCACGGCAGACACCCCGTGAGCTCCAGCCGTCCCAACCGCTCCAGCAGCAGCCCGGGCTGGGGGGCACCCCTGCGGCTGGTGTTGCGACTGGCGGTGATGGGAATCGGCCTGGGGGTGATCGCCGGCACCAGCCTCAAGCTGCTCGCCCCCCAGCTGGCGGCAGGCACCGGGGGCAAAGCGGCCAGCAGCGCCGCCAGCCCCCAGCCCACCACGCAACCGCTACCGCAGGGAATGGCCCTCGGCCGGTTCGAACCGAAGCGGGAGCTCACTGCCCTGAGCAAGCAATGGGCCCAGCTGGCGGCACGCCACAAGGATCTGCAGGCCAGTGGCTACCTGCTGGTGCTCGACGACGGCCGCTACGCCCAGCTGCAACCCGACAAAGCCCTGCCGGCGGCCAGCTCGATCAAGACACCGATCCTGCTGGCGGGCCTCGAAGACCTCGATGCCGGCAAGCTGCGCTGGAACGAGCCGCTCACCCTGAGCAAGGAAGTGGTGGGGGGCGGTGCCGGCTGGATGGCCAGCAAGCCGGTGGGCACCCGTTTCCCGTTCTGGGAAGCCGCCACCGAGATGATTCGCGTCAGCGATAACAGCGCCACCAACCTGCTGATCAAGCGCCTGGGCGGCAAAACCGCCCTCAACGCCCGCTTCCAGGCCATGGGCCTCACGGCCACGGTGGTGAACAACTGGTTGCCGGATCTCGATGGCACCAACACCACCAGCTCCCTCGATCTGGCCCGCTCGATCGCCCTGGTGGACACCGGCGAGATGCTCAGCCCGCGCGCCCGCGACCTGTTCCGCGGCGTGATGGGCACCTCCCGCACCAACACGCTGCTGCCCCTGGGACTGCTGATGGGCCTGGGCGGCGACTCCGCCGACCCCGACAGCGCCCTGCTCGCCCACGGGGTGACGGTGCTCAACAAAACCGGCGACATCGGCATCGCCTATGCCGACGGCGGCCTGATCGAGCTGCCCGACGGCAAGCGGGCCGTGGCCGCTTTCATGGTGAAAGGCCCGTTCAATGACCCCCGCTCCACCAATCTGATCCGGGCGATGGCCGCCGCCGTGGCCCGCAGCCTGATCGGCAAACCGGGCGGAGCCTCCCCCGCTGCATCCCGATGATCCTGCCCCTGCTGCTGGCGGCCACCCCGGCCGCCCCTGCACCGGCCACCCCGGCACCGATCCTGCGTCCCCAGACGGTGGCACCGCTGCCGGGCAGCCTCGATGGGGTGTTGGTGGTGAACGACAACAACCCGGAGCTGATCACCGGGCCCGGCATCCTGCTCTCCACCTTTCCGGGGGCTGGACGTCCCCAGCCTGATGCTCACCTGGATGTGGCGCTGAACGGTCGCTTCGACCTGTTCAGCCATCACGTGTATGCCGGCAAGCCGGACAGCCTCGATTCCACGCTCTGGCTGGCCGTGCTGGCCGAGCCGCGCGGCGATCGGCCGGTGACGCTGCAGCTGCTGAGTGGCTCCACGGCCCTCTCCCAGGCCACCGACAACCGACAACCCGATGCCCCCTTCCTGCCCCTGCCGGGGCTGATGCCGCAGGACGGGCACGTGTACAGCGGCCCCGGCAGCCGCGTGGCCACCGAACTGCTGGCCCGCCAGCGCAGCCCACTGCTGCCGGAGCGCTGGACGCTGCAGCCGGGCAAGCCCAGCACCCTGATGGTGCTGCCGTTGCCGGTGAAGGGGCTCGATCCCCTGCTGAACGGCCGCAACCTGCAGCTGCGCCTGCAGAGCGATGGGCCCGTGAGCCTGGCCACCCTGGCGGCCTTTGGCAGCGGCGATCAGCCACCGCCGGCCGCCCGTTGGGCGGAACTGCTCGATGGCGGTCTCAGCCCGAAGGAGCACAAGCCCACCCCGCGGGGTGCCAGCGGCCGGATGGTGTATTCCCGCGTGAGCGGAGTGCAGATCGGCAGCAGCTGGAACGGCACGATCACCGATCCCGGCAAGCCCTACCTCTCCGCCAGCCGCGCCCCGATCTCCTGGCCGATCGCCTCGCTGGAGCGCGGCAGCCTCGGAACCAGCCAGGTGCAGACGGCCGAGCTCAAAGCCTTCTATCCCGGCACCGCCTGGGCCGCCCACGGCAACTACGGCGTGGAATACAACCTCACGATCCCGCTGCGCAACACCGGCAGCAAACCGGTGCAGCTGGAGCTGGCCTTCGAATCACCGCTGAAGAGCGACCAGCCCCAGGGCGGGCTGCGCTTCAACCCGCAACCGGGCCGCTCGGTGATGTTCCGCGGCACCGTGGAAACCAGCGGTCTCGATGGCGAGAACGGCAACGCCGGCGGGCGCCGGAGCGTGCACCTGGTGCAGCGGGTGGGGCAGCAGGGGCCTGCCCTCGGCACCGTGAGCCTGGCTCCCGGGGCCAGCCGCGATCTGCGCGTTCGCCTGATCTACCCGGCCGATGCCACCCCGCCGCAGGTGCTCAGCCTGCTGCCTGTGAAACAATCCCCCGAACAGCCAGCCGTCTCCCACTGATGCAAGCCCGCAAGCGCAGGGTCTTCCCCTTCACCGCCATCGTGGGTCAGGAGGAGATGAAGCTCGCCCTGCTGCTCAACGTGATCGATCCGCGCATCGGCGGCGTGATGATCATGGGCGACCGCGGCACCGGCAAGAGCACCACGATCCGTGCCCTGGCCGACCTGCTGCCCGAGATCGATGTGGTGGCGGGCGATCCCTACAACAGCTCCCCGAGCGACCCCGACCTGCAGAGCAGCGAGGTGCGCCAGCGGGCCGAGCATGGCGAACAGCTGCCCACCGAGAAGCGGCAGGTGCCGATGGTGGACCTGCCCCTGGGCGCCACCGAAGACCGCCTCTGCGGCACGATCGATATCGAGAAGGCCCTGAGCGAGGGCGTGCGCGCCTTTGAGCCCGGCCTGCTGGCCAAGGCCAACCGCGGCCTGCTCT
>CAJXSQ010000055.1 GCA_913061215.1 uncultured Synechococcus sp. | reverse complement strand
TGATCTCCAGACCCCGGCAATCGCCGGGGTTTTTTCATGGCCGGTGCCCTCCGCGCTGCACGCTGTTCATCAAAAAAGGGCCCCGAGGGGCCCTTCGCTCTGGCATTCAGCCAGCCGCTCAGCCGTGGATCACTCGCCGATCTGAGCCACGGCGGCCTTCGACTTCTCGATCACAGCGGGGGGCATGCTCACGTAGCCCAGCTCAGGCGCCTGGGCCTGGGCCTGATCGGAGAGCATGAAGTTGAAGGCCTTCTTCAGCAGATCGGTTTTGGGGCCGTTGCCGTTCTTGTAGGCCAGGATCCAGGTGAAGGTCACGATCGGGTAGCCCTTGATCGGGTTGGGGTTGCCGCCGATCAGTTCGGGGCCCAGATCGATCGAACCGAGCGCTTCGCTTTCGGTGGCGCTGGTGGGAGCCACCACCTCACCGGAGGCATTGGTGAGGGCCGCAGCCTGCAGCTTGCCCTTCACGTAGGCCGATTCCACATAACCCAGGCCACCTTCCACCTGGTTGAGCTGGGCGGCCACACCCTCATTGCCCTTGGCGCCCACGCCGGTGGGCCAGGCCACGGTCTTGGCCGAGCCGGGGCCGTTCTTCCAGGCGTCTGAGATGGCGGCCAGGTGCTTGGTGAAGTTGTAGGTGGTGCCGGAGCCGTCGGAGCGGTGCACCACGGTGATCTTCTTGTCGGCGCAGCCCAGCTGGCTGTAGTTGGTGATCTTGCCGAGGAAGATCTCAGCCAGCTGCTCCTGGCTCAGCTTCAGTTCGCAGCCGGGGTTGTTGTAGGCCACGGCGATGGCGCCGGCCGTCATCGGGATCTGCAGCACGCCGCGGCTCACCTTGGCGATGTCCTCAGCCTTCATCGGTGCATCGGAGGCGCCGAAGTCCACCGTGCCGGCGATGAACTGGCGCACGCCGGCGCCGGATCCCACCGACTGATAGTTCACCTGCACACCTTCCGACGCCAGTTCCTGGAACCAGCGCTGGTAGATGGCTGCGGGGAACGACGCACCAGCGCCTGAGAGGTTGCCTTTCACGGCATCACCACCGCCGCCCATGGAGCAGGAGGCGAGGCTGAAGCTGGCGGCGAGTCCGGCCAGTCCGGTGAGGACGCGGGCGGTCGTGGTTCGGCGCATGGTGAGAAAGAGGGTTGTGGCCGGTCGTTGCAACGGCGACCTTGCCCCCGACCCTATGCACGCGAACCCGCTGTGACTTAAAGAGCAGGTAAAGGTCCTGGAACTTGCAGCTGCTCCAGCACCCAGGCGGCACTCGCCGGTGCCAGCAGCACACCGTTGCGGTAGTGCCCGCTGGTGAGCAGCAGACCCGGCTCCAGGGTTTCGATCAGTGGTGCCGGGCGGTTGTCGGGGCGGGCGCGCAGGCCCTGCCAGTGGCGCAGCACCTGCGCCTGCTCCAGCCAGGGGGGCGCCTGGCCGCTCAGGTCGCGCAGGGCTGCCAGGGCGAGCGGGTCGCCGCTGGTGCGGCCCGGCTCCACCGTGGCCCCCAGCCAGAGCCGGCCCCCGGGCCTGGGCACCAGGTTGATGCCGTCCCAGCTGATGCTGCCGGGCCAGAGTCCCGCGTCGCAGCCCGCCGGCAGCTGCAGTTCCAGCGCCTGCCCCAGCACCGGGCTCTGGGGGCGTTCGTGGCCCAGCGGCTCCAGCAACGCGGGGCTGCCCAGCCCGGCGGCCAGCACCAGCCAGTCGCTGTGGCAGCGGCCTGCTGCCGTGTGGATGCACCAGCGCTGCCCCGCATCGCCTGGGCCCCGTTCCAGGTGCAGCACCGCAGCGGCCATGGTTTCGAGGCCCTGGCGGCGCGCATCACGCAGCAGCGCCTGCATGGCCGGCACCGGGTCGATCTGCCCGTCCTCCGGGGAGAGGATCCCGCCTGCGGCTGGCGGCAGGGCGGGCTGCAGGGCTTCCAGTTCGCTGGGCTCCAGCAGCCGCAGCGGCAGGCCCTGGCTGCGGCGCTGCTCCACCAGGCGAGCCTGGGCCTGCCGCTCCTGGTCATTCGTGGCGAGTTGCAGCAGGCCCGGCCGGAAGGGGATGGTGTGGCCGCGCTTCTCCAGCAGCGCGCGCCACTGGCTCCAGAGGGCCAGCGACTGCTGCCGCAGCCGCCAGCCCCGGCCGCTGCTGCGCCGGAAGATCTGGCCCATCAGCAGGCCGAGGGCCGCCGTGCTGCCTGCCTGGCTGGATTGCCCCTCCGCCAGCGCCGGATCGATCAGGCGCACCTGGTGGCCGTGCTCCACCAGATGCCAGGCCACAGAAAGGCCCACCACACCGGCCCCGATCACGCTGATCGAGGTGGGCCGGCGGGTGGGCGTCGGGCTGGGGGTGGTGATGGGGCTCAGCTCTGCTTCAGATCGGCCTGCACCTGGGCGGGCAGCACCTGGGCGTAGAGGCCGAAGCCGCTGGCCACCTTGATGTAGGCCTTGCTCAGCTTGCCGGCGTCCTGCAGGCGGGCGGCCTCATCGAGTTCGGCCATGGCCTCCTTCAGATCGGCGGCGCGCTTGTTGGCCTCGGGGCGCTCGGCCGGCAGCAGGTGCTGGTTGATGTAGAGCATCTCGCGGCCCACTTCCTGCATCGGGCCGTGGATCAGGTTGCGGGTGAAGGTCCAGTCGCGCTCGTTCACCAGCGTGGCCAGTTCGGGCAGGCGGTCGCGGGCGGCCAGGAAGCCTTCGGCCTGGCGCTCGATGATCGCGATGTCCTCGGGGCTGAGGGTGGCGGCTTTGGCCTTGCCGCCGCTGCAGGCGGTGAGCCCGAAGCTCAGCACCACGGCCAGGGCCACCAGGGCCAGGCGGCGCAGGCTGGCTGAGAGCTGGGTGATCAGCGCGGACATCGACTGAGCAGCCATGGGATCGGAGCTGGATTCCGGGACTTTACCCAGGGGTTTTGGCCCTGGAGCGTCCCCGGCCTGGGCTGCAACGACCGGCCGGCAGAATTCAACCTTTCCTGGGCTGCGCCCCGCCTCGCCATGACGGCTGCCACGGCCATCCTTCAGATGATCTGCCCGGATCAGCCCGGCCTGGTGCGGGAGCTCTCGGGCTGGGTGGCCGGCAACGGCGGCAACATCGTGCATGCCGACCACCACAGCGATCAGGGCGCTGGCCTGTTCCTCAGCCGCATCGAGTGGCAGCTGGAGGGATTCGGCCTGCCGCGTGAGGCGATCGCCCCGGCGGCGGCGGCCCTGGCGGAGCGGCTGAGCGGGGAGCAGAAGGTCACCTTCTCCGATGAGAAGCCGGCGGTGGCGATCTTCGTGAGCAAGCAGGACCATTGCCTGCTGGATCTGCTCTGGCGCGTGCGCACCGGTGAGCTGCCGATGCGGGTGCCGTTGGTGATCGCCAACCATCCCGATCTCGGACCGATCGCGGAGGAATTCGGGGCGCGCTTCGAGCATGTGCCGATCAGCAATGCCAACCGCGCCGAGGCGGAGGCCCGTCATCTGGAGCTGTTGGCGGAGCACGGCATCGAGCTGGTGATTCTGGCCAAATACATGCAGGTGCTCACCCCGGGTTTCCTCTCAGCCTTCGATCCCCCGGATGCGTTCCACCGGGTGATCAACATCCACCACTCCTTCCTGCCCGCCTTCATGGGGGCGCAGCCCTATCACCGGGCCTGGGAGCGCGGCGTGAAGCTGATCGGCGCCACCGGCCACTACGTGACCGAAGAGCTCGATGCTGGGCCGATCATTGCCCAGTCCACCGTGTCGGTGAGCCACCGCGATGAGGTGGAGGATCTGATCCGCAAGGGCCGCGACACCGAGCGGCTGGCCCTGGCGCGGGCGGTGCGGCTGCATCTCAAGCGACAGGTGATGGTGTACCGCGGCCGCACGGCGGTGTTCGAGTGAAGGCGGCCCGGATGTTGGAGCGCCTGGACGGGCAGCGGCCGGAGCGGGCCGACCCTCTGGGGTGGCGTTGCTTCCAGCTCGGGGTGTTCGTGCTGCCCTCCAGCGCGCTGTTCGCCGGGCTGCTGCTGCTGGTGGCGCTGATTCAGGGCAGCCGGCGCCGCAGCCCCTGGTGGCATGACCGCGTGAACGTGCTGCTCGCCGTGATCGCCGGGCTGATGGTGCTCGGGGCTGCGGCGGCGGGGCTGCGTGCTGATGCCCTGCCCGGCTATGGCCCCGCGCTGGCCTGGCTGGGGCTGTTCAACTGGCTGCCCTTCTTCTGGGCGTTCTGGGGCTTTCAGCCCTATCTGGCGGACGGGGCGGCGCGGCGCCGGGTGGCGCTGGCCCTGGTGGCGGGCACGGTGCCGGTGCTGGTCACCGGCCTGGGTCAGCTGCTGCTGGGCTGGCACGGCCCCTGGCAGATCCTCGGCGGTGCGGTGATCTGGCATCTGCGCGAGGGCGGCAATCCGGAAGGTCGGCTCTCGGGCCTGTTTGATTACGCCAACATCACCGCCGCCTGGCTCTCGCTGAGCTGGCCGCTGCTGCTGGCGGCTGCTCTGGCCTGCTGGCAGCGCTGGCGCCAGCGCTTGCCGGGCAGCCCCTGGCGGCTCCTGGTGGTGCTGGCCCTGGTGGTGGCCCAGCTGGCTTCCCTGTATCTCACCGATTCCCGCAATGCCTGGGGGGCGATGCTGCTGGCGGTACCGCTGGTGGCGGGGCCCGGCAGCTGGCTCTGGCTGCTCCCCCTGCTGCTGCTTGCGTTGCTGCCCGTGGCGCTGGCGGTGTTGCCGGGGGTGCCGGCCCTGCTGCAGGAGCCGGCACGTGCCCTGGTGCCCCAGTCGATCTGGGGGCGCCTGAACGATCTCAACCACCAGAGCCAGCGCAAGCTGGCCTCGCTGCGCATCACCCAGTGGAGCGTGGCCAGTGGGCTGATCGCCGAGCGGCCCTGGCTGGGCTGGGGTGCGGCCGCCTTCAGCGTGATTTATCCCCTGCGCACCGGCCGCTGGCACGGGCACACCCACAACATCGCCTTTGATCTCGCGATCAGCCATGGTCTGCCGGCGGCCCTGCTGCTGGTGGCGTTGGTGCTCTGGCTGCTGATCCGCGGCGCCCGCCAGGGGATGGTGAACGGCCCGGTGTTCGACCGGGCCTGGTGGGCTGCCGCGTTGGTGCTGGCTGTGCTGCACGCCAGCGATATCCCGATGTACGACAGCCGCATCAACATCGCCGGCTGGATCCTGCTGGCGGGGCTGCGCTGCTGGCGCCCTCAGCCCAGGGCCTCCTGCTGATGCTTGAGCAGCGTGGCCTTGGGCAGAGGCCCTTCCAGGTGCTCCCAGGGCAGGACTCGCTCAGGGCTCCAGCTGGCGTGGATCACCTCCTCCCAGGGGGGCGGCAACGGTTCGGAGCTTGACGCGTCGCCCTCGCGCACGGCCCGGTAGGCCTGTTTCCAGCCCCCGAGGCTCTCGTGGCGGCCGCGGGCCGCGGCGATCACCGCGGCCAGCCGGCGGTCGCTGCGGGAGAGCAGGGCCTGGATCACGCTCCAGCCGTAGCTCTCCGGCCGCAGCTCGATGCCCTTGGGCTTGAGCCGTTTGGCCAGCAGCTTCAGGCGCTTCTCGGCCTCGGGCCGCACCCCCTGCCACTGGAACGGGGTGTGGGCCTTGGGCACGAAGGTGCTCACCCCGAGCGACAGCCTCAGCCCGGGGGTGGCCTTCTTCAGCGCCAGCAACAGCGCGGCGGTGGCCTCCACATCGGCCTCCTCCTCGCTGGGCAGTCCCACCATGCCGTAGAGCTTCAGGCCGGTGAGGCCACCCTCCTTGGCGTAGCGGGCGGCGGCATGGATCTCCTCGGTGGCGAGCTTCTTGTTCACCACCTGCCGCATGCGCTCACTGCCGCTCTCGATCGCGATCGTGAGTGATTTGCTGCCCCGCTTGGCCAGGATCCTCCCCAGCTCGGGCGTCACCGTGGCGGCCCGCACGGAGCTCACGCTCACCCGCGTGCCCTCAAACCGATCCTGATCCAGCCACTGCAGCAGCTCGCCGAACTGGGGATGCTGCGTCACCGAGGCCCCCAGCAGCCCCAGGCGCTGGGTGGCGGCCAGGCCCTTCTCCACCGCCGGGATCAGGCCGTCGTCGAGGCTCGGCGTGCGGAAGGGCAGGGTGAGATAGCTGGCCAGGCAGAAGCGGCAGAGCTCCGGGCAGCTGCGCACCACCTCCACCATGTGGATCGCGGGCCAGGCGGCCTCCGGGGTGATCACCGTGGAGTGGCTGAGGGTGTTGCCGCGCCAGGTCTGCTTGGCCACCGTGGCCGGGATGCCGGGTTCGGTTGGCTCCACACCCAGCAGCTGGCCATCGGAGTCGTAGCGCGGCTCATACAGCGCCGGTACATACACGCCCGGCACCTGGGCGAGGCGCCGCAGCCGCTCCGGCCTCGGTGCACTGCGGCACTCCTGCAGGGCATCGATGAAGGCGGGCAGCAGCAGCTCGCCATCACCGAGCAGCACCACATCGAAGAACGGTGCCAGCGGTTCCGGGTTGGCGGTGAGCACCGGTCCGCCGCCGAACACGATCGGATCGTTGTCGCCCCGCTCGGCGGCCCAGAGGGGGATGCGCTGCTGCTCGAGCAGATCCAGCAGCACCGGGCCATCGAGCTCCCAGCTCAGCGAGAGGCCGAACAGGTCGCAGTGGCGATGCGGCGGGTCCCCCTGATCGGTGAACAGGCGGCGCACATCCACATCGGCCCGCTGGGCCAGGGTGGCCCACACCACCTGGTAGCCGAGGCTGGTGATCCCCACCGTGTAGGTGCTGGGGAAGGCCAGCACCGCCCGCAGCGCCCCAGCCTCCGGCTGGGCGGGATCGAACAGCAGGGTTTCCTGGTTCAGGTGGGGTGCCGGGTCAACGGTTCATTCTGCGCCGGAGCAGGCCTTGGGGTTCAGCCGTAGAGCCCTGCGCTGTTGTTCTTGCCCCGGTTGCGGGCCGTGCGGGTGCCGCGGGCGCTGCTGATGGCGTAGCCGTAGCCCTGGTTGTCGCTCGATCGGTTGCCGATCAGGGTGTTGCCGCTGCCTCCCGCGAACACCACGCCGCTGCCGGTGTTGCTGGAGATCCTGTTGTGGAACAGCGTGGCCTGCCTGGGGCTGATCAGTTCGATGCCGGGGCCACCGTTGCCCGTGATGCGGTTGCCGTCGCGCCGGTCGCGGCGCTGGCCGATGGCGATCTCCCGCGTGCCGGCTCCAACCCAGATGCCGCCTTGCACGTTGCCGAAGCTGGTGAAGCCGAGGCTGCTCAGGCCCACGAAGCTGTTGCCCACCGTCACGCCGCGGGCCCTGCCATCAAGCCGGATGCCGTGGCCACCGTTATTGGAGATGGTGTTCTGTGGGATCACGGAGCGGCGCTGGCCGGCGATCCGGATCTCCCGGGCGCGTCCCTCCACGCGGATGCCGTCGCCGCCATTGCCCCAGGAGATCTCCTCGCCATCGCTGCCGGTGTAGGTGGCCTGCGTGCCGTAGGTGTTCAGGCCAATGATGTTGGGATCCACCCAGAGATCTCTGGCCTTGCCGGTGATGTGCAGGCCGTGCAGCACGTTGCTGGCCATCACGTTGGTGCGCACCGTGTTGTTGCCGCCGTTGCTGCTGATGCGGATGCCGCTCTTCTGGTTGGGTGCGATGCCCCCGAAGGCGGTGAGGCCGGCGAAGGTGTTGAAGGTGATGAAGTCTTCAACGTGGTCGATCACGTTGATGCCATTGCCCTGGTTGCCGGCATTCACATTGCCGAGGGGGATCACGCCGCCGTATTGCGTGTTGCGGGATGTTCCTTCGATGCGAGCACCGTCGCCACCATTGGCCACGATCGTTTGATTGTCGGCACCCAAGCCGAAGAAGTTGGCGTGGATGGTGATGTGATCGCTGTTGCGAACCCGCAGGCCATTGCCGCCATTGCCGCTCACCACGTTGTAGTAGATGAACGGGCTCTGATTGCGTGTGGTGCCGATCAGGGCGTTGCGGTTGGCCTTGAGGATGGCGACGCCGTCGCTGTCGTTGCTGATCGCGCCCGTGCCGCTTGCATCGGTGCCGATGAAGTTGCCGGATAGATCATTGCGGCGCGAGCCCTGGCTGATCAGCACGCCTTCGGCGCCATTGCCGGAGATCAGATTGCCCTGGCCGGGGCGCTGGAACTCCCCTTGGGTGGGATCGTTGCCGCTGTGGGCGATGCCACCGATCTGGTTGTGATCGGCCCGCTTGGTGAGGGTGATCCCCCGGCCACCGTTGCCCAGATCCCCTGTGCCATCGGCACTGGTGCCGATGCGGTTGTTGGCGATGGTGTTGTGATCCCCGCCCCGCACGTGGATGCCATCGCCGCCGTTGGCGCTGATCACGTTCGACACCTGCTCAGCCAGGGGAATGCCAGTGAGCGGATCGAGCGTGCCGATCAGATTGTTGCTGGCCCCTGCTGTGATCCGGATGCCGTGGCCCCGGTTGCCCATGGCGCTGGTGCCATCGAGACCGACGCCGATCAGGCAGTTCTCAACGGTGACACCGCTGGTGTCGAGGGTGAGGCCGTCGCCGCCTGCATCCACCAGGGCGATCCCGCTGAGGCTGGAGCCTGATGCAGCGTCTCCCTGGATGATCAGGCCCTGATGGCCATTGAAATCAATCGCGATGGCAGCGCTGCCGCTGCTGGTGTTCAGGCCCTGGATCGCCACCTGATCGGTGATGCTGGCCAGGTCTGCGGCCAGGCTGATGGTGCCTCCGCTCAGGCTGCTGTCAAAGCGGATCTGATCGAATCCAGCCTGCCTGTTGGCTGCATCAATGGCCCAGCGCAGACTGCCGATACCGGCATCATTCAGGTTCGTGACGGTGAAGTCCATGCCGCTTTGAGGCACTCAACCCATGGGAGCCGCATCATGCTGCGTTTTCAGGGTTGGGGCCGCAATGGCGTGGTTTTCATGCGGAGTTCCGGGTCGCCGCTTGGCGGGGACCTGAGCAGCTTCAGCTGGCGTTTGTAGATCGACTGTTCGTGCAGGATGCTGGCCATCACGGTGCTGGCCACCGCACTCACCAGCAACGGCTTGAGGATCAGCAGGTTCTTGGTGAGGGCGAACACCAGGAACACCGCCGTGATCGGTGAGCGGGCGCAGGCGGCGATGAAGGCCGCCATGCCGGCGAACACGAAGGTGCTGGGTGCATGGCCGGTGGTCACCTCCGCCCAGCCGGCCGCCACCAGGCCGATCGAGCCCCCGAGGGTGAGCATCGGCGCGAACAGTCCGCCCGGAGCTCCGGTGGAGGCCGCCAGGCCGGTGCCGAAGAACAGCAGCGCAAAGATGCCGATCGCCTTGCCCACCTCCACATGGCCATCGGCGATGGCGTGCTGCAGCGCGGCGGTGTTGCGGAAATCGTCCGGCAGAGCGGCGTACACCAGGCCGATCACCAGCCCGCCCACCATCATCCGCAGCACCAGCTGATCCGGCAGCCAGCGCACCCCCAGGCGCTGCATGCCCACCACATAGCGGCTGTAGAGCTCAGCCAGCAGGGCCACCGCCGCGCCCAGCGCCACCAGATACACCAGATCCAGCGGCACGAAGCTGAGGTCGGGGTTGTATTCGCTCACCAGCTGGAAGCCTTCGCCGCCGCCGATGCCGGCGACCTTGCTGCCCATCCCGGCCAGGCCCATCAGATCAGCCCAGAGGCTGCCCATGAAGGCGGTGCTCATCACCAGCAGCAGCAGCACCGGCCCCGCCTGGCGCAGCAGTTCCTCGATCGCGTAGAAGAAGCCCCCCAGCGGTGCGTTGAACACCGCGGCGATGCCGGCGCCGCCGCCGGCGGCCACGATCACGCGCATCAGCGAGGGCGGCGCCTTGAACCAGCGCGCCAGCTGCCAGCCCACCGAGCTGCCCATCTGCACCGAAGGACCCTCCGGTCCGAGGGGGAAGCCGCTGCCGATGGCCAGGATGCCGGCCACCAGTTTCACCACGGCCACCCGCAGCTGCATCGGCACCCGCTGACGCGCCAGGAAGCGCATCACATGGGGGATGCCGGAGCCGGCGGCAGCCGGCGCCAACTGCTGCACCATCAACCCGGACAGGGCTCCGCCCAGGGCCCCCAACAGGGGCAGCACCAGCCAGGGGCTGGCCAGTTCCAGCAGCCGCAGCCGCCAGCTGCCCAGCCAGCCCACGCCTGTTTTGAACAGCAGGCCGGTGACGGCCGCACCCAGGGAGGTGACCAGCAACGTGATCACCACCGCGGGCCAGCGCTGCTCGATCAGGCGTTCGAGATTGCGGCTCGCTCGCCACGACTGTGGGCGCAGCGAGATTCGATGACCGATCAACGCAGCTTCAGACCTCAGCCAACACTTTGGCTTCCTGCTCGGCGCTCACGACGCGGCCGCTGTCCTCGAAGCCCTCGATCTGATCGAAGTTGAGGTAGCGGTAGAGCTCGTCGCCGCGCGGGTCGATCTTGGCGGCGGCGATCGCCAGATACTGCTCCTTGGTTGGGATCCGGCCCAGTTGGGCGCACACTGCGGCCAGTTCGGCGCTGCCCAGATACACCTGGGCGCCGTTGCCGAGGCGGTTGTTGAAGTTGCGGGTGCTGGTGGAGAACACGGTGGTGTTGTCCTCAACACGGGCCTGGTTGCCCATGCAGAGCGAACAGCCCGGCATCTCCATGCGCGAGCCCGCCTTCTCAAAGATGGCGTAGTAGCCCTCCTGCTTGAGCATCTCCTCGTCCATGCGGGTGGGCGGGCACACCCAGAGGCGGGCGGTGTTTTCGCCCTGGCCCTCCAGCACCGTGGCGGCGGCCCGGTAGTGGCCGATGTTGGTCATGCAGGAGCCGATGAACACTTCATCGATGCGATCGCCCGCCACCTCCGAGAGCGGCTTCACGTTGTCGGGGTCGTTGGGGCAGGCCAGGATCGGTTCGGTGATCTGATCAAGATCGATCTCGATCACCGCGGCGTAGTCGGCGTCAGCGTCGGCCTCCATCAGCACCGGGTTGGCCAGCCACTCCTCCATCGCCTTGATGCGGCGGGCCAGGGTGCGCTCATCGCTGTAACCCCGGGCGATCATGTTCTTGAGCAGCGCCACGTTGCTGCGCAGGTATTCGCTCACCGTTTCCACCGAGAGCTTGATCGTGCTGCCGGCGCAGGAGCGTTCGGCGGTGGCATCGGTGAGTTCAAAAGCCTGCTCCAGCTTCAGATCGGGCAGCCCCTCGATCTCCATGATCCGGCCGCTGAAGATGTTCTTCTTGCCGGCTTTTTCCACGGTGAGCAGCCCCTGCTGGATCGCCACGTAGGGGATGGCGTTCACCACATCGCGCAGGGTCACACCCGGCTGCAGGGAGCCGGAGAACTTCACCAGCACCGATTCGGGCATGTCCAGCGGCATGGCGCCGATGGCGGCGGCGAAGGCCACCAGGCC
>CAJXSQ010000054.1 GCA_913061215.1 uncultured Synechococcus sp. | reverse complement strand
ATCTTGCCGGCGTCCTTGGTGGCCTGACGCTGGGAGTCGTTGAAGTAGGCGGGAACGGTGATCACCGCCTGGGTGACCGTCTCACCGAGGTACTTGCCGGCGTCTTCCGCCAGCTTGCGCAGCACCTGGGCGCTCACCTCCTCGGGGGCGAACTGCTTGCCCAGCACCGGGCACTTCACCTTCACGTTGGAGCCGGCCTTCTCCACGCCGTAGCTCACTTCCTTCGATTCCTCGTTCACCTCGTCGACGCGGCGGCCGATGAAGCGCTTCACCGAATAGAAGGTGTTCTCCGGGTTCATCACCGCCTGACGCTTGGCGATCTGACCCACCAGTTGGTCCTGGTTCTTGGTGTAGGCCACCACGGAGGGCGTGGTGCGGAAGCCCTCGGCATTGGCGATCACGGTGGGCTTGCCGCCCTCCATGACTGCCACGCAGCTGTTGGTGGTGCCAAGGTCGATACCGACAACCTTGCCCATGGATGTCCTCTGAACTGAAGGCATCCTCATCAGCAGGCCCCGGGCGGGGCTAGGTGTGGTTGCCGAACAGCACCCGAACCAGCGTGAGCGGCCTCTCCAGCGACTTCAGGAGCATCCGTGGCACCACTGCCCTCGTGGGGGTTCTGGGCGATCCGGTGCACCACTCCCTCTCGCCCGTGATGCAGAACGCGGCGCTGCAGGCGATGGGGCTCGACTGGGTGTTCCTGGCCCTGCCGGCTCCCGCTGCCGACCTTGCAACCGTGGTGCGGGCACTGGAGGCGATGGGCTGCCGCGGCCTCAACGTGACCATCCCGCACAAGCAGGCGGTGGCCGGCCTCTGCCGTGAGCTCAGCCCGCTGGCCGAACGGCTGGGGGCCGTGAACGCCCTGGTGCCGCTGCCCGGCGGCGGCTGGCACGGCACCAACACCGATGCGGAAGGCTTCTGCGCGCCGCTGCGCCGGGAGGGGGCCAGCTGGAGCGGCAAGCGGGCGGTGGTGCTGGGCTGCGGTGGCAGCGCCCGCGCCGTGGTGGCCGGCCTGGCGGAGCTGGGGTTCGGCAGCATCCAGGTGGCGGGCCGCCGGCCGGAAGCTCTGCAGGCCTTCCTGACGGACTGCCAGGCCTGGGCGCCGCAGCTGCACGACCTGCCCTGGACGAGCGGCAGCCCGGCCCTGGCCACCGCCCTCGCTCAGGCCGATCTGGTGGTGAACACCACCCCGGTGGGCATGGCCTCCGCCAGCAACCCGGCAGCAGCGGAGGCCTGCCCGCTCAGCGAAGCGGAGCTGAGCGCCCTTCCGGCCAGCTGCTGGGTGTACGACATCATCTACACCCCCCGCCCCACCCAGCTGCTGCAGCGCGCCGCCGCCCGCGGCTGCCGCAGCCTCGATGGGCTGGAGATGCTGGTGGAGCAGGGTGCCGCCGCCCTGCGGCTCTGGAGCGGCCGCAGCGATGTGCCGGTGGAGGTGATGCGCCAGGCACTGCTGCGGGAACTGCCATAGCCTCGGCCCAGCGTGTGAAGGCTGCAGCAATGGGCGACATCCCCTGGTGGCAACGCCTGCTGGCGGTGCTGGTGTATCTGCTGCCCTGGAGCGACGCCCTGCCGTTCGCCCAATCGCTCGACAACCTGATCCCGGCGCTGAAGTGGCTGGTGGTGCCGGCGATCCCGCTGCTGCTGCTGGAGAGCAACGTGCCCTTCGGCGGCTTCCTGCTCTTCCTGGTGCTGTTCCTGGCGGTGGTGCGCAACCCGCGCGTGCCCTACTTCCTGCGCTTCAACGTGCTGCAGGCGATCCTGCTCGACATCGTGCTGGTGGTGCTCTCGCTGGCGTTCCAGCTGCTGCGGCTCGGCAGCATGGGCTTCGCCGGCCGCACCCTGGCCAACACGGTGTTCCTGGGCATGCTGGTGCTGCTGGTGTTCGCCGTGGTGCAGTGCGTGCGCGGCAAGGACGCCGACATCCCCAGCCTGTCTGAGGCGGTGCGCATGCAGCTGTAGGGTGGACGATCCGCCGCTGGAGAGCAGGGGCTTCGCCCCGACCCCCAGCCACCGTCCCTTTCGGCGTCCACGTCGGATCGCGCAAGCCATGTCGCAGCCCTACTACGAAACGATGTACATCCTTCGTCCGGACATTCCGGAGGAAGAGGTGGAGAGCCATGTCACCAAGTACCGCGATCTGGTGACCGAAGCCGGCGCCGAGGTGCTCGATTGCCAGATGCGCGGCAAGCGCCGCCTGGCCTATCCGATCGCCAAGCACAAGGAAGGCATCTACGTGCAGCTCGCCCACAACGGCGACGGCCAGCAGGTGGCCACGCTCGAGAAGGCGATGCGCCTCAGCGAGGACGTGATCCGTTATCTCACCGTGAAGCAGGACGGCCCCCTGCCCGCTCCCCGCAGCGGCCCCGTGGCCCAGGCCACCAGCGATGCCGCTGCCCTGCAGACCAGCGAAGCCTGATCGCAGCAGCGTTCTGAGCGCTTGATACCCGGCCAGGCCTTGGTTAAGGTCAGGCCGGGATTTTTTTGTGGGGTCGGTTCTGAGCGCGGTGGAGGCCAAAGACAGCGATTCGTCCGATCCCGGGCCGGAGCTGCTGCGGCTGCAACTGGCCCTGGCCGCCGCCGAGCGCCAGCTGGCGGAAGCCCGGCTGCAGATCAGCGAGCTTGAGGCCCTGCTGGAGGAGATCCCGGAGATCTTCGAGCGCAAATTCGAACAGCGCCTGCAGCCGGTGCTGGAGCGTCAGGAGCGCCTGCTGGAGGACAACAGCGAACTGCGCCAGCAGATCCAGCGGCTGGCACCGGCACCGGGCGAGGTGAGGCTCCGCTTCAATCCGGAAGCGGAACCGGGCAGCGGCGCCATTGATCTGCCCCAGCTGCCGGCACGGATCGGCCCCAGGCGCGCGGACCGGGCGAACCGCCGCGGACCGCGCGCCGCCTGAGCACTCAGCGCTGGCTCGCTGCCCAGAGGCGCGTGGGCAGACCCCACACGTAGATGAAACCCTCAGCGGCGCGGTGATCGAACTGATCGCCGGCGTCGTAGGTGGCCATATCGGGCACATAGAGGCTGTTGGCGCTGCTGCGGCCCACCACCGTGGCGTTGCCCTTGTGCAGCTTCACCTTCACCGTGCCGTTCACCGTGCGCTGGGTGCGCTCGATGAAGCCGTCGAGGGCGTCTTTGAGCGGGCCATACCAGAGGCCCTGATACACCTGATCGGCCCACTGCTGCTCCAACTGGCGCTTGCTGCGCAGCACATCGGCGGCGAGGGTGAGGCTCTCCAGCTCCTGGTGGGCGGTGATCAGCAGCAGCAGGCCCGGGGTTTCGTAGATCTCGCGGCTCTTGATCCCCACCACCCGGTTCTCGATCATGTCGAGCCGGCCGTAGCCGTGGCTGCCGGCCAGGTCGTTGGCGCGGCGGATCAGGCTCACCGGATCGAGCCGTTCGCCATCGATGCTCACGGGGTAACCCTGCTCGAAGCCGATCTCCACCACCTGGGGCTGATCGGGGGCTGCATCCACGCTCACGGTGAGGGCGTAGATCTCCTCGGGGGGCTCCACGTTGGGATCTTCGAGCGGGCCGGCCTCGATCGAGCGGCCCAGCAGGTTGAGGTCGATCGAATAGGGCGACTTCTTGCTCACGGGCGAGGGGATGCCGCAGCGCTCGCCGTAGGCGATGGTTTCCTCGCGGCTCATGCCCCACTCCCGCGCCGGGGTGAGCACCTTCAGATCGGGGGCCAGGGCGCCGATGGCCACATCGAAGCGCACCTGATCGTTGCCCTTGCCGGTGCAGCCATGGGCCACGGCATCAGCACCCACCTCGCGGGCGATCTCCACCAGGCGGCGGGCGATCAGCGGGCGGGCCAGGGCGGTGGAGAGGGGATAGCGGCCCTCGTAGAGCGCATTGGCACGGATCGCCGGGAAGGCGAACTCACGGATGAAGGGCTCGATCAGATCGCCCACGATCGACTGGCTGGCCCCGGAATCGAGCGCTTTCTGGCGGATCGGCTCCAGCTCATCCCCCTGGCCGAGATCGGCGGCGAAGGTGATCACCTCCTCCACGCCCCACTCCTTCTTCAGATAGGGGATGCAGACGCTGGTGTCCACACCGCCGGAATATGCCAGTACAGCCTTCTTGGCCCGGCCCATCAACGCTCTCCTTGCGCGCAGTTGCTCGATTCTCCCCTGTCGTGGTGGCGCCGCATCCGGGCAAGAAGCAACGCCGCCATCAGGGCCGGCGGCAGCAGCACCAGGGCCAGGGCCAGCAGGGCCGCCAGGCCGGGGTCCGCCTGGGCCCACTCCTGCTGCAACAGCGGTGTGGGCCAGCGGCGGCCGGCCGCCACCAGCAGCAGGCTCAGGGCCAGCGCCGCCAGGCCGGTCCAGAGCAGCGACAACCCCGTGGAGCGAGAGGAATGGGCCAGAGGTGCCAAGAACAGACTCCGTTAAGATGATTGATTGGCATTCGCCTGGTCGCAAGCACCCCCGGCAGCCACGCCTCAGCAGGCCCTAGCAGTACGACATGAGCAGCTCCCTCAGCACCAGCCTCAGCCAGCTGGATGGCATCAATCCCTCGCTCACCCGGTACGGCCGCAGCGAGCCTGCCCCGGTGCTGCCCCTGCGGGAAGAGCCTGATCTGCTGAGCTGGCTGGAGACCAGCGGCCGCCTGGTGGCCGATGAGGAAACCGCCAGCAGCGATGTGAGCACCGTGGAGGAAGAGGAGCTCTCCGCGCTGATGGGCGAGAAGGAGGAGTACAACGCCGCGGACGAGCAGAACGAGGAAAACTGGGAGGACTGATCTCCTCAGCCCCCTTGCCATCCACCACCAGGCTGATCGCCTCGATGCCCGGCAACAGTCGCTCCCTGGCGCTGTTGCTGGGCTTGTTGCTGCTGGGCCTCAGCGCTGCCGCCGACTGGCTCTGCCAGGCCCCCCAGCTGGCCCCACCCCTGCTGATCAGCGCGGTGGTGAGCGCCGTGATCTGCGCCTGGGGGGTGCCGCAGCTGCGGCGGCTGAAGCTGGGGCAGGTGATCCGCGAAGAAGGCCCGCAGGCCCACCAGAGCAAGGCGGGCACCCCCACCATGGGCGGCCTGCTGGTGGTGCCGGTGGGGGTGATCGCCGGAGGCCTGGTGGCCCCGAGCGACGATCGCCTGCTGGCGGTGGCGGCGATCACCCTCGCCACGATGGCCATCGGCGCCATCGACGACTGGCGCAGCCTCACCAAGCGCCACAACACCGGCCTCAGCCCCCGCGGCAAGTTGCTGCTGCAGGCCCTGAGCGCCACGGCCTTCCTCGCCTGGGCCCACTGGGATCAGCAGCTGGCCCCGTTCATCGCCCTGCCGCTGGGCTGGGTGCTGCCCCTGGGGCTGCTGATCCTGCCCCTGGGCCTGTTCGTGTTCCTGGCCGAGAGCAACGCCACCAACCTCACCGATGGCCTCGATGGCCTGGCGGCGGGCACCGGCGCGATTGTGTTCACCGGCCTGGGCGTGCAACTGATGCTGCGCGGCCATGAGGGCGATCCGGCGATGGCCGGCTTCTGCGCAGCGATGGCCGGCTGCTGGCTCGGCTTTCTGCTGTTCAACCGCCACCCGGCGCGGGTGTTCATGGGCGACACCGGCTCGCTCGCCATGGGTGCGGCTCTGGCCGCCGTGGCACTGCTGAGCAACAGCCTCTGGCCGCTGCTGCTGATGGGCGGCGTGTTCCTGGCGGAATCGCTCTCGGTGATCGTGCAGGTGTGGGTGTTCAAGGCCACGAAGAACCCGGCCACCGGCCAGGGCAAACGCGTGTTCCGCATGGCACCGCTGCATCACCACTTCGAGCTCGGTGGCGCCAGCGAGCAGCAGGTGGTGGTGGGCTTCTGGCTGATCAGCCTGATACTGGTGGTTGCCGGCCTGGTGCTCCTCCCCTGATGGCGTATTTCACCTGGAAGGAAGCGGGCCTCACGGCCGATTGCGCCAGCCTCGAAGCGATGGCGGCACGCTTCGAGGAGGCCGCCGCGCTGATGCGGCGCATGGCCGCGGAAGGCTTTGTGCTGGAGCGCCACAGCGACGGCCAGCACATCACCCACAGCGATGCTTCGGTGTTCGCCGCCTACGGCTTCATCGATGAGCAGTCGCCGGTGCGGCAGCTGGATCTGATCGATCTGCCCTGAGCAGCGCGCCGCTCAGCCGGGCCGGCGCAGGTAACCCACCAGCCACACCACGATGAAGGCCAGGGCCGAGAGCCCCAGGTACACCAGGGTCCAGCGCTGCAGCGTCTCGATGCTCAGGCCGTTGAGCAAGCCATCAGCGGCATCACCGGCGGTGGCATAGGCCAGCGGGAGGAACAGCAGCACAGGGGGGCGCCGGGGCAGGATCGGGGCAGTCTCTCGCCTCAGCCGCGGCCATGGCCAGCTCCACGTTTCCGCGCACCCTGATGCTGCTGGGCAGCGGTGAGCTGGGCAAGGAGGTGGCGATCGCCGCCCAGCGCCTCGGCTGCCGCGTGATCGCCGTGGATCGCTACGCCGGCGCGCCCGCCATGCAGGTGGCCGATCAGGCCGAGGTGGTGGCGATGACCGATCCGGACGCGCTCAAGGCCGTGGTGCGGCGCCACCAGCCGGATGTGGTGATCCCCGAGATCGAAGCGCTGGCCGTGGATGCCCTGGCGGACCTGGAGGCCGGCGGCATCACCGTGATCCCCACGGCACGGGCCACGGCCGTGACGATGAACCGCGACCGCATCCGCGATCTGGCCGCCAGCGAACTGGGCCTGCGCACGGCCCGCTTCGCCTACGCCGAAAGCGCCGAGGAGCTGGCCGCCGCCGCCGCACCCCTGGGCTGGCCGGTGGTGGTGAAGCCGGTGATGAGCTCCTCCGGCAAGGGCCAGAGCGTGGTGGATGGGCCCGAGGGCATCGCCGCGGCCTGGGAAGCAGCCATGGCCGGCGCCCGCGGCAGCGGCGCGCGGGTGATCGTGGAGGAATTCCTCCACTTCGAGCAGGAGATCACCCTGCTCACCGTGAAGCAGTGGGATGGCCCCACCCTGTTCTGCCCGCCGATCGGCCACATCCAGGAGCGGGGCGACTACCAGTGCAGCTGGCAGCCGGCCCATCTGGACTGGGAACAACTGGCCGCCGCCCAGGCCATGGCCCGCCAGGTGACGGACAACCTCGGTGGCGCCGGCATCTTCGGGGTGGAGTTCTTCGTGTGCCGCAACGCCGACGGTGCCAGCGAAGTGGTGTTCTCTGAGCTCTCCCCCCGCCCGCACGACACCGGCCTGGTGACCCTGGCGGGCCAGAACCTGAGCGAATTCGAACTGCACCTGCGGGCGGTGCTGGGCCTGCCGATCCCCGAGATCCGCTCCACCGGCCCGGCCGCCAGCCGCGTGATCCTGGCGGAGCAGGCCAGCGAGGCCGTGCGCTTCTGCGGCCTTGAGCAGGCCCTGGCCGAGGTGGATGTGCAGGTGCTGCTGTTCGGCAAGCCCGATGCCCGGCCCCACCGGCGTATGGGCGTGGCCCTGGCCAGCGGCAGCAGCCTGGACGAGGCCCGCAACCGCGCCGATCAGGCGGCGGCGGCGATCCAGGTGCTGCCGGCGGACTGATCCAGCTGGCGCAGAGGCCCAGATGCCACTGGCCACGCGGCGAGACGCGCGATACGGTTCGCCCACGCACCCCGTCCATGTCGCAGGCTCAGCCCACTCCGCCCCCCCGGCGCCGCCGCTCCGCCTCCGGGCGCGGGCAGCTGAAACCCGTGGAGAAGGCCGAGCGGCGCGGCCGCCGCGGCAAACCGGCGCAGGCCTCCGTGACCCAGCTGGAGGACAAGCGGCGCCCGAAGCAGCAGCGAGGTGGCCTGCCACGCCTGCCGCTGTTCCTGGCGGGCCTGGGCCTCGGCTATGGCCTCAACGGCCCGATCCCCCACCTGGCCACAGGCCTGCTGGCCGGCCTGCACCATCCCCAGGCCGTGATCGGCTCCCTGGTGGCACCGGCCGGCATGGGCGATCGCCGCATCGTGGTGCTCGGCACCGACCACGTGAGCACCAACACCGATGTGATGTTCACGGTGCAGCTCAAGGACGGGCTCACCCAGCTCACCCAGGTGCCGCGCGACACCTTCATCGACTCCGAGCAGTACGGCGTGATGAAGGCCAACGCGCTCTACAGCAGCGGCGGGCCGGAGATGGTGAAAGCCGAGCTGAGCAAGCTGCTCTCCGCCAAGGTGGATCGCTACCTGGTGCTCAACCTCAACGCCGTGCAGCGGCTGGCCGATGCGATCGGCGGGGTGGAGGTGGAGGTGCCGAAGCGGATGTATTACGTGGACAACAGCCAGGACCTCTACATCGACCTCTACCCCGGCCGGCAGCTGCTCAAGGGTGAGGCGCTGGAGGGCTTCCTGCGCTTCCGCCACGACGAACTGGGCGACATCGGCCGCATGGAGCGCCAGAAGCTGGTGCTCAGCGAGGTGTTCAAGAAGCTGGCCAACCCCGCCACGGCGGCGCGCCTGCCGGAGCTGATGAGCATCGCCGGCAAGGATGTGCTCACCGATCTCTCCCCGGTGGACATGGGCGCCCTGGTGACGGCGATGGCCACCACCACGCTCAGCTCCAGCCGGCTGGAGGGCACGCCCTACTGGCACGAGGACATCAGCTACTGGATGCCGGACACCAATCCCGATCGCGACTTCTGGCGCAGCCAGGAGCAACCGCCGCTCTGATCAGCGGAGCTCAGCGCCGCAGAAAGCGGTAGTGATCCAGGCCCTCGAGCACACCCCAGGCCTGATGGCGTGAAGCGAAGAACACCTTGGAGCGGCGGCGCAGATCATCGAGCGAGCGATCGTGATCGCCCACCACCACGCCGAGGGCGCGGCCGTTGAGCAGCTCGCCATCCCCCTGCTGCGAGGCCACCACCAGCACCTGTTCGAGCGGCAGCCGCCAGCGCAGGCTGAGGTGGCGGATCGCCTCGGCCTTCGAGGCGCGCAGGGGCAGCACATCGAGGAACCAGTGGTGAAACAGATGGGCGCGCGCCTCGAGCCGGCCCTGCCGCAGCCGTTGCCGCACCATCTCGTACACGCCTTCCCGCGGCGCCTGCAGGGTGTAACTCACCTTGAAGGGGCCCTGCTGGGCCGCGGGCTGGGGCAACAGCCGCGGGGCCAGATCGGCGAGAGCCTGCTCCACGGCCTGCCGCTGCCAGCCCTGGGCGATGTGCTCGCGCCAGTCCTGATCCGGAGCGCCCTCGGGGCCATAGAGGATCTCGGCACCGGCTTCCAGGATCCACACCTGCGGCGGCGGCAGGTGCAGCTCGTGATAGCGCAGGCGGGCTGAGGCAAAACCACGCCCGCTGAGCATGCCGATGCCGCAGCTGGCATCAGCCGCCAGCCGGCGCCGCAGCTCCTGCAGACCGGCGGGGTCGGGGGCATCCAGGCACACATCGAGATCCAGCAGCAGCAGGCGTTTCACCGGAGCCGCGGGCGCCGCCAGCGGCGTCTGCGGCCGCGGGCGCCGCTGCTCCAGCTCCCGGCAACGGCGCTGGGCCATGCCCAGATAGGAGCACACGTGGGCATCCCAGCTGAAATTGCGGCTCACCGCCTCGATGCCGTTGTCGCGCCAGCGGCGCCAGCGGGCGGGATCGGCGGCCGCCGTTTCCAGCGCCTGCTGCAGATCATCCAGATCGGTCACGTCCACCAGCTGACCGTTGCTGCAGCTGCGCAGGATGTCGCGCGGACCGCCGTCATCGGTGGCCACCAGCGGCAACCCGCAGGCGGCCGCCTCCAGCAGGGTGAGGCCGAAGGGTTCGGTGAGGGCTGGGTTCACGAACACCCCGCCGCGGCGGGCGGCCCAGCGGTAGATCGCCGGGATCTGCTCGCAGCGGTGCTGCTTGGGATAGGCGACGCGGCCGTAGAGATCAAAGCGGTCCACCAGCTCGAAGATCTGCTGGAACTGATCGCGCTGCTGCTTCTCCATGGCGCGGGGATCCTCGCGGCAGCCCAGCACCAGCACCAGGTTGTGGCGCTCCCGCAGCAGAGCCGAGCGGCCGTAGGCCTCCACCAGGGCCGGCACGTTCTTGCGCCGCACGGCGCGGCAGATGCAGAGCAGCGGCGGCTTGGCCGGATGGCGCAGGAAGGGCCGCATCAACTCCGCCACCGCCGCCTCCTCCCCCGGCAGCTCCTGCGGATGAAAACGGCACGCATCCACCCCGGGCGGCACCACCTGGGCCTGCTCGGGCCGGAAGTGGTCGTAGCGGCTGTACTGCTGCTCCGCCTCCTGCTGCGTGCTGGTCACCACCAGGGCCGCCTGAGCCAGGGCACGCTCCTCGGCCTCGATGCGGCGGCTGATCGCGTAGGCCTGCTCGATCTGATCGTGGGCCATGCCGCCGGCGATCAGGCGCCGCTGCTTCTCACGGCCGAGGGAATGGCCGGTGAACACCAGGGGAATCCCCAGCCGCTGCGACACCAGGGCGCCCACGTAGCCCGCATCGGCGTAATGGGCGTGAATCCAGTCGGGCCGGCGATCCTGGGCCGTGATGTGAGCCACCACGCCATCGGCCAGTTCATCGAGATGGGGCCAGAGCAACTCCTTGCGCAGATAGCGCCGCGGCCCGCAGGGCAGGCGCAGGATGCAGGCCCCATCCCCCAGCTCTTCCCGCGGCTGGCTGTAATCCGGCGACACGCGCTTGTCGTGGATCAGGCGGGTGATCACCTCAACGCGATCCACCTCCGGCCGGGCCGCCAGGCTGCGGATCAGCTCCAGCACATAGGTGGTCTGACCTCCGGTATCCGCATCGCGACCGAGTTCCAGGTCGCGGCCACGGAACAGGCCATGCAGATGAAGGTGGAGGAGATAGAAACCCATCCGGATCTCCGGCGGTTAGCTAATCCTTTAATCGAAGCTAGAGGGACCGGCCGCTCAATCAGCGGAAAAGATCCCGAATTCATGCACAAACGCTCACGTAAACAAACTAACGCTCAGGCGGCCTGTGCTCAGGCCTTGCCCACCAGCTTCTGGCGCAGCCCCTTGATCCGGTCGCGCAGATTGGCCGCTTCCTCGAACTCCAGGTTCTTGGCGGCATTCTTCATCTTCTCCTCCAGCTGCTGAATCAGCTCGGGAAGGGCATCGAGGGGCACGGCGTTGTGCTCCGCCTGCTCGGTGGCCTGCTCCAGCTGCTCATCGTTGAGCCGGCGCGACACCTCGAGGAACGCCAGGATCGAGTTGCCAGCCCGCTTACCCGCCGGGGTGGGCGTGATCCCATGCTTCTCGTTGTAGGTCTGCTGGATGGCCCGGCGACGCTCCGTTTCCGTGATCGCCTTCTCCATGCTCTCGGTGAGGTTGTCGGCGTAGAGCAGCGCCACCCCCTCCACATGGCGCGCCGCCCGGCCGATGGTCTGGATCAGGGAGCGCTCCGCCCGCAGGAACCCTTCCTTGTCGGCATCGAGGATCGCCACCAGCGACACCTCCGGCAGGTCGAGGCCCTCCCGCAGCAGGTTCACGCCCACAAGCACGTCGTATTCGCCGTTGCGGAGGTCCTGAATGATTTCAATCCGCTCAATCGAGTGGATCTCCGAGTGCAGGTAGCGCACCCGCACGCCGTTCT
>CAJXSQ010000053.1 GCA_913061215.1 uncultured Synechococcus sp. | reverse complement strand
GTGGGCAGCAGATATTGGTTGAGGGGTTGTGCTGGTTGTTGATACTGCGATGGCCCACAGCGGCGGGCCGTGCCGGTGGTGCCATGGGCCCAGGCCAGCAGCTTGCGGCCGCCGGCCGGAGCCGGGCCATCCGGCACCACGATGAAGCCGGTCACCACATGGCGGCGCCCGGCCGGATCGCTCGACACATAGGCCAGCCGCCAGGCCTTGGAGCCAGGCACCTGAGAACTCACGGGCTCAGAAGCCAGCACGGTTCCGAGAGGCTTGCCCTTGGGATCAAGGCGATCCGTGGCTCTGTAGAAGGGCGGCAGATAAATCGAAGGATTGGTGGCTTCAGCCGCACTCGGCTGGGTGGTGTCCACACCAGGGAAGGCACCGGCCGCCCGGCTTGGGGTGAGCGCGGACAGCGGCACCAGCCCAGACACTGCGGCCAGCAGAGCGAACCGGAACCGACCACGCTTCTGAAGTCGCCGGGCAACAGTGTTCATCGGGCTGATGGCACAAACACCTGCTTCTTAGCCACGGCGCAGACAACAATCACCAGCCTTTAACAATCGAGTGGCTGGGAGAGATGCTGCGTGATCCGGCAGAGGTGCTGACTGACCCGCGCCAACCAGCGCATGGCCTGCAGGTTGCGCGTGCCCTGTTCAAGATCCAGAGCATCCGCACCCACCTGCAGCATCACGGCGTCGCGCAGCGGCGGCAGCCGCGCATCCAGCTCAGCGGCACACTGCTCCACCAGGGGCAGGGCCGCGGGCCAGTCGCGCTGGATCAGCAGCGGCAGCAACCGCACCAGCAGGTTGCGCAGCCTCTGGCATTCCCGCTGCAGCGCAGGGGCGTGCACGGCGGTGCGCTGACGCTCCGGTTCCTCCGCGCACCGCTCATGCAAACGCTGCAGGTGGTCGAGGGCATGCAGCTGGTGCAGCAGGGCACTGCCGGTGGACGGGTGCATGCCGGTGCTGTGGATCTGATCGAGATGCAGCTCCAGCCTGTCGAGATCCGACTGCAGCACCGCCAGGGAAGGCAGGGAGCGCGCCGGCGGCACCGGGGCCTGCACGCCAAGGCTGAGCTGGTGCACCAGAGCCACGAAGGTCTGATGCAGGGCCGCCTGCGTGCGCGTGAGCGCCTCCACCGGATCAGCGTCGGGGGTGTCGGGAAGCCGGTCCATCAGCCGATCGGGCTGCCCCGGAATCAGGCGGCAGATCAACCGTCCGAAGGGTGCGGTGAAGGGCAACAGCAGCAGCAGGCCCAGCAGATTGAAGCCGCTGTGAAACAGCGTGAGCGCCAATAACGGGTCAGTCGGCTTCAGCTGAAGCCCCCACAGATAAAGCGGCAGCAGGCCGAAGGCCAGGCCGGCGGTGAACAGGTTGAACGCCAGATGGGCCGCCGCTGTGCGGCGGGCGCTGAGGCTGGCGCCGATGGCGGCGATCAGCGCCGTGACCGTGGAGCCCAGATCGAAGCCGATCACCAGGGCCAGTGCCTGGGGCAACGCCAGGGCACCGGCGGCCAGCCCCGCCAGGCAGGCGGCCACGCCAGCACCCGACGATTGCGTGATCACCGTGGTGAGCAGCCCCAGCAGCACCAGCTGCAGCCGGCCGATCAGGCTGCCGCCATCGAAACGGGAGGGATCGAGCAGCAGCCCGTGGCCAGCCATGGCCTGCTGCAGGCCGGCGATACCGAGAAACAGCAGGCCGCCGCCGGCGAGCACCAGCCCCAGCTGGGCCTGACGGCCCCGGCCCAGCAACCGCAACACGGCACCCAGCAGCACCAGGGGCAGCATCAGCGCCATCAGGTGGAGCTTGAGGCCCAGCAGGGCCACCAGCCAGCCCAGGCCGGTGCTGCCCACATTGGCGCCGAAGAGGATGCCGAGCGAAGCCTGGAACGTGAGCAGGCCGGCACTCACAAAACCCACGGTGGCCACCGTCGTCACCGACGACGACTGCAGCAGGGCTGTCATCAGCGCACCCATCCAGGCACCGCTCCAGGGGGAGCGCGTGCGCTGCAGCAACAGGCGGCGCAGGCGCGCTCCGGCCAGGCTGCGCAGGCCCTCGGTCATCAAACTGAGCCCGAGCAGGAAGAGGCCGAGCCCCCCCACAGCGCTCAGCAGCGGGCTGGAGGACAGCATCGCCCGTCAGGGCTGGGGCTGATGGGCCCGCAGGATGCCGTAGCGCGGCGCAAACAGGAAGGCCAGCAGGAACAGGGCCGTCTGTGCCAGCACGATGCAGCCGGCGGTGGAGCTGTCGGTCCAGTAGCTCACGTACACCCCGAGCAAACTGGAGAGCACGCTGCTGGCGATCGCCAGCAGGGTCATCCGATCGAAGCGGTCGGTGAGCAGATAGGCGGTGGCGCCGGGGGTCACCAGCATCGCCACCACCAGGATCACGCCCACGGTCTGCAGACCGGCCACGGCGGTGAGCGAGAGCACCGAGAGCAGCATGTAGTGCAGCAGGCCGGTGTTGATGCCGATCGAGCGGGCGTGGGTGGGATCGAAACAGAACAGCAGCAGATCGCGGCGGAACACCAGCAGCAGCGTGATCACCAGGGCGGAGATCAGCAGGGTCTGCTGGATATCGGAGCCCGAGATCCCGAGCACATTGCCAAACAGGATGTGGGTGAGGTCGATGTTGCTGCGCACCTTCGACACCAGCACCAGGCCGAGGGCGAAGAAGCCGGTGAACACCAGGCCGATCACCGTGTCTTCCTTGATGCGCGACTTCTGCTTCACGAAACCGATCGCCGCCACCGAGCCCACGCCAAACACAAAGGCACCGAGCGAAAACGGCAGCCCCAGGGCATAGGCCACCACCACACCCGGCATCACGGCATGGGACACGGCATCACCCATCAGGGCCCAGCCCTTGAGCGTCATGTAGCAGGAGAGCAGGCCGCACACGCCCCCCACCAGGGCACTCACCAGCAGGGCCTTCACCATGAAGGCGTGGCTGAGGGGTTCGAGAAGCCAGGTCATGGATTGGGCACCATCCCACCGAAGGTGCGCGAGAGATTCTCCGGGGTGAACACCTCGGCCGTATCGCCATAGGCCAGCACGGTTTTGTTGATCAGCACCACCAGATCGCAGAACTCACGGATATGGCTGAGATCGTGGGTGGAGATCAGGATCGTGCGGCCCTCCTGGCGGAACTGCAGGAACAGCTGCGCCATCAGCTGCTCGGTGCGCACATCCACGCCGTTGAACGGCTCATCCAGCAGCAGCACCGAGGCCCGCTGCGCAATCGCCCGGGCCAGAAAAGCGCGCTTGCGCTGGCCGCCGGAGAGGGCGCCGATGGGGCGCTTGGCCAGATCCAGCAGATCCACCCGGGCCAGGGCATCGCGCACCGCCACCCGATCGGAGGCCCTGGGCAGGCGCAGCAGGTTCATCGATCCGTAGCGCCCCATCATCACCACATCCCACACCGAGATCGGGAAGTTGCAGTCGATCCCCTCGCTCTGGGGCACATAGGCCACCGCCTGATCCCTCTGAGCTGCGAGCACGGGAGAACCATTGATGCGGATCCGGCCGTGGGAGGGCCGCACAAAGCCGGTGAGGGCCTTGAACAGGGTCGACTTGCCGGCCCCATTCATGCCCACGAGCCCGCAGATGCAGCCGGCGGGGAGGGTGAGGCTGGCGTCGTAGAGCGCCACGGTGCCGTTGTAGTCCACGCACAGCTGCTCCACCTCGATCCGGGGCGTTGCGGCGAACGCGGCGGGTGAAAGGCTCATGGCGTGGCCTCCTGCGCTGCCAGCCCCTGCATGATCAGGTTGAGGTTGTGGCGTTGCAGCGCCAGCAGATCGGGCGCAGGACCGTCAGGCCCGGAGAGCGAATCCACATAGAGCGTGCCGCCGAAGCGTGCACCGGTGGCCCGGGCCACCTCCCGCTGAGCTTCATCGCTCACCGTGCTCTCGCAGAACACGGCCGGAACGCGCCGCTGCTTCACCGTGTCGATCAGGCGCGCCATCCGCCGGGGGGTGATCTGGCTTTCGGCATTCACCGGCCAGAGATAGGCCTCCGCCAGGCCGTAATCGCGCGCCAGATACGACATCGACCCCTCACAGGTGACCAGCATGCGCTGCTGGGGCGGGACGCTGGCCAGGGCGGAGCGGAACTCGGCATCAAGAGCCTGCAACTGCTGCTTGTAGGCAGCGCCGTTGGCGGCATAGATCTCAGCGCCAGCGGGATCGAGCTGCGTGAAGGCCGTCACCAGACGATCCACATACTGCTCGGCCCGCCGCGGCGACATCCAGGCGTGGGGATTGGGCTTGCCGGCGTAGGCATCACCCTCGATCAGCACGGGCTGCATGCCTTCGGTGAGGGTCAGCCTGGGCGCCTGGCCTGAGGCGGCCACGAAACGCTCGGCCCAGCGCTCCAACCCGAAGCCGTTTTCGATGATCAGGCTGGCTCCCTGGGCGGAGTCCAGATCGCTGGGGGTGGGTTCATAGCCATGGATCTCAGCGCCGGGCCGGGTGATCGATCGCACCTCGAGCCGATCGCCGGCCACCTGCCGGGCCATGTCGGCCAGAACCGTGAAGGTGGTGAGCACAACCGGGCGCTGGGGCCCCGGTGGGTTGGCCTGCCTGGCCGGCGGGGAACAGCCCAGCAGCACTGCCGCGATCGCGCCGGGCAGCAAGCGGTTCAGGCGGGCGATCAACCAGGGGCCTGCAGGTGCCCTGATCCTAGGAAGCGTCGTCCTGCTGGCGGATCACCCAGCTGGTGGCCGCCTTCTGGAGATGCCAGGCCTGAAGCAACTGTTTCGCCAGGGTGCGCAATTGCTCGGCATCGGCGGTGGCATCGATCGCACGATTGAAGCGCTCGATCTCAAACTGCTGGCCGATGCTGAGTTCACTCTGTTGCGCCATAACCGCTCCAATCCTTGTGCAGCCAACGTAAGGATCCCGGCGAGAGGGCTGGTAGCCGGTGCTACCCCACCGCACCTGTGTGGGCAGTTCAACGTCAGTCCGCCCCAAGCACCGATGAGCCCAACCGATCGGCCAAAGCGTCGCCATTGCGACGGCAGCCGTGCAGCGGCATTGCTCGGATGCTGATTGGCCTGTGGCCATGCCGCCGCCAGCCAGCCTTTCTCCTCCAGCCAGCCGATGAGCCTGCCACCGCGCCCAGCCCTGGACCGCTCCGTTCTGCAGGCACCACTGGCGGAGCAGATCCAGCGCCACCTCTATTACAGCCAGGCCAAGTCGCCCTCGCTGGCCACGCGCCATGACCACTACATGGCTCTGGCTCTGGCGGTGCGGGACCACCTGCTGCAGAACTGGGTGGAAACCGCCGAGGCCTACACCCAGCAGGGGGTGCGCACCGCCGCCTATCTCTCGGCTGAGTATCTGCTGGGGCCGCACCTCGATAACAACCTGGTGAATCTCGGCATCCGCGATCAGGCCGAGAGCGCCTGCCGCGAGCTGGGCCTCAACCTGGAGGAGCTGATTGCCTGTGAACCCGAACCCGGCCTGGGCAACGGCGGCCTGGGGCGCCTGGCGGCCTGTTTCCAGGAATCGCTGGCCAGCCTGGAATTGCCGGCGATCGGTTACGGCATCCGCTACGAATTCGGCATCTTCCGCCAGAGCATCAGCGCCCAGGGCCAGCAGGAAAGCACCGATGCCTGGCTGGCGCGCGGCAATCCCTGGGAGGTGATCCGGCCCGAGTGGGCCTATCCCGTCACGATCGGCGGGCACACCGTGGTGGGTGTGGCCCACGACACGCCGATCACCGGTTACGGGGTGCGTACGGCCAACACGCTGCGGCTCTGGTCGGCGATGGCGCCGGAAGCGTTCGACTTCGCCTCCTTCAACGCCGGCGATTACACCCGGGCTGTGCTCGCCAAGGTGCAGAGCGAAACCCTGAGCAAAGTGCTCTATCCCAATGATGAATTCGACCAGGGCAAACGGCTGCGCCTGAGCCAGCAGATCTTCTTTGTGTCCTGCTCCCTGCAGGACATGCTGCGCATCCTGCGCAACCAGGGGTTGCCGGTGAGCGACTTCCATCGCAAGTTCGCGATCCAGCTCAACGACACCCACCCGGCCATTGCCGTGGCCGAACTGATGCGGCTGCTGATCGATCAGGAGGGTCTGGACTGGGACAGCGCCTGGGCGATCACCACGGCCAGCCTCAGTTACACCAACCACACGCTGTTGCCGGAGGCGCTGGAAACCTGGGGCGTCGCGCTGTTCGAGCAACTGCTGCCGCGCCAGCTGCAAATCATCTATGAGATCAACGCCCGTTTCCTGCGGATGGTGCGGCTGCGTCACCCCGGCCAGCCCGATCTGCTGCGGCGAATGTCGCTGATCGAGGAGGGCCCTCAGCGCAAGGTGCGCATGGCCCATCTGGCGGTGGTGGGCAGCCATCACACCAACGGCGTGGCTGAGCTGCACAGCCAGCTGCTCAGGGAGCATCTGCTGGCGGATTTCGCCGCGCTATGGCCGGAGCGCTTCACCAACGTGACCAACGGGGTGACCCCGAGGCGCTGGCTGGCGGTGGCCAATCCCGGGCTGGCGGCACTGCTGGATGAGCTGATCGGCCAGGGATGGCGGCGCAACCTCGAGGCGCTCGCAGGGCTTGAGCGCCATCTGGGTGACAGCGCTGTGCTGGAGCGCTGGCAGCAGGTGAAGAGCGAAGCCAAGCAACGGCTGGCCCGGCAGATCCAGCAGCAGCTGGGAATCCTGGTGGATCACACCTCCCTGTTCGATGTGCAGGTGAAGCGGATTCACGAGTACAAGCGGCAGCACCTGGCGGCACTGGAACTGGTGCAGCGCTACCTGCGGCTGCGCGAGGGCGAGGATCTGCCGCCACGAACCGTGATCTTCGGCGGCAAAGCGGCACCGGGCTATGCCATGGCGAAGCTGATCATCCGCTTGATCGTCGGCATCGCCGACATGGTGAACATCGATCCGGCCATGCAGGGCCGGCTGCGGGTGGTGTTCCTGCCCAACTTCAGCGTGAGCCTGGGGCAGCAGGTGTATCCCGCGGTTGACCTCTCCGAACAGATCTCCACCGCGGGCAAAGAGGCCTCCGGCACCGGGAACATGAAGATGGCCCTCAATGGCGCCCTCACGATCGGCACCCTCGATGGCGCCAACGTGGAGATCCGCGAACGGGTGGGGAACGACAACTTCTTCCTCTTCGGCCACACCGCCGCGGAGGTGCAGAACCTGGTGCATGAGGGCTACCACCCCCTGCCGTGGCTGGAGCGCAACCCGCAGCTCAAGGCCGCCATGGATCTGATCGGCAGCGGCCACTTCAGTGAAGGCGACCGCGATCTGTTCCGCCCGCTCCTGGAGAACCTCACCCAGCGGGATCCCTTCCTGGTGGTGGCTGATGCCGGCGACTACAGCCGTGCTCAGAACGGGGTGGATGCAGCCTGGCGCAACAGCCAGAGCTGGCGACGGGCCTCGATGTTGAACTGCCTGCGCTGCGGCTACTTCAGCAGTGATCGGGCCATCGCCGAGTACGCGCAGAAGATCTGGAAGCTGGAGCCCCACAGCCTGAGCGCAGACTGAGCGGAGCGCCGGACAACAACGCAGTGAGGCCCCTCAGGCGGAGCGGCGTTGGTCTGTGGGTTGCTGCAGATCCTGCAGCAACATCAGCAGGGCCATCCCCATCAGAGCCATGGCGGTGCCGGTGTGATCGCGGCCGGTGAGCTCGAGCGTTCGTGCAGCCTTGAGATGTTCGCTCCAGCTCAGACGCATCTCAGGTGCAGTCGCAAGGTCCTTCCTAGCGAAACAACGAAGCCCACACGCGTGAGGCGCCAGGGTTTTACAAACAGTCACCGTTGGCGATCGCTGACCCAGCGGCAATCGCCGTAGCCACCGCTACGGCTGGTGCCAACCAAGGCCATACGTTGGCGCTGTCCCATCGCAGCAGCACGATGGCCCCCATCGAACTGAGCCTGAATCAATCGTTTGAGGTGGAGCGCCTCAAACGGGAGATCGACGCCCAGACGGACCCCAGCGCACTGCGCAACCTGGCCAAGGAGCTGCTGCGGGCCTGGTTCAGCGAGAAGGCCACCACCAATCAGCTGATCAAGGAACAGCTCGGCGGCTGAGCTGAGCCGATCTGAGCCGATCCCCCTGCTCAGGCCAGTGGCCGGCCCTTCCAGGTCCAGCCGCGGCCCGTGAGGCTGCGCAGCACCGAGGTGGGACCGATCGCACCCACCAGCAGCCCACCAGCGCCCATCAGCCACCAGTGGGTGATGGGCACCTGAAACTCCCGCCGGGTCCACAGACGCAGCTGCAGCTGCAAGGCCACCCCCAGCACAGCGAGGGCCAGCAGCGCCAGCCACCAGGTCTGCCATGCAGGCAGCACCAGCAGCAGCACCAGAGCAGCGCCGCTGAGCAACCAGGGAGCACTGAACATCAGCACCACCACCGCGGCCGCCCCAAGCGCCTTGCTCAGGCTGGAGTCGAGGCCGAGATACCAGTTCTTGGTCCAGCCCTCCCACAGAGCCGGCAGGTTCTGATACATGCGCAGATCCACCGCATCCAGCCCCAGCAGGTAGAGCAGGCGCAGGCCCGAGGCCTTGATCCGCCGGGCCAGGGCCAGATCCTCCACCACTTCCGCCGCCAGGGCCCTGTGGCCGCCGATGCGCTCATAGGCCTGGCGGCGAAAGAGCATGAACGGACCCGCCGCGAAGGCCACCGGGCTGGCGGGATCGTTGGCGGCCTCGATCGGAAAACCCAGGCCCAGCAGGCTGGCCATGATCGGCTGCACCATCCATTCCGCCAGGCAGCCGCAGCTGAGCCGCGGCGCCAGGCTGAGCAGATCAGCCTGCTCCGCCTCGGCCTGGCGCAGAGCGCGGCCCAGGGTGGCCGGCTGCAGGCGCACATCGGCATCGATGAACAGCAGCCAGTCGCTGCTGAGCTGCTCCGCCGCCCGGCTGCAGGCCCAGTTCTTGCCCACCCAGCGCTGATCCGCCGGTCTGGGGCCGGCCTGCAGCAGGGAGAAGCGCGCTGCAGAAGCCGGGGACGCCGCGGCGGCCTCACGGGCCAGGGCCGCTGTGGCATCGGTGGAGTCGTCGTCCACCACCAGCAGCGACCAGTCGTTGCAGGGCGGATCGCTGGCCAGCACGGCGCTCACGCAGTCGGCGATGTTGGCGGCCTCGTTGTAGGCCGGGATCACCACCGTGAGCGAACCGGTTGCGGGGGGCAGCTCCGCTGAGGCCGCCGCGAGGCGTGGTGCCGTGGCGAACACCCGCTGCAGCCCCAGCAGCAGGATCAGCAACCCCAGCGCTGCCGCCGCAGCCAGCGCCAGAAGCAGAACAGGACCAAGCAGGTGCTGCATCAGGCCCGACCCTCCGCGCCGGGACGATCAGGCCAGGCGGGCGGCTGCCGCTGGGGTGGGTGCAGCAGCGGCGCCAGGCTGCTCAGACCCAGCATCACAAAGGACAACGCCCCGAGCAGCGCCAGCAGGCGCAGGCCGAGCGGTCGGCCCGGATCCACCGGCCAATCGCCATCGTCGTGCTCCGGCGGGATGGTGGGAGGCATGAACCGCAGCGATACTTCCCTTCCATTGCACGCCATCAGCCGCAATGCCACGCACGATTGCCGTCAGCGGTGCCTCAGGCAAAACCGGTTACCGCATCGCTGAAGAGCTGCTGCGGGCCGGTGATCAGCCGCGTTTGCTGCTGCGGCCCAGCTCCGTGGTGCCCGAAGCGCTGCAGAGCTGCGAGCAACGGCGCTTGAACCTGGCGGATGCAGACGCCCTCGATGGGGCGCTGGCGGGGTGCGACGCGCTGGTGATCGCCACCGGTGCGCGCCCTTCGGTGGATCTCACCGGGCCGATGCGGGTGGATGCCTGGGGTGTGCGCCACCAGGTGGAGAGCTGCCAGCGCCTCGGCATCCGGCGGGTGCTGCTGGTGAGCTCGCTCTGCGCCGGCCGCTGGCGCCACCCGCTCAATCTGTTCGGGCTGATCCTGGTGTGGAAACGGGTGGGGGAGCAGGCGCTCGAGCGCAGCGGGCTCGACTGGACCGTGATCCGCCCCGGCGGGCTGTCCGAACGGGAGGAGGGCCTGGAGCAGGAGGGCATCCGCTACAGCGGCGCTGATCAGCAGGAGAGCAACGCGATCCCGCGGCGGCTGGTGGCGCGCTGCTGTGTGGAGGCCTTGAGCACACCGGCTTCGATCGGCCGCATCATCGAAGTCACCAGCTCCGCGGAGCTGGAGCCGATCAGCCTGGAGGCGGCGCTGGCCAGCGTTCAGGGCTGACGACTGCCCAGGCGGCAGAGCCAGGGCATGGGGGTGCGCAGCATGCGCCAATCGCCGTTGGCGGCCATCACCTCCACGCCGATGGCCGCCTCGGGGCGATCGCCGTGCAGCCAGTCGATCGCGTCGGCCACCGCCTCTTCAAAACTGTCGTAGAGCGCATCGAGCTGCTGATGGGGCTCAGCGCAATCGTTGAGCAGGCGGAACCGACGAGAGCTGCAGGCCATGGCTCCAGAGAGAGAGGCCTTTATCCTGATCCCAACACAGGTTGCAGCGCGGGACTGATTCGAGACTTTCGATTCCGGCAGGTTTCGCAAAGGACCGACAAGCAGGCGCCGCCAGCCAGCAACATCCCTCAACACCCCCATGCAAACCGACTACACCGCAGCCATCGCCGCCATGGTGGCCGTGACGCTCGCGCTCACCGCCGGCGTGGTGTTCGTGCTCAGCCGCCCGAGCGATCTGGACAACAGGAAGCCATGAACTGATCGGCGGCGTCCACGGCCCGCTGCAGATTCGCCTCCTCGCTCAGACCGGATCGGCGGGTGGGCTTGAAGCTGTGGTCGCCATCGGGAATCCAGGCCAGCTGGATCGCCGCCGCGAGGTCGTAGCCCTCCACCTCCGCGCGTCGTCCGAAGGTGTCGCGCTCGCCCTGCACGATCAGGCAATCCGTGCGCAGGCACTGCAGATGCTCGGTGCGCAGGCGTTCGGGCTTGCCCGGGGGGTGAAACGGATAGCCAAGGCAGAGGCAACCGAGAACGCCGCAGGCCTCTGCCAGCTCATCCAGCACCAGGCTGGCCATGCGGCCGCCCATCGACTTGCCACCGATGAACAGTGGGCCTGCATCACGCAGCTGTTGCACCTGCTGGCGCCAGCTCTCCAGCAGCACCGGCTGGCGATCAGGGCCGTGGCGCCGGCCGCTCTGGCGGGAGCGGGCCATGTAGGGAAATTCGAAGCGGATCACACGCCAGCCGCGCTGTGCCAGGCCCGTGGCGACGGCCTGCAGGAAGGGGCTGTCCATCGGGGCACCGGCGCCGTGGGCGAGCAGCAGTGAAGCCGGCGCCTCGGCCGGGCCATCGAATAGCAGCTGATCCATGCAGCCATTCAAAAACCCCCGCTTGCGCGGGGGCTTGGACGCGGCCGGATGGCCGCAGTGCAGACAGGCAGCCGGACGGGCTTCAGCCGATCGCCGGAGCGGTGAGGGCCACAGGGATCGACTGGGTGGTCGCCAGGTCGAGGGGGAAGTTGTGCGCGTTGCGCTCGTGCATCACTTCCATACCCAGGTTGGCGCGGTTCAGCACGTCGG
>CAJXSQ010000052.1 GCA_913061215.1 uncultured Synechococcus sp. | reverse complement strand
GCCAGCTACGGCAAGGCCCTGGCCCCCAGCTGCCTCACCTTCGTGAGCCAGGCCGCCCTCGATGCCGATGTGCCGCGGCTGCTGGGCCTGAACACACCCTGCGTGCCGGTGCAGAACACCCGCGGCGGCATCGGCAAGGCGGCGATGAAGAACAACACTGCCCTGCCGAAGGTGGAGGTGGACCCGCAGACCTACGAGGTGTTCGCCGACGGCGAACTGCTCACCTGCGAGCCGGCCGCCGTACTGCCGATGGCCCAGCGCTACTTCCTGCTCTGAACCAGGGGCGGCACCGCCGGCAGGGGCTGATCCAGCTGCACCCCGAACAGCTGCAGCACGCCAAGGCCATCCGCGCCACGGCACCAGCGCAGGCGGCCCGGCAGACGCACCACCCCGAAGCCGGGGTGGCTGCTCACATCCAGCAGCAGCGGGCAGTCGAGCGGCGGAGCTTCGCTTGCCGTCACCAGCAGGGCCAGGCCCCCATGGCTGATGTCGAGGATGTCGGCGGTGAGCCAGGAACCGGGAGGCTGCCCGGGAGGCAGGAGCCGCAGCTGGATCGGCAGCACGCTGCCGACGGCGAGGCGGGGTTCCCGGCGGCGGTTGAGGCGCTCTCCCGCCCGATCCCAGAGGGGTTGATCCAGTGGCGGAAACGGCCCGGGCATGGGCTGAACCCTAGGGCGGCCAGCAACCCCGCGCTTCCGTAGCAACAGCCACCTGAGCAGCCCCGGAAGCTCTGCATGATCACGCCACCGCAGGCTCGGCGATGTTCACCGACTACCGGCCCAGCAAGGGCTACGACGAATATTTCAGTGCCAGCGAAGAGCCCCGCAGCGCCCTGCAGCCGCTGCTCTCCTCCCTCGGGGCCCTGGGCCTGGAAACGCTCAACCGCAACCACGCGGCAGCCGGCATGCTGCTCAAGCGTCTGGGCGCCACCTTCCGGCTCAACGATTCCGGCAGCCGTGTGGGCGAGCGCATCCTGCCCTTCGATCCGCTGCCACGCCTGATCGGTGCCGACGACTGGGATCGGCTGCGCCGCGGCCTGATCCAGCGCCTGGAAGCGATCGATCTGTTCCTGGCCGACGTGTACGGCGAGCAGCTGATCCTGCGCGACGGCGTGATCCCCCGGGAGGACCTGGAGAGCTCCCAGGGCTGGCGCCCCCAACTGCAGGGCTTCCGGCCGCCCCTGGGGCGCTGGTGCCAGATCTCCGGCCTGGATCTGATCCGCGACGGCATCGGCACCTGGCGGGTGCTGGAGGACAACCTGCGCTGCCCCTCCGGTGTGGCCTACTTCCTGGAGAACCGGCGCGTGATGAAGCGCATGTTCCCCAGCCTGTTCGCCGGCCGCACCGTGCAGCCGATCGACGGCTACCCCTCACAACTGCTGCAGACCCTGCGGGACCTGGCCACCTGGACCGAGTCGCCGCGGGTGGTGCTGCTCACACCGGGGGTGTTCAACAGCGCCTACTTCGAGCACAGCTACCTGGCCCAGCAGATGGGCATCGCCCTGGTGGAGGGCCGCGACCTCGCCTGCCAGGACGGGCGGGTGTGGATGCGCACCACCAAGGGGCTGGAGCCGGTGGACGTGATCTACCGCCGCATCGACGACGACTTCCTCGATCCCGACGTGTTCCGTGCCGATTCGATGCTCGGCGTGCGCGGCCTGATGGAGGTGTATGCCCAGGGCCGCGTGGCCATTGCCAATGCGCCGGGCACCGGCGTGGCCGACGACAAGCTCATCTACGCCTACGTGCCCGAGATGGTGCGCTACTACCTGGGCGAGGAACCGATCATCGAGAACGTCCCCACCTATCTCTGCGCCCGGCCCGATGACCAGGCCTACGTGCTGGCGCATCTGAAGGAGCTGGTGGTGAAGGCTGTATCGGAGGCGGGCGGCTACGGGATGCTGATCGGCCCCCATGCCACGGAGGCCGAGATCCTCGAGTTCGCCGAGAAGATCCGCGCCAACCCGCGCAACTTCATCGCCCAGCCCACACTGGAGCTCTCCACCGTGCCCTCCCTCAGCGAAGGGGAGCTCTATCCCTGCCACGTGGATCTGCGGCCCTATGTGCTGCGGGGCAAGGAGGCCTGGGTGACCCCGGGCGGCCTCACCCGCGTGGCGCTCAAGCGCGGCTCACTCGTGGTGAATTCGTCGCAGGGCGGCGGCTGCAAGGACACCTGGATCGTGGGAGAAGGCCCATGCTGAGCCGCGTTGCCGATTCGCTCTACTGGATCAATCGCTACGTGGAGCGGGCCGAGAACCTCTCGCGCTTCGTGGAGGTGAGTGAGGCGATGGCCCTCGACTGCCCCCCGGGCAGCGCCGAGCCCTGGCAGCCGCTGATCGATGCCAGCGGTGATCGCGAACTGTTCGATGCCCTCTACCCCGGCGGCGGCCCCGAGCAGGTGGTGGAGTTCCTGGTGCAGGCGGAGAACAATCCCAGCAGCATCGTGAACTGCATCGCCCTGGCCCGCGAGAACGCACGCCAGATCCGCGATGTGATCACCACGGAGATGTGGGAGCAGATCAACGGCCTCTACTGGACCCTGCTCGAGGGCGACAGCTTCTGGCATCAGCCACCGCAGGAGCAGCTGCGCGAGATCCGGCGGGGTTGCCAGCTCTTCTATGGCATCACCGATGCCACCCTCAGCCGCGACCTCTCCTGGCAGTTCAGCCGGCTGGGGCGCCTGATCGAGCGGGCCGACAAGACCACGCGCATCCTGGATGTGAAGTACTTCCTGCTGCTGCCCAGCCCCGAGGAGGTGGGTGGCGTGCTGGATGAGCTGCAGTGGATCTCGCTGCTGCGCACGGCCGGGGCCTATCAGATGTTCCGCCAGTCACAGCAGGGGGTGATCACCCCGAAGGCGGTGGCGGCCTTCCTGCTGCTGGATGCCAGTTTCCCGCGGTCGGTGCGCTATTGCCTGGAGCGCATCCACGAAACCCTGCTGCTGGTGGCGGCCAGCCCGGTGCCGGGCCAGCCGGATGCGCTCGAGTGCCTCAGCGGCCTCACCCGGGCCCGCTGGAGCTACACCGGCATCGATGAGCTGGTGGCCGGCGGGCTGCATGAAGCGATCGACGCGCTGCAACAGGATCTCAATAACCTGCACGAACTGATTCACGCTCGCTACTTCGTGTTGCCGAGCCTGGCCACCAGTCACGACCTGGCATGCGCGCCCGCCTGATTCACCGGTTCGACTACCGCTACACCAAACCGGTGCTGCTCGGGCCCCATCGCTTCTGCCTGCGGCCCCGCCCCCACGGCTTTCAGCGGCTGATCGACTTCCGCCTGGAGATCTCGCCCGATCCCAGCCAGCTCTACGAGCTGATGGCCGCCGGCGGCGACACCATCACCCGGGCCCGCTTCCTGGGGGAAGCCGAACAGCTGTGCGTGGTGGCCACCAGCGAGGTGGAAACCTTCACGCCGCCGTTGCTGGAGGCCTGCCTGGATGAGCAGATGGCCCAGCTGCCGGTGCAGATCGGGCGGCTCAACCCCGACCTGCTGAGCAACCTGCAGGGCTGGCTTCCCAACGGCCAGCACGACGGCGCAGCCGTGGACGTGGCCCAGGAGGCGCTGATGGGCAGCGATGGCCGCAGCCTCAACTTCCTGCAGCAGCTGATCGAGGTGATTCAGGACCGGGTGAAGTACACCCAGCGGCACGTGGGCCCCGCCTGGCCCGCCGGCCGCACCCTGAAGGAGCGGGTGGGCTCCTGCCGCGACCTGGCGATGCTGATGATCGAGTGCTGCCGCAGCGTGGGTCTGCCAGCGCGCTTTGTGAGCGGGTATCACCTGGTGGAGCCGAAGCCGGAGCGCTACGACCTGCACGCCTGGGCTGAGGTGTACCTGCAGGGGGCCGGCTGGCGCGGCTTCGATCCCAGCGGCAAGGGCGCCGTGGACGATCGCTACATCCCGGTGGCCACCTCATCGCGGTCCGATCTCACCGCGGCCGTGAGCGGCACCTTCTCGGGACCGCCCGGCGTGGAGAGCGAGCTGGAGTGGGAAATCCAGGCCGAAATCCTCAGTTCCGCGCTGCGGTAGCGGTTGGTGCTGCCGGATCCGGTCGGCTGCGCCAAGACAGGGTGAGCCTCTCCTGGCCGTGACGCTCCACTCCACCCCGACCGTCAACACCACCACCGCGGCCGCCGTTGAACAACGCCTGCAGCAGGCGGGCATCCAGCTCACCATGGGGGGCGAGCCCACGCTGGTGCCATTCGAACCCGAGGGTGCCGAGTGGAGCGTGGCGGCCGACGGGCCCACCAAGCTGCGCTACGCCCGCCACCTCGCCGCCGAGCTGCAGCGCCGTGCCTGGCCCGGCAGCACCCTGCTCTATTGCCCGGGCAAGCGCTACGACGGCGAGGTGAATCCCCGCTGGGCCCTGCGCCTGATCACCGGCAAGGACGGTGAGCCGCTGGTGCGCTGGCCGCAGGACGCGAGCGGAGGAGCCGAGGCGTGGGGCGTGCCGGATGCGGCAGCCGTGCAAGCGCTGCTGGCCGCCATCGGCCGCGATCTGCACTGCCCACTGCAGCTGCTGCCGCTGCGCGATCCACTGCAGGCGGATCGGGATGTGTGGGCGATCCCCCTGAGCTGCGACCAAGGCCAGTGGCGCTCCGTGGCCTGGCCCCTGGCCGAGCCGCTGCGGCAGCTGAGTGAGGCGCCGGGGCCAGCCGGCCTGCGGTTGCCGCTGGAGCACTTCCCGGAGGGAGAACTGCGCCAGGTGCTCACCCTGGAGCGGGACCACAACGGCTGGGCCCTGTTTCTGCCGCCGCTGGAGCGGGAGCCGTTGCTGCTGCTGCTGCAACGGATCGCGCACCACAGCCACGGCTGGCAGCAGCCGGAGCTGAGCGGTGTGCTGCCCTGGGATGCCCACGAGCACTGGCAGCTGCTGGGGCTCACCGCCGATCCCGGCGTGCTGGAGGTGAACCTGCCGGTGTGCCACAGCTGGCAGGAGTACGCCGGCTGGATCGCACGGCTGGAGGAAGCCGGAGCGGCCGCCGGCCTGCGCAGCTGGAAGCAGCAGGGCGATCGCAGCGAAGGCACCGGTGGCGGCAACCACCTGCTGCTCGGGGGTCCGAGCCTGGAGGAGCATCCGTTCTTCTCCAGGCCGGACTGGCTGGTGGGCCTGCTGCGCTACTGGCAGCACCACCCCTGCCTGGCCTATCTGTTCAGCGGCCGCAGCGTGGGCCCGGCCTCCCAGGCCCCGCGCCCGGATGAAGGCTCCGCTGAGCTGCTGGATCTGGAGCTGGCGCACCGGGCACTGGAGCAGCTGCCCGCCGGTGATCAGCGGGTGGCCATCGGCGAAACCCTGCGCCACCTGCATGCCGATCGCAGCGGCAACACCCACCGCAGCGAGATCAGCCTCGACAAGTTCTGGAACCCCGCCTGGACGGCCGGCTGCCAGGGCCTGCTGGAGTTCCGGGCCCTCGAATCCCTACCCGATCACCGCTGGACCAATGCCGTGGCGCTGCTGTTCCGGGCGCTGGCGGTGCGGCTGCTCCGGCCCGAGCTGCGGCCTCGGGCGCTGCACCCCTGGGGGGCCGAGCTGCACGATCGGGCCCTGCTGCCCAGTGCCCTCTGGGCCGACCTGGAGCAGGTGCTCGCTGATCTGGCCGACGACGGACTCCCCCTGGATCCGGAACCCTTCCGCGCCATCTGGAACTGGCGCTTCCCGGAACTGCTGCACTGGAGCCAGGGGGGCGCCGAGCTGAGCATCCGCCAGGCGCTGGAACCGTGGCCGCTGCTCTGCGACACCCCCGTGGAAGGGGGCAGCACCAGCCGCTTCGTGGACAGCTCACTGCGGCGCTTCGAGCTGATCGGCAACACGGCCCTGCGCCGGCGCTATCAACTGCAGCTGCAGGGGCGGCCGCTCTGCTGGCCGGAGCAGCCCGGGCAGCCCCGGGCGGTGCGCTTCCGCCAGGAGGCGCTGTTCCCCTGCCTGCATCCCTGCCTGCCCCTGGATGTGCCACTGCAGCTGGAGCTGCTGGATGCGGAGGATGGCAGCGTGCAGGCGCAGTGGCAGCTGTGGTCTGAGTCCGGCGGTTTTGAGCTCCTCACCGAAACCGCAGCAGCGGACACGATCCCGCGGGCGGAGGCGGAACCGCTGCGGGGCGCCGGGGAGCACTGCTGCACGGTGGATCTGCGCCTGTGAACACGGCGAAATCCGCAGAGAATCCGCAGCCGTGTTCAGGGTTTATCCCTGAGGCTCAAGATTGATTGCGTGGGCAAAGCCACACAGGTCAAGCCCCCTCCAACGGACGTAGAACCAATTCAGTACGGAGCAGACCCATGGGCGGACCGCTGCACCTTGTTGGCCTCACCGGTGATGGTTGCCGAATCGCCCGGGATGGCGCCGGCGGCTATGTCGTCCATCACGACGAGGTGGAGGGCGACTGGCAGCGGGTGGCCAATCTTCCCGCCGCCTATGCCGTGTGCGAGCGCTACAGCCAGCGCGATGTGATCCCCCTGCCCCGGCGACGCCAGCAGGCCTGAGGCCCGCCCGCAGCGCTCACCAGCTCACGCCGTGCAGCTTCGGCAGCGGAGCTGTCTTGAAGGTGGTGGCGAACAGGCGCGGAATCCGGCGGCTGTTGTACACGCGAAACTCACGCACCACGCTGGCGCCCTCCTCGCGCACGGCCTGGTTGAGCACCACGGATCCGTCCGGATCGGAGACGGAGCGATGGAAGGTGCCCGGCGGAATCCGCAGGATGTCGCCACCGGTATCCAGGCGAACGATGTGGTACGGGTAATTCCAGCCGAAGTTCACCAGATAGAAGGTGCGGCCGCCGTGCAGCGCCAGCAGGTTGTCCTCCTGATGGGGATGCAGATAGAACTGCCAGGCACCGGTGTTCTCCTCATCCGGCGGGCTCACGGCCGGGCCGGAGTGGATCACCAGATCGCGGGCGTTCGATTCGGCAACGGTGATATCGAAGAAACGAACAGCCGGCGTGTCGCGGAACTTCTCGTAGGGGATCAGCTCGAACATCGGAGCCCGCTCGGTGGAGGCGGACTCCGGAGATCGGCTCTCCCGTTGAAGGAGATCCTGCTGGAGGGGAAGTGCTGCCATGGCAAAGGGTGCGGCGCCAACCGAAGGGGAGGGATTGGCCAATGAACCGCATCACCAAGCGCCCAAAGGTTCGCGGCACTACCGCATGAACCTTTTCGTAGACCAGTACCGCAGGTGGTTTTGCCTTAGGTAGCGTCAGCTACAGGTTCGGGTTGTATGGAATGACGGCACCGTCCAACAGCGTTCTGCATCAGGGTTGGCGCTCGGGCGTCACCAGTGCAGCGTTCAGCGCCCGCAAACAGCAGGCCCTGGTGCTGCTGCTCAGCCAGCAGCTGATGGAGGCCCAGTTCGTGCGGGCCGATCAAACCGGCAGCGATCGCCTCTGGCAGGAAGTGGCACTGCTCGATCTCAACGTGGATCGGATCCTGAACCTGCTCTACGCCGGCCTGGACGGCAGCGACCGTGCCGCTCTGATGGAGGCGGACAACGCCTGGATCAGCCGCCACACCACAACCACCCCGCGCCGCTGGGGGCTGAGCCGCCTGCACCTCAACCGCGGCAGCCGCAGGCCCACCTCTGCCCTCAGTCCTGCCTGAGCGGGATCGGCATCTCCACCGCCGCCGGTTCAGGCGCGCAGCTGGCCACCCGCTGGTTCACCACCTCACCGATCACCACGATCGACGGCGAGGCCAGCTCCGCCTTGCGCACGGCCGCCGCCAGACCGGCGAGATCGGCGATCACCGCTCGCTGACCGCGCACGGTGCCCTGCTGCACCGCGGCTGCCGGGGTGGTGGCAGGCAAGCCGCCGGCGATCAGCTCCGCGCAGATGTGCGGCAGGTTGTGCAGGCCCATGTAGATCACGAGGCCATCGCTGCTGCGGGCCAGGGCCTGCCAATCCACGCTGGGGCGAGCCTTATCGATCTCCTCATGACCCGTCACGAAGGTGACGGAACTGCCGGCGCGACGGTGGGTGACAGGGATGCCCAGGTAGGCCGGTGCCGCGATGCCGGCGGTGACGCCCGGCACCACCTCCACCGCCACACCATGGCGCTCCAGATGCGCTGCCTCCTCGCCACCGCGGCCGAAGAGGAAGGGATCGCCGCCCTTCAGCCGCACCACGCAACGGTGACGGCCCGCCAGCTCCACCAACACCGCATTGGTGCTCGGCTGAGGCACCGAATGGTGCCCGCGGCGCTTGCCCACGAAGTGCCGCTCTGCCGTTTCCGGCACCAGGGCGAGCACCTCCCGGGGCACCAGCGAGTCGTACACCAGGGCATCGCAGCTGCTGAGCAGGCGATGGGCCTTGAGGGTGAGCAGGTCGGGATCACCGGGCCCAGCGCCCACCAGATACACCTTGCCGGCGATGGGGGCGGTCATGGCAGGTTGAGCAGCAGGTTGAACAACAGATCGCGGGTGGCGGGCCGCTCCAGCAGTGCCGGCGCGGCGATGCCTGCATCCTGAAGCTGCGCGGTCATCCGATTGGGAGCCAGGGCCAGAGGCAGTGGATCCTGGCCAGCGGCGGGGCCGGACTGACAGATCGGGCCGGTGCTGGAGCTCAGCGGCGTGAGTGCGAGCCGCCGCTGCAGGGTCGCCAGGTAGCGATCCGCCACGCCCTGGCGCAGGGGGTGGTGCAGCAAAGTGCTGCACTTTGCTGCAGATGCCAACTGGCTCAGGTGCTCCAACCAGGTCCCCCAGGCACCGAGGAACGGCAGGGGCACCACCTGATGCCCGGCGCCGCGCAACCGGTCGCGGATGGCGGGAATGTCGTCGCGCACATGGCTGCCCGGCGTGAGCAGCAGGGGCACCAACAGCAGGCGCTGATCGGGCGGCAGCAGGAGCGGCTCGGCCGTGAGCGCCTGCACCCAAACGGGCGCACCACGCCGCTCCGCCAACGGCTCCAGCCAGGGCTTCAGCAGCGGCGGCAGCATCCCTCCGCTGTGGCCGTGGATCACCAGCAGCAACGGCCAGGGATCGCGCGAACGCAGCTTCCGTAGCAACGGCCACCACTGCTCGGTCGCAGGGGCTGATGAAGTCGGCCCGTTGCCTGTCATGCCCTCACGATGCCATCGCCTCGCCCCTTGCCGAGCTCCAGCCGCGGTACGCGGAACAGCGGCCGCCGCCGCCCTCCCCTGCAGAACCCGAGCCGCCCCAACGAAGCCCGATGGCGGCGTGAACTCGACGCCGACCTGCTGGCCATGGGCCGGGTCTGGCAGATGCTGCGCAACGGAGCCGTGCGCATGCTGGGTGAAATCGGACGCCAATACTGAAAACCTGAGCTGAGATTGCGACCAGGAGCCTCACCATCAACCCGGATTACTAGCCCAACACATGTAGCGGTTGACACCCTTTCTCGGCTCGAGCAATCAACCGCAGGGTTCGTAGCAACGGCAACACTGCCCATCCCGCCTGGGATGGCTTAATCCTTCCAACCAAGCCGTGCTTTTCGTTCTGAAGCGGCCTGGATCGCGTGCCCTGCAGCAGCAACGCGTTCCAGAACAACCGTCTCGTTCCGTCAGAACAACAGCCATGGTGGCAACACCTCCCCTCAGCAGCGATGTCCTTCAGCCCAGTGGGCTTCCCCCCTGGCTGGAAGGGAAAAAGCTGAACAAGATTGAGCAGAACAAGGCCGCCAAAGATGGCCTGCTCGTTGGCAGTGAAATTGAAACCTTCGCCCGGCTCGGCTGGGAGAACGTGGATGAAACGGATCTGCAGCTGCGCCTGAAGTGGTACGGCATGTTCTGGCGGCCGAAAACGCCGGGCCTGTTCATGCTGCGCCTGCGCGTGCCCAACGGCGTGATCAGCGCCGAGCAACTGCGCGTGGTGGGGGGCATCGTGGCGCGCTACGGCAGCAACGGCAGCGCCGATATCACCACCCGCCAGAACATCCAGCTGCGTGGCGTGCTGCTGGAAGACCTGCCGGACATCCTGGGCCGCCTGCAGGAGGTGGGGCTCACCACGATTCAGTCGGCCTTCGACAACCCCAGGAACGTGACCGGCAATCCCATCGCCGGCATCGATCCCCACGAGATCGTGGATACCCGGCCCTACACGCTGGAGCTGGAGAACTACCTCACCAACAACCGCAGCGGCAATCCGGAGTTCTCCAACCTGCCACGCAAATGGAACACCGCCGTGGCCGGCGCGCGCGACAACTTCCTGCTGCACAACGACATCGTGTTCCACCCGGTGGAGCGCGATGGCGAACTGGGCTTCGGCGTGTGGATCGGCGGCATCCTCTCCTCCCAGATGAATGCCTATGCCGTGCCCCTGAATGCCTGGGTGCGGCCTGATCAGATGGGCGCCATCACCGGCGCCGTGATCAAGATCTGGCGCGACAACGGTGAACGCGACAAGCGGCCGAAGGGACGTTTCCGCCTCTATCTCGACCAGGTGGGTCTCGAAGCCTTCCGGGCGATGGTGGAAGAGCGCTTCGGCCCGCTCACCCCGGATCCGGGTTCAGTGTTCAACGAGCCGCCGCGCAGCCACTACGGCATCCACCCCCAGAAGCAGGAGGGCCTGCACTACGCCGGCATGCACGTGCCGGTGGGCCGGCTCAAGGCGGAGGATTTCCAGGATCTGGCCAGCCTGGCGGAGCGCTACGGCGACGGCGACATCCGCCTCACGGAAGACCAGAACGTGATCCTCAGCGGCATCCCCAGCGCTCAGCTGGATGCGCTGAAAGCCGAACCGCTGCTGCAGCGCTTCAGCCTGCAGCCCAGCCACCTTGCGGCCGGCACGGTGAGCTGCACCGGCAACACCTACTGCAGCTTCGCCCTCACCAACACCAAGGATCAGGCCCTTGCCGCCGCCGAGGAACTCGACCGCGAACTGGAGCTCCCTGAAGAACTGAAGATCCACTGGACCGGCTGCCCCAACACCTGCGGCCAGGCCTACATGGGTGCCATCGGCCTCACCGGCACCAAGGCCCGCAACCCCGAAGGCGGCATGGGCGAGGGCTACGACATCACGGTGGGCGGCTCCCAGGGCACGAATCCAACCCTCGGCGAACTGCATCGCAAGGCCGTTCCCGCCAGCGAGGTGAAACAGGTGCTGAAGGAGCTGCTGATCGAGCGCTTCGGCGCCACACCACGTCAGAGCTGAGGGCCGGTGGATCTGCCGCGGCGCTGATCTTTTGAAGCCCGGCTCCCCTGCTTCCCCTGCACATCCTTCATTCCGCCATGTCCACCTCTCCAGGCAACAGCGATCTGTTCTCACGCTTCGTGAACTGGCTCAGCAACAGCGGCCAGGACAAGCAACCGATTCAACGCAACAGCCGTGACCTGCTGTCACGGCTGATGAACCGATTCAGCGGCTGAACGCCTTCCTCAACACACAACCCCTGCAAGAAACCGATGAGCGTATCTGCCTCACAGATGGACTACGTCCTGCCCAATGAGCTCGTCGACGGCATGATCGCCGCCGGCGGCAAAAAGGCAACGGTCAGCGTCAAGAACCTGCTGCTGCGCGGCTTCTATTCCGGCGCCATCCTGGGCCTCGCCGTGATCCTGGCGCTCACCGTGGCCGCCCAGTCGGGCATGCCCTTCCTGGGCTCGCTGCTGTTCCCCTTCGGCTTCGCCAGCATCGTGCTGTTCGGCATGGA
>CAJXSQ010000051.1 GCA_913061215.1 uncultured Synechococcus sp. | reverse complement strand
TCGTGGTTCTGCGCCGCTGCCACCTTGTCGCTCTCGAACAGCCCCACACTGAGCAGCAGCGGCAGGCTCACATCCCCTTTCACCGAGCGCAGGATGCGGGCATCGCTCTTGATCTCCCGCAGGCGGGTTTCCACCGCATTCAGGCGTTCCTCGCCCACCAGGTCGCACTTGTTCAGCAGCAGGATGTCGCCATACACCACCTGAGCGCGGGCCACCTCGCCGTCGAGGATCTCGTCGCTGAAGTTCTCCGCGTCGATCAGGGTGATGATCGAATCGAGGCGGGTGGCATCGCGTAGATCGCTGCCGAGGAAGGTCATCGCCACGGGCAGCGGATCCGCCAGGCCGGTGGTCTCCACCACCAGGTAATCCACTGGATCCGGGCGGTCGAGGATGCGATACACCGCATCGAGCAGCTCGCCGTTGATCGAACAGCAGATGCAGCCGTTGCTCAGTTCCACCATGTCATCGCCGGTGGCGATGATCAGATCGTTGTCGATGCCGATCTCGCCGAATTCGTTCACCAGCACGGCGGTTTTCACGCCCTCTTGATTGCTGAGGATGTGGTTGAGCAGCGTGGTCTTGCCGGCACCGAGGAAGCCGGTGAGGATCGTCACCGGCAACGGTGTCGCCGGGGTCACGGCATCGAGTGTGGGGCTGGTCACGCTGGCGGTCACGTGGGCTCGGGGAGGGTCGGTGGTTCCGAGTCTGATCGAAGCGCTGCAGGGAAGGGGGCCGTGGCTGGCAGCCGCTCAGAAACCGGTTTCCGCCGAGCGCCTGAGAAAGCTGCGCAGGCGTTCGCTCCGCGGGCTGGCGAACAGCTCCTCAGGCCTGCCTTGTTCTTCGATCAGGCCATTGTTGAAGAAGAGCACGTGGTTCGACACCTCCCGGGCGAAGCGCATCTCGTGGGTCACCACCAGCATCGTCATGCCCGTTTCCGCCAGTTGCCGCATCGCTTGCAGCACTTCACCCACCAGCTCCGGGTCGAGGGCGCTGGTGGGTTCATCGAAGAGCATCACCGCCGGGTTCATGCAGAGGCTGCGGGCGATCGCCACCCGTTGTTTCTGGCCGCCGGAGAGCTGGCCTGGGTAGGCATCGGCGCGGTTGCCCAGCCCCACCTGGTTCAGGTGATGCCGCGCCCGCTGCTCACACTCCGCCAGGGGCAGCTGCAGCACGTGCCGTGGCGCCAGCACCAGGTTTTCGAGAACGCTCAGGTGGGGGAACAGATTGAACTGCTGAAACACCATCCCCACGCTGATGCGCAGCTGCCGTAGCTCCCGCCAGTTGAGGCTGGTGCCGGCGATCGAGCGCCCGAGCACCTGCAGCTCCCCCTGATCAAAGCTCTCCAGCCGGTTGAGGCAGCGCAGAAAGGTGCTCTTGCCGCAGCCTGAGGGGCCAATGATCGACACCACATCGCCCGCATGCACCGTGGTGCTCACCCCGCGCAGCACCTGGAGCTCCCCGTAGCTTTTGTGCAGATCGCGGCACTGCAGCACAGGCTCTGCAGCGGGTGTGCTGATCATGGGAGCTCTCTGGACAACACCGAAACATGGCCCCTCGGCCGCTGCGCAGTCTGCGCCACCTGCCGCGCCGGTGGCGCGCCGCTCTGGCGGCGCTGATCACGGCGTTGGCGGTTGCGGCCGGAGGCTTCAGCTGGGCCGCGAGCGCAGCCCCCTGGCGTGTGGGCACCGATCCCACCTTCCCGCCGTTTGAGTTCCGCAATGCGCAGAGCGGCCGCATCAGTGGTTTCGATATCGCGCTGATGGAGGCGATCGGCCAGCAGGCTGGCCATCCGATCGAATGGGTGCCGATGCCCTTCGATGGGCTGATCCCGGCGCTGCAGGCCCGCAGTGTGGATGCGGCGATCAGCGCGATGACGATCACGGCGCAGCGGGCCCGGGCGATTGAGTTCAGCCGGCCCTATTTCCAGGCCGGCCAGGCGATTGTGGTGCGCGATGGCGGCCCCCAGATTCAAACGCTGGATCAACTGAAGGGGCGCCGGATTGCTGTGCAGATCGGCACCACTGGCGCCATTCAGGCCAGTGAGATTCCCGGTGCCCGCGTGAGCAGCTTTGATTCCACGCCGCTGGCACTGCAGGAGCTGGCCAATGGCAATGCGGATGCGGTGGTGAGTGATGTGCCGGCGATTCTTTATGCCATCGATCAGGCGAAGCTCACCGGATTGCGCATCTCCGGCGAACACCTCACCACGGAGTACTACGGCATCGCCCTGCCTCTGCGCTCCCCAATCCTGCCGGCTGTGAATCAGAGCCTCAACGCCCTGATCGCTGATGGCACTTACGCAAAGCTGTATCGCGAGTGGTTCGCCGCCGATCCGCCTGTGCTCCCGGAACTGGCACCGGCCCAGGAGCAGCCCAGCGGTGTGTTCGCCGGCCTCGATCTGCAGCTGCTGGCTGTGAATCTGCTCAAGGGTGCCAGCGTCACGCTGATGCTCACGGCCCTCTCCTTCAGCTTCGGGTTGCTCGGGGGAACGGCCCTGGCGGTGCTGCTGCAGACCCCCTGGCGCTGGCTGCACTGGGGATCGCGGATCTACATCGATTTCTTCCGTGGCACGCCGATGCTGGTGCAGCTGTTTCTGATCTACTTCGGGCTGCCGGCACTGCTGCAGAGCATGGCGGTGCCGTTCACGATCAATCGGCTGGTGGCGGCTGTCACCGCTCTCAGCCTCAATGTGGCGGCCTACCTGGCGGAAACCCTGCGCAGTGGCATCGAATCGATTGATCGGGGCCAATGGGAGGCGGCGGATGCGCTGGGCTTGAGTCCGCTGGAGCGGATGCGTTTTGTGATCGCGCCTCAGGCACTGCGCCGGGTGCTGCCGCCGCTGGCCAATGAGTTCATCACCCTGATCAAGGACACGAGCCTGGCGGCCGTGATCGGTTTTGACGAGCTGTTCCGCCAGGGGCAGCTGATGGTGGCCACCACCTACCGGGCCTTTGAGATCTATATCGCGGTGGCCCTGGTGTACCTGCTGATGACCACCACTGCCTCACTGCTGTTCAAACGCCTGGAAGCCCGCTGGCAGCTGGGCTGACAGCGCCTGCCAGCAGGCCTAGAACGGGGTCAGGATCCTGAGCCCTGCGCCATCCATGTCCACCGCCCTTCCCATCGATATCGGTATCCCCGCAGAACAGCGCGCCCGGATTGCCGAGGGCCTGGGCCGCGTGCTGGCCGACAGCACCGTGCTGTATGCCAAGACCCATGGCTTCCATTGGAATGTCACCGGGCCGATGTTCAACACGCTCCATCTGATGTTCATGGAGCAGTACACCGAGCTCTGGACGGCGCTCGATGAGATCGCCGAGCGGATCCGTGCCCTGGGCCACAAGGCGCCGTTCGGTGGCACCATCTATCACACCCTCTCCAGCATCCCTGAGAGTGACGGTGTTCCCGCCGCGATGGACATGGTGCGAGAGCTTGTGCAGGGCCATGAAGCGGTGGCGCGCACGATTCGCTCGGTGTTCGCTGTGGCGGATGAAGCGAATGATCAGCCCACGGCCGATCTGCTCACGCAACGGCTGCAGATTCACGAGAAGACCGCCTGGATGCTGCGCAGCCTGCTAGACCAGTAGCCCCCCAGATCAGCTGCGGATGAAGGAGCTCACGCGCGCCATCAACGATCATCTGTCGTCGGAGTTTCAGGCCAGTCATACGTATCTGGCGATGTCGATCTGGCTGCGTGAAAAGGATCTGGTGGGCTTCTCCTCTTACATGCTCAACAAGAGCAATGAGGAGCGCGGCCATGCATCGCGGATGATCGCCTATCTGGTGGACAGCGATCAGCAGGTGGAGTTGCCCACGATCGAGGCGCCCGAGCGTGATTGGCCGTCGGTGCAGAGCTTGTTTGATGTGGTGTACGAGCTGGAAAAGGGGGTGACGGCGTCCATCCATCACCTCTACACGCTGGCTGAGGGCCTGGGTGAGCGCAGTGCCACGGCCATGCTCGATTGGTTCGTCTCCGAGCAACTGCAGGAGGAAGCCGAGGCCCGTTTCGTGTGCAAGCGGCTGCGCCTGGCCGGCGAGAACAGCGCCGCGCTGTTGCTGCTGGATCAGCAGTTCCTGGAAGGCACGGCCCTCGCCCATGTGAAGGGAGGCATGGGGGGCGGCGCCGAATCGGGCGAAGCTGCCTGAGGCGCTCTCAGTCGCGGCCGCAGCGGCACTGGCCGCCCTTCCAGTGGGAGCACTTCTTCTTCTTGCAGCCCTTTTTCTTGACCTGCTCGGACGTGCGGCCCTTGCTGGGCAGGTCTTCGCTGTGGCGACCGATCTCCTGGGCCATCTGCCGTTGAGAGCTGCTGTTGAGAATCAGTTGCAGCCTAGGGCGATTCCGGGCGGGTTTCGGGCGGTGTTGCGCTGCGCCACCGCCTGATGTGCCATTGATCACATCAGCGGATGGCCGTCCACTGCTCCACCAGGCGTCTGGCGCTCTTCTGATCGCAGCTTCCCCCCAGGGCATCCACGATCAGGCAGGTGTTCCCGGTGAGTGTGGCCATCAGGTTTTCGCCCGCGCTGTCGGCTTGCAGGGGTCGAGGGGCAAGGGGAACCCCGCTGAGCTGGCTGATGCGTTGCAAGCTTTTCCCGGCCGGTTGCTGTTCGGCGAACAGGCTGCGCACCTTCTGCCGGCTCAGGGCCTGCAACACCGCTTCCAGCGCCTGGGGCCGCAGCGCTTCGCTGGCGCTGGAGGCATCCAGCACCGCCAGCTCCTGAAGCCCGTAGGCCCGCGACAGGCTGGCAAAGGCGCGGTGGCCGCTGGCCAGAATGGCTGGTGAGGGCACGGTGCTGAACTGCTGCTGATTCCAGCGATGCAGGGCCTGAAGGCGGCTCCGCATCGCCTCGGCTCGCGCTTCGATCCGGTTGCTGGCGTCCGGCGCCAGAGCCTGCAGCTTCTGGCTCACCACCTGCACCATCGCCGCCGCCTGGCGCGGGTCGTGCCACACGTGCGGGTCCCGGTCGCCATGGCTGTGCCCGGGGGCGTGGCCGTGATCGTGATCGTCCTCGCGGTCGCTGAGCTCAGGGCTGTCTGGAACGGCGATCTCCGCCACCTTCACCGCGCCGGGCAGCTCTCCCAGGGCAGGTGTGAGTCCGTACCCGTTGATCAGCACCAGCTGGGCCTGGCTCAGCTGGCGCGTCTGGGCCGGCGTGAGCTGAAGCTGGTGTGGATCGTCGCCGCCCTCCAGCAGGCAGCTCACCTGCAGATCGCCATCAGCGAGTCGCCGGGTGATGTCGCACAGGGCGCCGTCGGCGGCAACCACGTTGGCGGTGGTCGCCTGGGGGCGCGGTGCACGGCTGCAGGCCTGAGCGCTGAGCAGCAGCAGGGCGGCGAGTGATCCCCTGAGGATCCAGCGCACGGTCATCGGGCATCAGTGTTTAACGATAACCGTTCTCAGTTGGCGCTGTCCGGATCTCCGCTCGCCTGGGCGTCTGGGGTTCAGAAGCGAAGCGTGGTTTTCACCAGGGCACCGATCTGGCGGAAGTTCGTGCCGGCCGGTGTGTTGGCCCCCAGGGGGCGGCTGAGCAGAAACAGGGCCGGTGTCACGGCCAGGTGGTTGTTCAGCTGAATGCGATACCACCACTCCAGGGTGGTGTTGCCATCGCGGGGCTGCTTGCCTCCATACAGGGCCGTGGCAAAGGTGGGCTGGCCCACGGCCATGCCCAGGGTGTTGCCCGCTCTGAAGGCATCGCTCCATTGCAGGCCCAGGCTCCACGACTGGCTCTCGGCCACCAGCCCCTCACGGTCCACGCCGGGGCTGTAGCGGGTGCGGTTGATGCCCCAGCCGCCGCTCACGGCCGGCAGCCAGCCGGAGCGACTGGGCTGCCAGTAGCCGCTCAGCCCGAAGGCCAGCGTGGTCCCCGGTCTGCTGAAGCTGTCGAGGCTGAAGTTGGTGGCATACGTGATCACGCCGTTGCCGTTCTGCAGCGTTGTCAGCAGCGCGGCAATGGCCCATTGCTCGGCCTGGTAGCCCAGCTGCAGGCTGGCGGTGCTGGCCGCAGCAGCGGTGCCGATGCCTCCTTCGCCGGGGTTTCCCCGCTCGCCATGGCCGGCTACGTAGTTGGCGCTGATGCTGAATCCGCCGGGCGATTGCCACCAGAGGCCGGCGCCGGTGCCCAGGTTGAAGTTGTAAGCCCCCGGTGTGCCGTTGGTGGTGAACCAGTCGAGGATCGGCTCTGCGGGGTAGATGCCTGGATCCAGGGCCAGCAGATCCTGTTGGCCCACGCGGGGCCCCACCCCTGCATGGAATCCCTTGCCCAGGGGAAACAGGTAGTAGAGGCGGTTGATCGCCAGCACGTCCGCGCCCGACTTCTCCTGAAAGGCCGTTTCCAGCGCCGACAGCGTGCTCGGTCCTGCGCCGGAGAAGCTGTTGCTCTCCCGATCGAAGTTGCCGGCCCGCAGCCGCGCCCGCAGCAGATCCTTCCCGGTGAAGCTCGTGTCCAGGATCAGCTTCAGGTCGTAGTTGAAGCTGGTGGCCCCGAAGCGCTTGCGGCTTTTGTTCACCTTGGCGCTGTCGCTGCCGGCAAACCGGTTAGCGCCCAGCACCATCGTGGCCACGCCGCGCAGCCTGGTGGTGGTGGAGAAGCGGGCCGCTTCCAAGGCCTCCACGGCATCACGCAGGGCAGCCAGCTCGCTGTTGAGCTGGAGCGTGTCCAGCGCCGGCTGGGCCGAGGCTCCAGGGGCGCCTGACAGCAGGGCCAGGCTCCCGGCGAGTGCAGCGATCCGGCGCAGCATGGCGGGGCCTGGGAAACGCAGCGATTCAAGCGCGTGGGCTCTTTAACCTGAGAGCAGCAGTGCCAGGGCCGGTGCTCAGCGTTCAGCAGCTGTGTGTGCGCCGCGGGCCGGAGCTGGTGCTCGATCGGGTGTCGTTCACGCTGCAGCCCGGCAGTCTCACGGCCCTGGTGGGTCCGAACGGGGCCGGCAAGAGCACCCTGCTGCAGGCCCTGGAGGGTCAGCTTCCCCTGGCGGCCGGCTCCATCGCCTGGGAAGGCGTGCCGCTCACGCCCGCCCTGGCTCGCCGGCAGCTGGCCTTGATGCCCCAGCGCGGCGAGATCGCCTGGAGTTTTCCGATCAGCGTGGGTGAGCTGGTGGCCCTCGGCCGCTTGGCGGGGCAGCGGCCCGGCTGCTGCGATGTGGAGGCGGCCCTGCAGCGGGTGGGGCTGGCTGGTCTGGCCAGGCGGCGCCTGGATCAGCTCTCCGGCGGCCAGCAGCAGCGGGCCCTGCTGGCGCGCACCCTGGTGCAACCGGCGCAGCTGCTGCTGCTGGATGAACCCTGTGCGGCGATCGATCCGCCCTCACGCAGCGAATTGCTGCGGGTGATGCGCCAGCTCAGTGATGCGGGCCTCACCCTGCTGGTGAGCAGCCACGACTGGGGCCGTGATCTCGATGCCTACGACCGGGTGCTGGTGCTGGATCGAGAGTTGCTCGCCGATGGCACCCCCGGCCAGGTGCGCCAGGCCCTGGGCGACCTGCGGGTGGGCAACCACTGCTGCGGTTGAAGGCTGTGCTCAGGCGCTCTGGCGTTCCTGGCAGCGGCGGCACAACCCGAAGAACTCCAGCGTGTGGAACAGCAGCTGGAAGCCTTCCGCCTGCTCGCCGTGCAGTTCCACGTTGTGCATCGGGCACTGTTCCAGCACCAGGGTGGTGCCGCAGTCCACGCAGGTGAGGTGGTGCTCATCGCGCTCCACCGGCGCGAACAGGGCTTCGCCGCTGGGCAGATGGCGGCAGCGCACCAGGCCGCGCTGCTGCAGCTGCCGCAGGTGCCGGTACACGGTGGCCAGGCCCATCGCCTGGGGCCCCTGGCGCAGCAGGGCATGCAGGTCCTGGCCGGAGAGCTCACGGTCGGCCAGCTGCAGCTGCTCCAGCAGCAGCTGCTGGCGATCGCTCGAGGCGGCAACCTGTGGTGGCATGGCCGAACCAGCGGGGCGGGGGCCCTGATCCTATGGAGCGTGTGTGGTGGCTGCTGCCGTTGCTGGTGGCGCTGGTGGTGGGCGGGCTCTGTCCCCTGGCCGGCACGCTGCTGCTGGTGCAGAGGCGGCTGTTCCTGGTGAATCTGGTGTCGCATGCGGTGCTGCCGGGCCTGGCCCTGGCCCTGGCGCTGCGGCTCGACCCCGGTGTGGGCGGAGTGATCAGTGGCCTGGCCGGCGCCCTGCTGGCCGAGCGCTTCAGCGGCGGCAAGCGGCCGGGCCAGCCCGGCGATGAGGCGGTGCTCAACACGGTGCTTGCCGGCTTCCTGGGGCTGGGGGTGTTGCTGATCCCGCTGCTGGGAATCCGCGTGGATCTGGAGGCGGTGCTGTTCGGTGATCTGCTGGCGGCCGCACCGCCGGATCTCTGGCGCAGCCTGCTCGCCCTGCTGGCGATGCTGCTGTTGCTGGCCTTTCGCTACCGCCACTACGTGTATCTGGGGGTGGATCCCCTCGGTGCCGCCAGCGCCGGCCTGCCGGTGCGGCGCCTGCGCCTGCTGCTCACCCTGGTGACGGCCTTCACCGTGGTGAGCGCGATGACAGCGGTGGGCGTGGTGCTGGTGATCGGGCTGATGGGAGCGCCGGCGCTGCTGGCCCTGCCCGGTGCCCTCAGCCTGCGCCAGGCCCTCTGGCGTTCCGCGCTGCTGGGCACGCTGCTCAGCGGTGGTGGGTTTCTGCTGGCGATCCAGCCCTGGGTGAACCTGCCGCCGGGGCCGCTGATCGGGGTGCTCTGTCTGCTGCTGCTGCCGCTGCAGTCAGCCCGGCGGTAGCCAGAGGGCCTGGCGCAGGGGTTGTGCCAGGGGCCGCAGTTGCAGCGTGTCCACCGGGATCAGCACCGCCCGCGCCTCGGCGCTGCCGCGCGGCCGCAGGGTGAGCAGCAGCTGCCGGCGTGTGGGGTCGTAGGCCATCGGCACCCCCGGCTCCGCTTCCCAGTCGTCCAGCACCCGCTGGCGCACGATCCGCCCCTCGCGGTTGAGCTCCAGCAAACGGTTGCGCTGGCCGCCGCGCCAGTTGCTCAGCAGCAGCCACACCCGCTCGCCGCCGCGGTCGCAGGCCGTGCTCAGCACAGCCTCGCTGCCCAGCCACAGCTGCCGCGGCGGCTGCCCCGGCTCCACCAGCTCCAGGGACCGGCGGAAATCGGGCCAGTGCCGCACCAGCAGCGCCCGGCCGCTCACCGGGCAGAAGCTGCTCAGATCGCGGCTGCCCGGCAGCAGCTGCCGCCGCGCTGGCCGACCCGGCAGGTTGCGCAGGCTCAGCCCTTCCAGCTCCGGCACCACCAGGGCACCCCCCTCCGGCAGCAGTTGCATCGGCCCGGAGGCCTGCAGATCCAGCTCCTGCCGGCTGCCCTGGCGCGGCCAGAGGCTGGTGATCGAGCGGCCCAGGGCGCGGCTGCTCCACTGCACGAGCAGGTCGCCGCGGCGGTTGCTGCTCAGATGGGCGAACGAGAGCGGTTCCTGCAGCAGGGCCCGCAAGGGGCCGGCTTTCACCCCGGCGGCAACGCTGCTGTTCTCGCTGTGCAGAGCGCTCTGCTCCAGCGGCAGCAACCAGAGCCGTTCCGCCTCACCGCTGCGTGTGGCCAGGGCGATGCCCGCGCCATCCCCCAGCGGTTGCACAGCCGTGATGCGATCAAACACGGGCGTGAGGTTGCGCCAGCGGCCATCGCGCTGCTGCAGCTGCAGCTGCTCGCCCTTGCCCTGCGGCACCACCGCCAGAAGGCGGGGCCTGGGGTCCCAGAGCCAGCGCTGCGGTTGCAGCGCCAGGCCGCGCTGATCCAGGCCATGGATCAGCAGGCGGATCGCGCCGGTGATCGGTTGATTCCCCTCCAGCAGCAGGCGCAGCGGGTTACCCGTTCCCAGCCATTGGTGAGGCAGCGCCGGTTGCAGCTGGCTGCCTGCGGCCAGGCTGGCGCGATCCATCGGCCGGCTGAACCGCAGCGCCAGGGCCGCCGGCCCTGAGCTGGCGGTGCTCGATTGCAGCTCCAGCAGCCGCGGTGGGCGCCGCAGCAGCAGCTGTTGCTGCACCAGCGCCAGGAGCACGCCGGCTCCCAGCAGCAGGCCTGCGTTCTTCACGGCTCCAGCGGCCGCGCTGGCCGCGGAATCGGCCGGATGCTGCTGGCCAGCACCACGCTGCGCTCCTGGCCGCCCAGGCGTTCCACGCCCATCGTGCCCTCCACCGCCAGCCACTGATCGGGCTTCGGTGTGAATCCCGCCGGCCAGCGCACCGGCAGGCCGATCGGCGTGGCGTCCGCCAGGCAGCAGCGCACCAGCAGCCGGCCCAGCTGCGGTGGTCCTTCCGGCTGGCGCAGCACGAAACCGCTGATGCGCACGGGGTCGCCGGCGTAGAGCTGGGGGTCGGGCTGGCTGCGCAGCAGCCGCACCCAGTCGGTGAGGCTGCGTTGGCCGGGCGGCAGCAGGAAATCGAGCTCCACCGTGCTGCCCAGATCGCTGTTGCGGTTGGAGGCCAGATCGCTGAACGAGGGATTCGGGGGCAGGAGCAGCACCGCGATCGCCAGCAGGCAGCTCAGGCTCCAGCTGCGGTTCCAACGCTGTTCGCGCCGCCCCTGCAGCAGTTGTTGCAGCGCCAGAGCCAGCAGCACCACGCCGCTCAGCCCCACCAGCGGGTGAAACACCCCACGCAGCAGCAGATCCAGCCGGCCGGAGAGGGTGCTCACCAGCAGCACCGCTCCCCAGAGGGCCAGCGCCAGTGGCCGGATCAGAGCAGCCACAGGTTCACCCATTGCCCGATCAGCAACACCGCCACGCCGGCGCCGGCCGCCGTGAGCGCGATCGCCCGCGGCTGCAGCACCACCCCGAACAGCCCCAGCAGCTTCAGGTCCACCACCGGGCCGAGCACCAGAAAGGCCAGCAGCGCCCCGGGGGTGATCTGTGCGGCGAAGCCCAGGGCCAGAAAGGCATCCACGCTGGAGCACACCGACACCACCACCGCCATCAGCATCAGGCTGAGCACCGACACGGTGGGCCCTCCGCCCACCGCCAGCAGCCAGGTGCGCGGCAGCAGCGTCTGCACCACTGCGGCCAGGGCGCTGCCGAGCACCAGCAGCCCCGCCAGATCCAGGAACTCGCGGCTGCTGTGCTCGAGCACGGTGGACAGGGGTGGTCGCTCGGCCGGTTGTGGGGGTGCGCTGGGCACCGCACCCACCAGGCCGCTGCGGCGCTCCAGCAGGCCCACGGCCGCCAGGGGCTGGCTCAGCCGCCGCTCCTCCAGCAGGGCCGGCTCCAGCAGGTCAGCCTCCGGCAGTTGCTGCAGCAGGGCCGAGAGGGCCAGAGCCAGCAGCAGGGCCGCCAGCGGACGCGCCACCAGCAGCCACGGCTGGTTGGGGAAGGCGGCCCAGGTGCTGGCCAGCACGATCGGATTGAGCACCGGCGCGGCGAACAGAAAGCCCAGGGCGGAGCCCAGCGGTGCGCCACCGGCCAGCAGCCGCCGCGCCACCGGCACATTGCCGCACTCGCAGGCGGGCAGGGCGAAGCCGAGCGCCGCCCCGCTCAGCGGCGCGAGCAGGGGGCGGCTGGGCAGGCGCTGCAGCCAGCCACCACCCGGTGCGATCCAGCGGGCGATGCCGGCGATCAGCACACCGATCAGCAGAAAGGGCAGCGCCTCCAGCAGCAGCCCCTGGAAGATCGCCCAGATCGTGGCCAGCCGGTTCAACGATGCTCAGCCACCGCAGTGGGCCCGGATCAGGCGGCCATCATGGCCGCGGTTTGAGGGCCTCTGGCGAACCACCGATCGGCATGGCC
>CAJXSQ010000050.1 GCA_913061215.1 uncultured Synechococcus sp. | reverse complement strand
CCATGAACTCCTCGGAGGTGTTCGTGAAGAAGCCGGCGATCTCCTCCTGCTTGGCATAACCCGTCACGCCGATCACGAACTGGCGGAAGGCGTTGTGGCTCACCCCGCGTGCCAGGGCGGACAGCGAATCGATCGCCATGCGTGAGGGTTTGAACTGACCGATCTCCGTTTTGATGATCTGCAGGTGATCTTCAAGGCCGGTGGATTCGGGATAGGCGCAGATGATCTTGAGCAGCCCATCGCGCTCCATCTGCTCGAAGTCGATCCCCCAGCTGGTGGCATTGCGCAGCAGCTGAGCCCGCGATTCCTCATAGGCAAACAGGATGGCCCGCTCCTTGTTGGCGCAGGCGTTCTCCACGAATTTGCTCACCAGCAGCGTTTTGCCGGTGCCGGTGGCGCCGGTGGCCAGGATGATCGAATCCTTGAAGAAGCCGCCGCCGCACATCTCATCGAGCCGCGGCACACCCGAACTCACGCGCACATTGGAGCTGCGCTGGGTGAGGCGCATCGCCCCGAGCGGGAAGATGCTGATGCCATGGGATCCCATGGTGAAGGGAAACTCCCCCTTCATGTGGGTGGTGCCCCGCAGTTTGAGGATTTCCACGGTGCGCCGGCGCCGCTCTCCTTCGAGCACGTTGCGCAGGATCACCACGTTGTCGCTCACGAACTCCTCCACGCCATAGCGGGCGATCGGGCCGTATTCATCGATGCGCTCGGTGGTCATCACCGTGGTCACACCGATCTCCTTGAGCCGGGCGATCAGCCGGAAGATCTCGCGCCGCACCACCGAAACGGCATCGTATTGCTGAAACACCGCCGTGATCGAATCGATCGCCACGCGGCGCGCCTTGTATTTGCGGATGGCGTAATTGATCCGCTCGATCAAACCAGAGAGATCAAAGCTGCCCGCCACATCCTGCCCCTCAGGATCGGGCGAAGCATCCAGGAGGAAGAGCTTGTCCTGCTCCACCATCTCCTGCAGATTCCAGCCGAAACTGGCGGCATTGCGCAGAATATCCAGCGGCGACTCCTCAAAGGTGACGAAGATGCCGGGTTCGTCGAACTGACGGATGCCGTTGTAGAGGAAGTTGAGCGAGAACACCGTCTTACCGGTGCCCGAGGTGCCGCTGATCAGGGTTGAGCGACCGATCGGCAGACCGCCCTGGCAGATGTCATCAAAGCCCTCAATGCCGGTGGGCAGCTTCTGCACCGAGGCGAGGGGATGGCTGGTGGCGGTGGGGTCCTGCATGGAACGGGTGGGCCTCAGAGAAATCTAGATGGATGTGGCCGGAAAAACTGGGATGACGATGGGACTAGAGCGAACCGCCGGAACCCTCCTCGTCGCCATAGGGGTCACCGAGAGCCTCGTCGCTCAGCTCCTCGTAGAGCAGATCGAGACCGATCAGCACCCGCTCGCGATCGGAGAGATCACCGATGATGCGGCGCACCGGTGGCGGCAGGATCTTGGCCAGCGTGGGCGTAGCCAGGATCTTGTCCTCCTCAGCAAGCTGGGGATTCTTGAGCACATCGATCACCTTCAGGGCATAAACACCCTGAAACTCCGTGTCGAGGATGTTGCGCAACGTTTTGAGAGCGCGCATCGAATTGGGCGTATTGCCCGCCACGTAGAGCTTGAGGATGTAGGTTTTGCGCGGGCTCATTCAAATCACCTCCTGGGATTGGACTTGGCTGGCTTCGGGGGGCGGCGATGCCGCTCCACGGGGCAGATCGGGAGGGATCGAGCGGCGATACATCTCGCAGAGATGAGCCATCACATCCAGCAAAGCCAGGCGATAGTCCTGCAGAAAATCGTTCTTGTGCCCCTCCAGCTTGAGCTGCTTCCAGAAGGCGTCAATCAGATCAACGTGAATCTCCACCACCTTGTTGATCGGCAGATCACAGAAGAAGGCGGAGTGCACGAAGCTTTCGATCGCCTGGTTGGCCGCAGCGGGGTCGCGGAAGTAGCCGATCAGCACATCGCGATAGCTGCGCTCGAGCGAACGCAGCAGCTCCTGGCGCTCCTCCTGGGGGAGATTGCGCAGGAACAGCGAGGGATCGCGCTTGTAGAACACGCCCAGGTAGCCGAGGCGTCCCTGCAGGCGGTTGGGCAGCTGCCAGCGCTCCGGTGTGGCGGGCGCTCCACCGGCCTCCGACGCCGCAGCCGCCCCGGAGGGCATGCCGCGGCGCAGAAAACGGGAGACAGCGGCATCCACGCTGTAGGGGATCTGCTCCAGCTGGTCCTGGGGCAGGTGCACCTCGGCCTCGTGGTACTCGAGGCGGCCGCTCACCTCGCCCACCACCACTGCCGGCAGCAGCAGCCCCTGCTGCCGCAGTTCCTCGTAGACCTCAGGCGGGTGAACCCCCTGCTGGAGCAGCACCACATCGAACTGTTCGCGCCGCTGCTGCAGCTCCTGGATCGGATCCGGGAGGGAACCGAGATCCTCCAGCTGGTAGCGCCCCCCCTTGAGCCAACTGCGACAGGCGCGCTCCAGACGGGGATCCGGCAGCAGCGAGGCGATCGTGAGAGCCGGCTGTGACATGCGCCGCGATCGGGCCCTTGGCAACGCCCACAGTGTTGACGAAGGGAACGGCAAACGTGGAAGATCGTTGTTTGTCTTTCGATTGCCGTGCGGCAGGCCGAAATGACAGCTCCCCGCGGGCCGTCAGCCTGTCCACGCCCAGCCAGCCATGAGCACCACATCCAGCAACGGCCAAAGCGCCGCAGGTCCCTACGCCATCGTTGAGACCTCCGGCACCCAGGTGTGGGTCCAGCCGAACCGCTACTACGACCTCAACCGCATCAACGCTGAGGTTGAAAGCACCCTCACCCTGGAGAACGTGCTCCTGGTGAACGACGGCAGCGCCGCCAGCGTGGGCCAGCCCTACGTGAAGGGCGCCACCGTGGAACTGCAGGTGATGGAGCATCGCCGCGGTCCCAAGGTGATCGTCTACAAGATGCGTCCCAAGAAGAAGACCCGCCGCAAGAACGGCCACCGTCAGGAGCTGACCCGCGTGATGGTGAAGTCCATCAGCGTGGGTGGCAAAGCCCTGGCCTGATCAGCCGCAGCGTTCCTCAACCCAACACTCCCCTGAACCATGGCCCACAAGAAAGGCACCGGCTCCACCCGCAACGGCCGCGATTCCAACGCCAAGCGCCTCGGCGTGAAGCGCTACGGCGGTGAAAGCGTGAACGCCGGTTCGATCCTGATCCGCCAGCGCGGCACCTCCGTGCTGCCCGGCCTGAACGTGGGCCGCGGCGCCGACGACACCCTCTTCGCCCTCGTGGATGGCGTGGTGAGCTTCGACACGATCAAGCGCGGCCTGCGGACCCGCAAGCGCATCAACGTGGCCGTCGGCTGAAACCCAGCCGACCCCGGAACGGAGCCGGCGCCCTGAGCGCCGGCTTTTTTTGTGCTCACTCAGAGCAGGCGATAGGCGCGGGTGGTGATCAGGAACGGGTGAAACACCTCCAGGAAGCGGCTCTGAAGGGTGCGGAAGAAACGCTCCACCAAAGCCGGATCATCGAAATGGAAGGGGTATTCGCCGTTGTGCCCCTTGAAGAAGTACCAGTTCAGCAGGGCAATGGCCTCAGGGTTCATGCGTGCGGCGAACTGCTCCAGCTGGCCGCTGGGATCGCTGAGGTGCTCCAGCACATCGAGGCACACGATCGTGTCGAACCGGGCCGGCAGCTCGGGCGCGGCCAGATCACGGAAGCAGCGCAGCTTGTGGCCAAGCCCGAAGCGCTCGGCCCGGGCCTGCACGAAACGCCGGTTCTCGGGATTGAGATCCACGAACCACACCGCCTCCACCTGGGGCAGCGCCGCCGCCGCCAGGGCATGGGTGCCGATGCCGCCGCCGAAATCGAGCACGTGGCCGCGGGCGAACTGCTGCTGCAGGCGCAGGGTGTCGGCGATGTAGTCAGCGCTGCTGAGGTGCCAGGCAGCCAGCTCGAGCAGGTGGCCGCTGCCCACGCCCGTTTCATAGAAGGCTTCAGCCTGCTCGGGATCGAAAGCGCCGGGATGGGCCGCCGCCAGGGCATCGGTGGCCAGGGGCAGCCGACGCTCCAGCTCCGGCAGATCCAGGCCGAGATGATCAGCCAGCTGACGGCGCAGATCGAAGCCTCCGTCGAGGAACTGATCGAGGGAGAGGGTGGCGGTGAGGGTCATGGCTGCTCACGGTAGTGGCGCGCCGATGGCACTCTCCAGCTCCGTGCCAGCGCCCGGCACCGCCAACCAGCGCCGCAGCCAGGCGGTGAGCCAGTAGAAGGGCAGGGTGTCGGCCAGGGCGGCGAGGGCCTTGAACAGATAGCCGCTGGCGATGTAGCTGGCCAGTTGCGGCAGCACCGGCAGCTCAGGCCGCACGGGCAGCACGTGCGCGGCGTAATGGCTGATCAGCACCACCGCCGAGGTGTCCACCAGCTGGCTCACCAGGGTGGAGCCGTTGTTGCGCAGCCACAGGGCGCGGCCGCCGCTGACGCGCTTCCAGAAATGGAACAGGCGCACGTCGGTGAACTGCGCCGCCATGTAGGCCACCATCGAGGCCCCCACCGCACCGAAGGCCAGGTCCTGCACCGCGAAGAAGGTGCCCTCCGGCGCGCCGGGCAACCCCGGCAGCACACCCCCCAGCCAGAGGATCAGCACGATCCAGCCGTTGAGCAGCAGGCCCACCCACACCAGCTGGCTGGCGCGCTGTTCCCCCCAGATCTCACTGATCAGGTCGGTGCACAGAAAGGTCACCGGGTAGGGCAGCGCCCCCACCGCCACCACCACCGGCCAGGAGCCGATGCTGCCCAGCTGCAGAAAGCGGGTGAGCCCAAGGATGTTGAGCATCCCCATCGTGCCGAGAAACAGCCCGGAGAGCACCAGAAAGGCCAACTCCCGCCGCTGCTGCAGCTCCGCCGCGCTGGGACTCGAAACAGCAGCCATCTGCACGTTCATGCACGCCCCCAAGCCTGGCGAGGCCGGCGCACGCCGCAATGGGAGCATCAGGCCAGCCTTGCCTCCCTTGCCTTGACCTGCGGCTTTCTCGTGCTCGACAAGCCCGCCGGCCTCAGCTCCCACAGCTGCGTGTCGCGGGTGCGGCGGGCCTATGGGCTCAAGCGGGTGGGCCATGGCGGCACCCTGGATCCAGCGGTCACCGGGGTGCTGCCGATCGCCCTGGGGCCCGCCACCCGGCTGCTGCCCTATCTCTGCGGCGACAAGACCTATCGGGGGGTGGTGCAACTGGGCCTGCGCACCAGCAGCGACGACCTCGAAGGCGAGGTGTTGCAGCAGCAGCCCTGGCCGCAGCTGAACCCGGCGGATCTGGAGCAGACCCTGCAGGCCTTCCGGGGCACGATCCAGCAGCGGCCGCCGGCCGTGTCGGCGGTGCATGTGAACGGTGAGCGCGCCTACAAGCTGGCCCGCGAAGGCCGCAGCGTGGAGCTGGCCCCCCGGCCGGTGACGATCGAGCGGCTCCAGCTGCTGGGCTGGGACCCGGAGCAGGGCCGCCTGGAGCTGGAGGTGGCCTGCTCGGCCGGCACCTACATCCGCGCCCTGGCCCGCGACCTGGGCGCAGCCCTGGGCTGCGGCGGCTGCCTGGCCAGCCTGCGGCGCACCGAAGCGCTCGGCTTCTCGCTCGATCAGGCGGTGAGCCTGGAGCAGCTGGAGCAGGAGCCTCTGCCGGCGTTGGTGGATCCGCTCATCGCCCTGGCGCACCTGCCGCAGCATGCGCTGCCGGCGGAGCAGCTGCCGGGCTGGCGCTGCGGCCGGATGCAGGCCTGCGATCCCAGCTGGCCCGCCGACACCGCCGTGGTGGTGGTGGATCCGGATGGCAACCTGGCGGGGATGGGCCGCGTCGAGGCGCCCGGCAGACTGCAACCCCGGCTCGTGCTCGACGCCGCCGGCTGAAGGCCACGGCAACCGTCCGGCAGAGTCGCCCCTTCCTTCGTTTCTCTCCGCAGCACGATGGCCGGCCACAGCCGATGGGCCCAGATCAAGCGCACCAAGGCGGTGGTGGACGCCAAGCGCGGCGCCGTGTTCACCCGCCTGGGCCGCGAAATCATGGTGGCCGCCAGGGCCGGCAGCGATCCGGCGGGCAACTTCCAGCTGCGCACGGCGATCGAGAAGGCCAAGGCAGCCCGGGTGCCCAACGCCAACATCGAGCGAGCGATCGCCAAGGGCTCCGGCCAGGGGGGCGGCGGCGCCGATGCCTTCGAGGAGGTGCGCTACGAGGGCTACGGCCCCGGCGGTGTGGCCGTGTTGATCGAAGCCCTCACCGACAACCGCAACCGCACCGCAGCCGAACTGCGCCTGGCCTTCAGCAAGAACGGCGGCAACCTGGGGGAGACCGGCTGCGTGGGTTATCTCTTTGAGCACCGCAGCGTGGTGCGACTGGAGCAGGCCGGCCTGGCGGAAGACACGCTGCTGGAGCGGCTGCTGGAGCTGGAGGAGCAGGGCGGCGCTGCCGTGATCAGTTATGAACTCGATCCGGAGGGCGCCGAGGTGCTGGGGGCCTTCGAGCAGCTGGAAGCCCTGCAGGATGGCCTGCGCGGCCTGGGGCTGCCGGTGAGCAGCTGGGAGCACCGCTGGATCGCCAGCACCCCCTGCCGCCTTGAGGATCCGGCGGCCCTGGCGGGCTGCCTGAAGCTGCTCGATGCCCTCGAAGAGCTCGACGATGTGCGCAGTGTGACCAGCAACCTGGAGGCGGACGAAGAATTCATGAAGACCCTGATCACCTGACACAGCGTCGACACAATCGGGGAATCACCGCCTGCCATTCCCTTGGCGCAGCAACCCACGATCCTCAGCCCTGCCGAGTTTTACAGCCCCTTTGTGTACACCGGCACGGGCGCCAGCTCCGAGAACGGTGCGCAGGGCATCAAGCAGGCTCCGGGCCGCAATCGGTATGTGATCACCGGCACCTCCGGCAACATCACGAGCGAAGGCCAGGGCTCCGTGTATGTGGGGCGCATCAATGGCTCCTCCACCAGCCAAGGCAGCGGCAGCGGCACCTGGGTGCTGATGGATGTGCCCGAAAGCTGGAATGCACCGTCGAGCTCGATCTACGGCCCGGGCGCGATCAAAGCGGGCCAAGGGCCTGGCGGGATCCGCTCGATTCAGCTGGCAGGCACCTACAGCCAGCCGGTCAATGTGGATGGCGAGGAGGCCTACATCACGCGCGGCTTCCTGTACAAAGGTCCACTCACCAGCAACCCTGAAGACCAGAATTTCACGCCCTTCACCGCCAAACGTCCTGATGGCGGTCCCACCACCGACACCTTCCTGCACAGCTGGAGCGGCCGGCTGGTGGCCGGTAACTACACACTCACCAACAGCTTCCTGGCCTTAACGCTGAACACCGGCCTGGACAGCAGCGCCTTCGTGGTCGACACCGTGACCGGTGAACAGCACAATCTCACCTACCAGGACACCTCCACCTCTCACACGGCCTTCGGCATCTGGAAGAACAACAAAACGAACTACACCATTGCCGGCGGCCGATCCGTGATCGACCCAGCGGTGAAGAAGCTCGGCTCCATGGGTGAAGCCCTGGGTGCCGCCACGCTGGTGGACTACGACCCGATCACAGGCAAAACCTCGAATCAGCGAAGCTACCAATACAACAACGACAAGGACAACACCTACGTCACCCACTTCGAAGGCATCTTCTACGCGGGCAAAGGCATCTACCAGATGCCATTCACGGCCGCCTCTTCTGAGGGAGAGTTCGCCGGAACGGCCTATGTGAAACGCCGCAAGAATGGCCGCTTCTCCCGCGAGGCCCTGTGGAGCACCTTCGATGCAGGCAGCGAAGGAACCATTGCCTCCAACGACTCATCGGCGGGGCGCGGCAACACCGGCCTGATCAGCCCTGCCAGCGGCGATGACGGCGTGGTGCCCTATGCCTCCATCCTCAACGGCAGCTCCTACCGCGATCTGCTCTCCGCCGCTCAGGACCTCCGCTGACGCCATTCACCCGGGCGACAGTGCCGCCGCTGCCGCCCGGTCCACCACCACCTGCAGGCGGGGATGGCGCTGCAGCCAGCTGGCGGGCACCTCGGGGCAGGGCGGCTCCAGCAGTGTGCGGCGCAGGATCTCAGCCTTGGCCTCGCCGGTGACCACCAGCAGCAGTTCACGGGCAGCCAGGATCTCGGCGGTGCCGAGGGTGATCGCCCGGGGCGGCACGGCTGCCGGGTCGCCGCCGAAGCCAGCGGCGTTCTGGCGGCGGGTGGCAGCGCTCAGCTCCAGGCAGCGGCAGGGAGCCTCCGGGCCGCAGGGGGGCTCGTTGAAACCCACATGGCCGTTGCTACCCAGCCCCAGCAACTGCAGATCAATGCCGCCGGCAGCCTCAAGGGCAGCTGCATAGCGCCGCGCTTCCTGATCCGGATCCGCCGCCACGCCATCCGGCAGCTGCAGGCACTGGGCCGCCAGAGCCAGGGGGGCTCCCAGCTGCTGGCGCATGAACGCCGCGAACGCGCCGGGATGATCGGCCGCCAGGCCCACGTATTCATCCAGGTTGAAGCTGCGCCATCCCGCCAGCAGCGGCTCACGCTCCGCTGGAGGCAGCGCCAGGAGCCGGCTGCGCAGAGCGGCATACACCGGCTCCATCGTGCGCCCGGTGGCGAGCCCGAGCACGGCACCACGCCGCAGCGCCTGCTCCAGCCGTTGCGCCACCACCGCCGCCACCGCAGCCGCATCGGCCTCCACCAGCAGGTGGCCGGGCAGCGGCGGCGATGGCAGAGCACTGATCAACGCGAGCGAGCCAGGTTCTTGGGATCCTCCTCGTTCAAGCCTCGCCCAGCACGGGCCGTACGCGCCAGCTCCGCATAGGGCCGCAGGGAGGTTCCCCGGTAGTAGTGCCGCAGGATCGATTCAAACGAATCGCCGCGCTGCGCCATCGCCAGCGCCCCCCACTGGCTCATCCCCACACCGTGGCCGAAGCCGCGGCCCACGGCCACCAGTTGCACCACCTCCGGCGCCTTGGTGGCTGGGGCAGGCAGGGTGAAGGCCGGCAAGGGCGGCGGTGGCAGCAAGGTGGGCGGAGCGCCGGTGGCGGAATCGTGCTGGAAGGCGTTCTGCAGCCGCGCGGCCACAGAAGCCGGAGGCACAGGTTCAGCCTGAGCGGCAGCGGTGGGCGCCAGCTCAAAGCGCACCCAGGTGCTCTTCAGCCCCAGCCGGCTGCGCAGCTGGGCGCCCGTGAGCGCCAGCTGGCCCGAGGGGCCCACCACCCGGGCCTGACGCACACGGCCCGTGGGCGTGGTGGCGATCACCTCAATCCCCAGGGCACCGCCCAGCTCCGGAAAGGCCTGGCGCAGCTTCGCCTGGTTCAGGGGAAGCCGCCAGTCGCGCACGGGGGAGTCGTGATCGAAATCGGGGACGCTCACCAGATAGGGGAGCTGGCGGGGCCAGAGATCGCCGCTGCTCTCCGTGCTGCCGCCGCTGCTGCTGTGAAACACCGCATCGATCAGCGCGTTGTTGTAGGTGAGCACCAGGCCGCGCGTGGCCTGCACCGCAGCACGGGTGGAAGGGGTCTCCGCCTCCACGCCCTTGTACACCTGGCTGGCGGTGGTGGCCTGCACATCGAAGGCGGCCGCGGGCTTGCGCGCCTTGAGGGCATAGGTGCGCGCCGCCACGGCCTGGGCCTGCAGCGCCTCCAGGGGCCAGCTCGCCGGCATCTCACTGCCCACCACGCTGGGCAGATACGTTTCCAACGGCACGTGATTCACCACCTGCAGCTGATTGCCCTGCGGGATCAGCTGCAGCCGTCCGCGGTAGCGGCGTGGGCCCAGCCAGAGCCCGGGATCCTCCTCCTCCGCGCCAGCCACGGCATCGAGCCACAGCTCCCGCAGCTGCCACTCCTCCGGATCGGCATCGCCCGCCGGCCGCACCCGCAGCCAGCCGCCCCGGGCCTCCACCGCGAGAACCACCTGGCCGCTGAACTCCTCCAGCACCCGTCCCCGCGGATCGCGCATCTGCAGGCCGGCGGCCACCGCGGCAGGGCGCAGCCGCGCTTCGGGGCCCTGGAGCACCAACACCCGCAGCAGCGGCTCCAGCTGGGTGGCACGCGCCTGGGGCTGGGCAGCACGCACCTCGGCGGCAGTGGCACCCCCCAGAACCGCCGCCAGCGTGAGAACTCCCAACGAGGAGCGTGTCAGGCGAGCCATCGAGCGCTGATCGTGCAAGGCAGGCCATTGTGACCAGCCCACGCCGCCGGCGCCAGGGGGGATCCGCTGCGCCGTGGCACGATCGGAGCAGTCACAGCGGGGCGCGTCCGATCGGCCGTGCAGGTCACCTTTCTCGGCACCAGCTCCGGCGTTCCCACCCGAGGACGCAACGTGTCCGCCGTGGCGCTGCGCCTGCCGCAGCGCTCGGAGCTCTGGCTGTTCGACTGCGGTGAAGGCACCCAGCACCAGTTCCTGCGCAGCGAGCTGCGGGTGAGCCAGCTGCGGCGGATCTTCGTGACCCACATGCACGGCGATCACGTGTTCGGCCTGCCGGGCCTGCTGGCCAGCCTGGGGCTCGCTGGCACCTGCAGCGGCATCGATCTCTATGGCCCGGATCCCCTGCGCGACTACCTCGAAGGCGTGCTGCGCACCTCCTCCACCCGCATCGGCTACCCGCTGCGCAGCCATCGGGTGAAGGATGCCGCCAGCAGCGGTGCGCTGCTGCTCGACGACGACGACATCACGGTGCGCTGCACCAAGCTCATCCACCGCGTGCCGGCCTACGCCTACCGGGTGGATCAGAAGCCCCGCGCCGGCCGCTTTGATGTGGAGCAGGCCCGGGCCCTCGGCATTCCACCCGGACCGATCTACGCCGAACTGAAGGCCGGACGTGAGGTGGTGCTGGACGACGGCCGGATCATCAACGGCGCCAGCCTTTGCGGGCCCGAACGACCGGGCTGCAGCGTGGTGTACTGCACCGACACCGTGTTCAGCGAGGCGGCGGTGGACCTGGCCCAGGGGGCCGATCTGCTGATCCACGAGAGCACCTTCTCCCATGCGGAAGCGGAGATGGCCTTCGCCCGGCAGCACTCCACCAGCACCATGGCGGCCCAGACGGCCCTGGCCGCCGGCGTGAAGCAGCTGATGCTCACGCACCTCAGCCCGCGCTACGTGCCAGGCAACCCGGTGACACCCGACGACCTGCTCAACGAAGCCCGGGCGATCTTCCCGAACACCGAGCTGGCGAAGGACTTCCTCAGCGTTGAGGTGGCCGCCGCCGAACCCTGAGGCTGCAACAGTTCGTGAGTGCCTGCCGCACGGGCTGCCGGCGGGCCCGCTGGCCGTGATACAAGGGCTCTGGCGCGGTCTCCACCGCCACCTTGCCGGCTTTTTCGATGGCCTCTTCCTTCTCCTCTGCCCTCCGGACCCTGGCCCGGGTGCTGGTTCTGCCCCTGGCCCTGCTGGTGGGCCTGGCCGGCCCGGCCCAGGCTGCCCAGTGGACCACTGAACAGCTCACCGTGCCCGAGAACGCCGACGGCGCCCTGGTGACCTTCAGCGAACAGGAGATCAAGACCGGCCGCAAGATCTTCAACACCAGCTGCGGTGAGTGCCACGCCGGTGGCATCACCAAGACGAACCACAACGTGGGCCTCGATCCCGAGACCCTGGCCCTGGCCACCCCGGCCCGCGACAACGTCGACGCCCTGGTGGACTACATGAAGGACCCCACCAGCTACGACGGCGAGTACAGCATCGCCGACGTGCACCCCAGCATCCGCAGCAGCGACGTGTTCGTGAAGATGCGCGATCTCAACGATGAGGACCTGCGCCTGATGGCCGGCTTCATCCTCACCGCTCCCAAGGTGCAGGGCCTGCAGTGGGGCGGCGGCAAGATCTACTTCTGATTCTGATCGCCGCCGAGCGCAAAGCTTGATGCTCCACAGCCCCTGCCACTCGGCAGGGGCTTTTTCTTGCAGCAGTGCTCTA
>CAJXSQ010000049.1 GCA_913061215.1 uncultured Synechococcus sp. | reverse complement strand
CAGCCCCCCAAACGGTGCCCGATAGCCTCGGGCCACAACACGGTTGTTCCCATGGGTGCCACGGCCACCGCGATCCGCACCATCCCGGTGGAGCTCAGCGCCAACCCCTACCCGGTGCTGATCGGCAGTGGTGCGCTGCGGAGCCTGGGGGAACAGATCCGGGCCCTGGGCATCAAGGCCGGCACCAAGGTGCTGGTGGTGACCAACCCTGTGGTGAATCAGCACTACGGAGCCACGGCCCTGGCCAGCCTGGAGGCGGCAGGGTTCAACGCCGGCCTGCTGGTGATCGAAGCCGGGGAAGATCAGAAAACCCCCGCCACCGTGGCGCAGATTCACGATGCGGCGTTTGAGCGAAAGCTGGAGCGCGGTTCGCTGATCGTGGCCCTCGGCGGCGGTGTGGTGGGCGATATGGCGGGCTTTGCCGCCGCCACCTGGCTGCGGGGGATCGCGGTGGTGCAGGTGCCCACCACGCTGCTGGCGATGGTGGATGCCTCGATCGGCGGCAAAACCGGGGTGAACCATCCCGGCGGCAAAAACCTGATCGGCGCCTTCCACCAGCCGCGGCTGGTGCTGATCGACCCCGACACGCTGCAGACGCTGCCCGAGCGGGAGTTCCGCGCCGGTATGGCGGAGGTGATCAAGTACGGGGTGATCGGCGATGCGGAGCTGTTCGGCGAGCTGGAAGCAGCCGGGGAGCGACTGGCCTCGATGGACACCCTTCCGGCCGACTTGCTGCAGAGTGTGCTGGAGCGTTCCGCTGCCGCCAAAGCCAAGGTGGTGGCGGCGGATGAAAAGGAGGGTGGCCTGCGGGCGATCCTCAATTACGGCCACACCCTGGGGCATGTGGTGGAAGCCCTCTGCGGCTACGGCACCTTTCTCCACGGTGAGGCCGTGGCGATCGGGATGGTGGCCGCCGGCGAACTGGCCCTGGAGCTGGGCTTGTGGAGCCCCGAGGATCAAGCCCGCCAGCGGGCGGTGATCGCCGCCGCCGGGCTTCCTGGCCGCTGGCCGGAACTGGAGCCAGCAGCGGTGTTGCACTGCCTGCAGGGCGACAAGAAGGTGCGCGACGGCTGCGTGCGCTTTGTGCTGCCCACCGGCCTCGGCCGCGTGGAGATCCGCAGCGACGTGAGCGGCGAACAGGTGCTGGCAGCGCTCGAGCGCTGCCGCTGAGCGGCAATCAGCTGATTGAACTCACCGCACGGGCAATCAGCACCGTGAGGATCAGGAATGCCACCAGCACCTGCAGGGCCATCAGCAGCTTGGCGGGCCGGGACACCAGATCCACGCTTGTGGGGCCGTAGGCGGAATTCACATTCAAGGAGATGAAGAGATAGTCGATCACATGGGGCGTGCGTGGCGCTTCGCCTTCACGGCTGGGCCACACAAAGGCCCCGCCCGGTGTATTCACGTCCAGGAACACATAGATGAACATGAACACCAGCACACACTCTGTGTAAACCGCTGCCACATCCCAGAGGTTCGCCAGGCCTGCTCCTTTGTAGTGGCCCGCTGTGAAGATCATCCCCACCACATTGGCAACCACCTGCAGCAGGGCAAAGAACATGTACGCCAACCCCCAGCGCACCAGCGAACGACTGCGGCCCCGCAGCAAGGCCACGATCATCCCCAGCGTGACAATCACAAACAACACCGTGCCGAGGCGCTCGGCCCCGACGACAAGATCCCTGAGGCCTGGATCAAGGAGTGGATCGCGCTCGAGGCGCTGAGCCAGGAGCAGATCCATCAACCACACCAGCGCCGTGGACGCGATCACGGCCAGCCGGCCAGTGCCTGTGGTGAGCCGTTCGCGCAAACGATCTGCCGGGCCTGAGGGGCGCGTCTGGCTTGCGAGGGAATTCGCGCGCGGCGTTTCAAGAACAGGTGAATCCATCGGGCTGATGTTGCAAGGGCCGCCGCAGTCGCCCGATTCAAGCAAGCGGCGGATCATCGAGGAACACAGCACCGGTGGATGGCTTGGCGCTACCGCGGCTGAAGGCGATCCAGCGGAAATCGCCGAGGGTGTGGGGATCTACGAGGCGCAGCAGAGCCTCCCGGCGGCGGAGCAGCTCGCCCAGCTCCGAGCTCGGTTGCTCCTGCAAGCCATGCAGGCGCTGGGCAAGGCCGAGCGCCAGCAGAGCCTCGCCCTGGCGGCGCTGGCCCAGGCTGGTCCAGCCGGTGGCGCCCGCAGCCGCCTCGAGCGATTCGAGGCACAGGTGGGCGGTGAGATCCCAGTGGCCTGGGTCCTGCAGCGGATCGTTGCTGGCCTGCTGCTGGCGATAGGCCATCAGGGTGCCGTTGCTGCGCTGGGGGGCGTAGTAGCGCCAGGCTTCGTGGGCGTAATCGATCACCAGCAGCACACCCTCACGCAACGCTGAGGCCGCCTGCTGCAACCAGGGGCCAAGGCCGGGATGCAGCTCCGTGCACCAACCGGGAGGCCGCTGCGCACCAGCCGGCAACAGCCCCAGGGGCTCGAGCTGGGCGTCCATTTCAGCATCGAGCGCCTCACCCGGTTCCAGCCGCAGCGAGGGCCCGGCAGCCGGATCCTCGTGCAGCACCACCTGCTGGCGGCGCCAGAGGGCCCCGTCCCACACGATCCGCTCCACCGCCAGGGCATCGAGCACCTCATGGGCCAGCAACACGCCGCGCACCGGCTGCTGCGCCAACTGCTCGAAGCTGAGCCAGCGGCAGGGCAGCGGTGAGCCAGCCAGCCGCGCCCGCTGGCGCTCGGCCATGCCGGGATTGGGTTCGATCAGCACCAGCTCCGTGCGGGCCGCCAGCTCCGGCCAGCGGCGCTGCAGCGCCTCGGCCAGCTGCAACGCCAGATCGCCCTCGCCGGGGCCGGCCTCCACAAGAGCCAGGGGCTCCCCGGCTGGCTGGGCCGCCAACCACTGGGCCAGCTGCGGAGCCAGCAGCTCGGCGAAATCCGGGCCCAGCGAAGGGGAGGTGGCGAAATCGCCGCGGGGCCCCACCTGCAGACGGCCGGCGCCGTAGGCACCGTGTTCAGGGTCGTGCAGGGCCCACTGCATATAGGTGAGAAAGGGCACCGAACCACCGGCGGCGCGCAGGCGCTCCACCAGCCAGGCGGGGGCGGAACGTCGGCTCGGAGGGGCGGAGCTCACGGGCAGGTGGAGGACTCAGGGAGAATGCTGGCCACTGAAGCAGGCGCGATGAGTCGAGTGATCAGCTGGCTGGCGGGACTGGTGCTCAGCCTGGCGCTGCTGCTGGGTGTGGCCGCCGGGCCGGCCCTGGCCTACGACAACCCCGACCTGCTGCCCGATCACCCCACCCCGGTGATCGACCTGGCCAAGATCCTCACGGACACACAGCGCGCCGCCCTGGAAGCCGAGCTCAACGACTTCGAGGCGGTGAGCGGCTGGAAACTGCGGGTGCTCACCCAGTACGACCGCACGCCGGGGCTGGCGGTGAAGGATTTCTGGGGGCTGGATGAGCGCAGCCTGCTGCTGATCGCCGATGAGCGCGGCGGCAACCTGCTCAACTTCAACGTGGGCGATGCCCTGTTTGCCCTGATGCCGCGCACCTATTGGGTGGAGCTGCAGACGCGCTTCGGCAACGTGTACTACGTGCGCGATCACGGCCAGGACGCCTCAATCCTCGACTCGCTGCACACCGTGAAGGGCTGCCTGGAGATCGGCGGCTGCCAGGTGGTGCCGGGGCTGCCCCAGGAGCAGTGGCTGCTGACGCTGGCCACCTCGGTGCTGGGCGGCCTGATCGTGGGCTTCGCCGCCTACCCGCGCAAGCCGGAGCACACGGTGGAGTGGGCCTGGGTGCTGCTGCTTTCGCCTCTGTGGGTGATCCTGTTCGGCGTGTTCGGCATTGCGCCGATCATCACGCGCACGCCGGATCTGCTGCCACTGCTGCGCAACGGTCTGGGATTCGTGGGCGCGATTGTGGCGGCCTACCTGATCGCCCAGAACACCGTGGGCAAGCAGCGGCTGAAGGACAGCGAAAGCTGAGCCCTGGGCTCAGTTCCCCTGGGCGACGCTGCGCGGACCCACCGTTTCCAGGCGCTCGATCCGGCAGCGCAGCGAATCCACCGGCTCACATGCCGGTTCCTGCGCCACCGGTTCCTGCGGGCCAGCCAGGGCGCGCAATTCCTCCAGATTGCGCTCATAGAACGCCTTGAGCGCCGCATAGCGCTTCACGGGCTGGCCGTAGTAACTGCGGCCGGCCAACGTGGGGAAGGAGGCCCATTCCGGCGCCAGCTTGGCGGCCAGCGCGGGTGTGAACACACCCTGATCGGCCAGATGCAGGGCACCGCGCCGCTGGATCAGAAACAGGGCCGCCTGATCCTGCACTTCAGGGCCGAAACCCTGCAGGCGCAGGGTGCGGCTGGCCAGAGCCCAGGTGAAGGGCATGAACTGATAGGCACCGGCGGCGGCACTGGCGTAGCGGCCGGTGGAAATCACGCGGTCGGGATGGCGATCAAGGCCGGGCATCAGGCCGCCGCCGAACATGATCCGATAGCCCACATCCTGGCCCTGGGCCCAGGTGCCCTCGGCGTAGCGGATGGTGTTCAACAGGGCGCGCCGCTCCGGCGTGAGGGCGTAGCGGAAGAAGCGCTGCAGCGCGCTGAAACCATCGCGCACGTTGATCATGGCCAGCTGCGAGCGGGGCCGCCCCAGCGGGAGGCTCAGCGCCGGGCGGGAGGCGACCAGGCGGGAATCAGCGCTGGGCTGTGCAGGGCGATCCGCCATGGATTCCGCGTTCACCGGAGCGCAGAGTGCGCAGGTGCCGGCAGCGATGAGGAGACTCAGCGCAGGGCGAGCCGAACTGTTCAGGGCCAAGTGTGATGGAGGAGAAGAACAACGGGTCTTGCTGCAACGGTTGCGCCAAGACAACGCGCGCAGACAAGGCGACGGATGTTCTGCAGCTTCTGATCAGAGACCAGGACAATTCAGCACATCGCCAGAAGCAACGATGAGCATGAAAGCTACAAACAACCAGTCAAGCAAGAGCTTTTGAGGTGGTGGCTGCAACGTCAGATTTCAGGGCCAAAAGCACTGAAGAGGCGCGCAGCAGCTGGTGCGACTAGCATTTGAATGCGTCAAGTTTGACTCGCAAACTGCGACTCGGGAATCTATTCAGTGCCAGTGATACGACCGTCTACCGCTGATACAAACTCTGGCGGCGGATTCAGATCACTGTGCTGAACAGCGTTTCAATCACCTTGGCCGCCGCCTGATCACCATGGAGCGGCAGCGGTTCCCCCTCCGGCGGCAGCAACGGTTGATCGAGCTGCCAGTCGCCCTGCTCCAGCTGGTCGCGGCTGAGCAGCCGATGCCAGCCGTGGCGCCGCAGCGCCCGCTCCAGCACCGGCGCCTCGGCAAACCCTTCACGCCGCACCAGGTGCACACCAAGCCCGGCCGCCAGCGCCTCGCAGAAGGTGCTGTAGCCCGGTTTGGTGAGGATGCGGCTGCACAGCGGCATCAGCTCCAGCGGCCGCAGATCCGGCGGAATCAGCGTGGCGTTGGCTGCACCCTGCAGCAGCGCCGGATCGCTCACCAGGAAGTGATGCTCCGGCCAGCGCTTGAGCAAGCCTGGCGCCAGCGCCAAGCCCAGCCCGCCGAAGCCCACCAGAACGGTGTGCTCCCGGGCCGTGGGGAGCTGCAGGCGTGAGCGCAGCTGCTCCGGCCGGTGGCGAGGGCGCCCGGGGGTGAGGCCAACGGGCGTGGTGGCAACGCCCCAGTCCATCGGCATGGCGAAGGGGCAGCGGATCAGGGCATCGCCCTGGCGATAGGCGGCGAGGGCGCGATCGGCCCAGACCTCGAACGCTCCACCCATGGGCCTGTAGATGGCATCCCAGCCGAAATTGGCCATCCACACCAGGGGTGCCCCCACCGCTTCGGCCACCGCCGCCGCAGCGGGAGCCACATCGCCCAGCACCAGCACCGGACACTGCTGAGCGCGCAACCAGCGGGCCTCGCCAGCCACCTGATCGGGAAGCTGCTGCTCCAGCTGCTCCAGGGCAGCGAGGGTGGCCGGGGCATCCACGCCAAGGGCATCGGCCTGGATCACGCCCACATCCCAGCGGCAGGGACGCTGCTCAAACGGCACCGCTCCGAACGCCAGCTGGAGAAACGCCGGCGGCAGCGGCGTGGAGAGCACCAGCCGCCAACGGGGCTGCAACTGATGCAGAGCGGTGAGCACCGAGGCCACGCGGGAACCGTGGCCGAAGCCATGGCCGCTGACGCAGGCGTAGATCAGCACGGTTGCAAGGCGGAGCGGCGCATCAGGGTGTGGCGATAGGCCAGGGCGCCATCCAGCGTGTACCAGCGATGGCTGATCTCCTGCACCTGGCCATCGCGCAGCTCCACCCAGCTGAAATGACGCAGGGCCCGCCCCTGATCGTCGTGACTGTGGCGCGGCACGAAGGCGGTGTTGAGGTAGGCGGTGCCGGCGCGATCCACGCAGTAGCTCAGGCGCTCCCCCTGGCCGCGCTTGAGCCGGTGGTGCATGTGCCCGAACACCACCAGGGGCAACGGACGCTCGCGGCGGATCTGATCAATGGCCAGGGCCAGGTCCTGATCGCCCCAATCGCGGGCGGGAGCTTTCCAATCGCGGCCGCAGGGATCGGCGGCGGTGCTGCCGAGGCCGCTGGGGCCGCAGTGGGCGAGCAGGATCAGCGGCAGGGCCGGATCGGCGCGGAGGGCGGCGGCGCTGATCCGGGAGGCGGAGTCGTGCAGAGAGAGCGGACCGAAGGCCGCCAGGGCGGCCTTGCTCTGGTGGAAGCCACCACCGGCACTGGCCGGCCGCCCACCCACCACCGCCAGGCCTGGCGGGCGCAACTCGCGCAGATCCCAGCCGCAGTGGCAGTCGCCCAGGGCATCGAGCTGCCGCTGCAGGGTGCGGCCGCTGGCATCACGGCCCGCATCGTGGTTGCCGAGAATGCAGGCCACCGGCAGCGGCAGGGCCGCCAGCCGGGCGGGAATGCGCAGCTGACCATCGCTGAGATCGCCCACCACCAACAGGGCATCAGGCGCCAGGTGCTGCAACAGCTGCTCATCGCTGTTGTCCCACTGCCCGTGCAGATCACCGGCAATGGCGATGCGGAGCTCTGCCAACCGGATGCCTAGGCTGCATCCATCCTGCATCAGGTAGGCCAGGCGCCTTGGTTTTCGCGGCAACCCAGAGCACCATCGGCGGTTGTCCGCCCCACGCCGAGCTGCCGGCAGCCATCGCAGAACTGAAGCGGCAGCGCAACGCCGTGATCCTGGCGCACTACTACCAGGAGGCCGAGATTCAGGACATCGCCGATTTCATCGGCGATTCCCTGGAGCTCTCGCGCAAGGCCGCCGCCACCGACGCCGACGTGATCGTGTTCTGCGGCGTGCACTTCATGGCCGAGGTGGCCAAGATCCTCAACCCGGCCAAAACCGTGCTGCTGCCCGACATGGACGCCGGCTGCACCCTGGCCGATGCCTGCCCGGCCGATGCCTTCGCCGCCTTCCGCGCCGAGCATCCCGAGCACCTGGTGGTGAGCTACATCAACTGCTCCGCGGCGGTGAAGGCCCAGAGCGATCTGATCTGCACCAGCAGCAACGCCGTGGATCTGGTGAAACAGCTGCCCGCCGACCGCCCGATCCTGTTCGCCCCGGATCAGAACCTGGGCCGCTGGGTGCAGAACCAGAGCGGCCGGGAACTCACCCTCTGGCCGGGCAGCTGCATCGTGCACGAAACCTTCAGCGAGCAGGCCCTGCTGCAGCTCAAGCTCGATCACCCGGCTGCCGAGGTGCTGGCCCACCCCGAGTGCCAGCAGCATCTGCTCGATCACGCCGATTTCATCGGCTCCACCAGCGCCCTGTTGCGCCGGGCCCAGGCCAGCGAGGCCAGCGGCTTCATCGTGCTCACCGAGCCCGGAATCCTGCACCAGATGCGCAAGGCCGTGCCGAACAAGGACTTCTTCGAGGTACCCGGCGCCGATGGCTGCAGCTGCAACGCCTGCCCCTACATGCGCCTCAACACGCTGGAGAAGCTGTGGCAGTGCCTGAACACCATGGCGCCGCAGATCGAACTGGATGAGGCGATGCGCCAGCGGGCGCTGCAGCCGATCGAGAAGATGCTGGCGATGAGCCGCTAGTAGCTGTAGTTGGCCACAAACAGGCTGGCGTCATCCGACGGCTCCGAGCCAGGCTCGTAAGCGCCGCGGCTGGCGGCGCCATTGGCGCGGGCCCTGGCCAGCAAGGCCGCCTGGCCGGCGGCCACATCACTGCCGCCCCAGTGCTGGATGCAGGAATGCTGCAGGGCGCGGCCGTAGGAGAAACCCAGGTGCCAGGGGACGTAACCCTGAGCCGCCACCTGATTGATGGCGTTGAGGCAGAGGCTGGCGTCCTCCTCACTCAGACCGCCGCTGAGGAACAGGATCGCCGGCACCGCCACGGGCACGGTGCGGCTGAGGGTGCGCACCGTGAACTCGCCCACCTCATCGGCGCTGGCCTGCGTGGGACAGCCGGCGCCAGGACAGGTCATCGAGGGTTTGAGCAGGCTGCCCTCGAGGAACACACCGTTCATCGCCAGGGCTTCATAGGTGGTGCGCAGCACCCACTCCTGCACCGAAGCGGTGGTGGTGATGTCGTGGTCGCCATCCATCAGGATCTCGGGCTCCACGATCGGCACCAGCCCGTGCTCCTGCACGGTGCGGGCGTAGCGGGCCAGGCCCCAGGCGTTCTCGCGCACCGCCAGCTCCGAAGGCGCCCCGCTGCCGCTGATCTGCAGCACCGCCCGCCACTTAGCGAAACGGGCGCCACGGGCGTAGTAGCGGGCCGCCCGTTCAGCGAGGCCCTTGAGACCCGTGCACCAGCTCTCGCCCGCCACACCGCCGGCCAGGGGTTCCACCCCCTGATCCACCTTGATGCCGGGCACGATCCCCTGCTTCTGGAACAGCTCCACAATCGGGGCACTGCCGGCCTCGGCGGTGCTGTCCTGAAACAGGGTTTCCTCGTAGAGGATCACGCCGGAGATGTGCTCGCTGAGCCCCTCGGTGGTGGCCAGCAGGCTGCGGTAGGCGCGCCGGTGCTCCTCGGTGTTCTCCAGGCCGATGGCATCGAAGCGTTTGCCGATCGTGCCGGTGGATTCATCCGCCGCCAGCAGCCCCTTACCCGGTGCCGCCAGGGCCGCTGCGGTGGCCGCGAGCTCATCGCGGAAGTCGTTGAGGGCCATGGCGGCGGACCGCAGGGGATCAACCCCTGGCTAGAGACGCTGCCGCCTGGCGTCAACCGGGTGTCGCAGAGCTGCACCACGGCTGGCGATGATTCGTGGCCGAGCCCATGCTCCACGCCACCAGCGCCCATGCCCCTCGCCCCTGGCGGCCTGCTGCAACTCAGCCCGGAGGGGCTCTACTGCCCGGCGGCACGTGCCTGGATCGATCCCTGGCGGCCGGTGCCGCGGGCACTGATCACCCACGCCCATGCCGATCACGCCCGGCCGGGCTGCGGTGAGTACTGGGCCACCGGCATGAGCGAGGGCATCCTGCGGGAGCGGCTGGGGGCGGAGATCAAGCTGCTGCCGGTGGACTACGGCCAGCTGCACCGCATCGGCGATGCCCGCGTGTCGTTTCATTCCGCCGGACACGTGCTCGGCAGCGCCCAGATCCGCCTGGAGGCGGGAGGCGAGAGCTGGCTGGTGAGCGGCGACTACAAACGCTGCGCCGATCCCAGCTGCACACCGTTCGAGCCGGTGGAAGCGGATGTGCTGATCACCGAAGCCACCTTCGGGCTGCCGATCTACCGCTGGCGGAGCGGGGCTGAGGTGGCCGCAGAGATTCTCGCGTGGTGGCGCAGCGCGCCGGATCGACCATCGGTGCTGTTCTGCTATGCCTTCGGCAAGGCGCAGCGGGTGCTGGCGGAGCTGCATCGCCTCGGGGTGAGCGAGGAGGTGCTGCTGCACGGCGCGGTGGATCGGTTGATGGGCCCCTACCGCGAAGCGGGCGTGGCGATGCCGCCCACCCGGCCCCTCGCGCAGCTGGAGCGCGGCGCCGATCTGGCGGGCCGCCTGCTGATCGCGCCGCCTGCCGCGCACCGCAGCCGCGGGCTCGGGCGCTTCGCCAAGGCCCAGAACGGCTTCGTGAGTGGCTGGATGGCCGTGCGCGGAGCCCGGCGGCGGCGCGGCTACGGGCGCGGCTTCGTGATGAGCGACCATGCCGACTGGAACGGGCTGCTGCAGAGCGTTCGCGCCAGCCGGGCTGACCAGGTGTATGTGACCCACGGCCAGAGCAACGTGCTGGCCCGCTACCTGCAGGAGGTGGAGGGGATCAGCGCCGAGCCGCTGGAAGGCCACTTCGAGGCCGAGCGCTTCGACGACGACGACACGCCGACGAGCTGATGCAAGCGTTCGCCGCCCTCTTCCAGCAGCTGGATGGCACCGGCAGCACGAGCGCCAAGCTCGACGCGCTCGAGGCCTATTTCCGCCGTGCGGCTGCCGCCGACGCCGCCTGGGCCCTGGCGCTGCTGCTGGGCAAGCGGCGCCGGCGCCTGATCACCGGCCGCAGGCTGCGGGAGATCTGCCTGGCGGGCACGGCGCTGCCGGACTGGTTGTTCGAGGCCTGCCACGCCCAGGTGGGCGATTCAGCCGAAACGGTGGCCTTGCTCTGGCAGCAGCGGCCCGATGGCACAGACGATCGCTGCGAGAGCAGCAGCGCCAGCCTTGAGGATTCCCTTGCTCTGTGGATGGAGGAACACCTGCCGCGGCTAGCGGCCCTGCAAGGGGAAGCCCAGGCGGAAGCGGTGCAGGCCTGCTGGCGCAGCCTGCCGGCAGACCAGCTGCTGCTGGTGAACAAGCTGCTGAGCGGAGGCTTCCGGGTGGGGGTGTCCACAGGACTGGTGACCAGGGCCCTCGCCCGCAGTGCCGCCCTGGATGAAGCACTGGTGGCCCACCGGCTGATGGGTGGCTTCACCCCCAGTGCCGCCGCCTTTGCCGAACTCACGGCAACCGCCGGGCAGAACGAGACCCTCTCGGCCCGGCCCTACCCCTTCTTTCTGGCCAGCCCGCTGGAGCCGGGCCAGCTGGAGACCACACCGCCGGACAACTGGCAGCTGGAGTGGAAATGGGATGGCATCCGCGGCCAGCTGATCCACCGCGCCGGCGGCTGCAGCCTCTGGAGCCGCGGTGAGGAGCTGATCAATGAGGCCTTTCCGGAGCTGATCGCCCTGGCGGAGCAGCTGCCGCAGGGAACCGTGCTCGATGGGGAGGTGATCGTGTGGCACGGCGATGCGGATCAACCGGAACCCTTCGCCAGCCTGCAACGACGGCTCGGGCGCAAGGCACCGAGCCGCAACCTGCAGAAGCAGTGCCCGGCTGCCTTTGTGGCCTACGACCTGCTGGAGGAGCAGGGGGTGGATCGACGGGAGCAACCGCTGCTGCAGCGCCGCGCGCGCCTGGAAACCCTGCACCGGCAATGGGCTGGACTGCAGGAGGAGCAGGGTGAGGGCCGCCTGCGGCTCTCGGCCACCCTCAAGCTCGCCAGCTGGGATCAGCTCAATGCCCTGCGCGATCAGGCCCGCGCACTCCGGGCCGAAGGGCTGATGCTCAAGGCGCTCCAGGCGCCCTATCTGGTGGGGCGCAAGCGCGGGCACTGGTGGAAGCACAAACTCGAACCGCTGCGGCTCGATGCCGTGCTGCTCTACGCCCAGGCCGGTAGCGGTAAGCGCGCCAACCTCTACACCGACTACAGCTTTGGCCTCTGGAACAGCGAAGGCGAGTTGGTGACCTTCGCCAAGGCCTACTCCGGACTCGATAACGCCGAGATCCGCGCCCTCGACCGCTGGATCCGTGCCCACACCACCGAGCGCTTCGGGCCGGTGCGGGCGGTGGAACCGCTGCAGGTGTTCGAACTGGCGTTTGAAGGCATTCAGCCTTCGAAACGGCACAAATGCGGTTTCGCGGTTCGTTTTCCCCGGATCAGCCGCTGGCGCACCGATAAACCCGCCAGCGAGGCCGACAGCCTGGCCAGCGCCATCGCCCTGATGGAGCAGCAGCTGTGAGCCGAGCAGCCGTGAGTGATCCATTGGCGCCGATCGAGGCCTGGTTCGCCCAGCAGGGCTGGACGCCGATGGCCTTCCAGCGCCAGTGCTGGCAGGCCTACCTGGCGGGCGAAAGCGGCCTGCTGCAGGTGCCCACCGGTTCCGGCAAGACCTACGCCGCCGTGATGGGCCCGATCGCCGAAATGCTGGCGGGGGATGACATCTCCAGCACTGAC
>CAJXSQ010000048.1 GCA_913061215.1 uncultured Synechococcus sp. | reverse complement strand
CTCTGATGAAAAAGCCACCCCGCGGGGTGGCTTTTTTGTTGGCTTGGCGGACTGGGAGTCCGGTTGTAACGTCGGGGAGCGCGCAGGCTCACGCAACAACAATGCACAGGTCTGCCCCCTGGCGTGCAACGGCTCGCTTGTTCTGGCGCTCTTATCGCCTCTGGGATCGCGAGGATTGCGTGGATCTCAGTGCTGCTTTTGCGTATCACACGCTGCAATCGTTTTTCCCAATTCTGCTGATTGCCCTGGGTGTTGCCAGTCGGCTGTTGGGCAGGGCTGAAAATCTCACCGACCAATTGCTGGCCCTGGCGGATCAGTTCTTGCCTCCTGCGGTGACGCCGATTGTGAGCAGTACGTTGTTGCAATTGATCCGGCAGGGCACGGGAGCTGGCCTTGTTGGTGCTGGTTTCCTGTTGGTTTCCTCCACCAATGCCTATCTGAGCCTGCAGCGTGGAGCCGATCGGCTCTGGGGCTTTCGTCCCTGTCTGCAACCGATCGATCACTGGACCTGGCCTGTCTGGCGTTTCATCAGGGCGCGACTTGAATCCCTGGCCCTTGTGGCTCTGATTGGATTCTTCGTGGTTCTGGATCAGCTGACCACCAATCTGCGGTTGTTGAGTCCCGGCAGTTGGCGACTGATGTTGCAGCAGTGGACGCCCAGCTGGTTGCATCTCTGGGCGCCCGTTCCCTGGGCTGTGGATTTCGGCGTGTCGCTGCTGATCTCTTGCAGCATGGCCTACGCCCTGATGGTGATCCTGCCGACGCGTCGTGTGCCCCACCGTGCACTGGTGCCTGGTGCGCTGTTGATTGGCTTTGCTCTCACCACGCTCAATGCGGCGCTGGGACGAAGCCTTCTCTCGCTCGGCAACCGTTTTCAGGCCTATGGCGTGATCGGTGGTGTGCTGCTGCTCAGCCTCTGGGTGTGGCTGGTGGGTTTGATTGTTTACTACGGCATTGCCATGAGCGTGGTGGTGAGCCGTCGCCGCGAGGGGGAGACATCCGCCCCCGTTGTGCGTGGCGCCGAAGGCCCGCCACTGTGAGGATGAGACCGACGCGCCGAGAGGGAGCCTGATGCAACGCCCGATTCCCTGGTTGTGGATCCTGGTGATCGCCCTGCTGTTGCTCGCCCCGGGCTTCACAGCGCGGCTGTTCTTCGATGTGCTCCAGGGGGTCACCCTGCTGCTGGTGTTTGGTCCCCTGGTGCTCGCCGGCGCCGGCTTTCTGGCCTGGCAGTGGTTCAAGCGTCGGTTGATCACCTGTCCCGCCTGCGGCACGGTGAGCATCGGGTCAACGGTCTGTCCTGCCTGCGGGACGTCGCTCTCGGCTGGCCAGGGGCAGGGCGGCGGCACCGCGGCGGAGCCACCAGCCAGCCGTGCGGTGATCGACGTTCAGGTGCGCGAGGTGTCCGGCGACAGCTGATCGGCTTCTTCGCCGCAGCGGGCCAGCTCTGCCAGGCGCCGCTCCCGCAGGAACAGGAAGAAGGGAGCGGCGAACGCGAAGGCGATCGTCACCGAGCTGAGCAGCACCAGCCACAGGTGCCGCATCTGCAGCCGCCGGCTCTCCACCACGATCCAGATCGTGACGGCTGAGGCTCCGATCAACAGATCACGCGAGAGCGACTGTGCTGCGGGATTCGCGTTGGCCAGCTGAATGAACAGCTCCAGATCGAAGGGGGAGCCCGTACTGCCGATGAACTCAAGATTGGCCAGCCAGGGCAGGACTCCGCCCGCGATCGCCAGGGCGAGATAGAGCCAGGCCAGCCAGGGGCCAGAGGTGCTGCGTGTGGTCATCGAGCGGGTCTCAGCCGGCTGTGGCTTCCCATTCGATCACGTTCTGCTCCACGCTCTCGAGAACGGCCTGGCAGCGATCGGCATAGGCCTCGGCTCGTCGGTAGAGATCGGCCATCTGCTCCACCTCCAGCTCGCTGGATTGCAGTTGTGCCATCGCCAGCTCAAGCGCCGTGCGGGCTTCGTTGAAGCTGAGGTTCTGAACGTCCTCCAGCCATTGCGCCTGGTTGTCAGCCATCGGTTTTCCCGCGCACCTCACGGACTTGAGTGTCCACTTTGCCGTCGGCCAGCACCAGTTCGAGCCTGCTGCCCACGCTCACCTGCTCGATGCTGCGCACCAGCCGTCCATCCGGATGCTGCACGAGGGCGAATCCACGCTCGAGCAGTCGCTCGGGGGAGAGTGCCCGCAGCAGCTCGAGCCGTTGCAGCAACTGCTGGCGTTGCAGATCGAGCAGTCGCCTCGGATGCAGCTGCAGCAGCCGTTCGCGGTGGAGCTCAAGCCGATGGCGCTCCTGGCCCAGGCGTTGCAGCAACCGTTGCCGCAGCAGGATGCGTTGTTGCTGCAGGGCGTTGATCAGGCTGCTGCGCTCGGGCAGCAGCGCCACGATCGCCGCCGTGGGGGTGGCGGCCCGGTAATCGGCCACCAGGTCGGCGATGGTGGTGTCGTCCTCATGGCCCAGGCCGGTCACCACCGGCAGCGGACAGGCGGCCAGATCCCGTGCCAGCTCCTCTCCATCGAAGACGGCGAGATCTTCCCGGCTGCCGCCGCCGCGCGCCAGCACGATCGCTTCCACGCCCAGATCGGGAGCTCGTTCGATCACCTCAGCCAGACGGGCGCGGATCTGTGCCTCCACAGGTCCCTGCACCGGGATCGGCACCACATGGATAGCGGTTGCCGGCCAGCGCTCCCGTGCGGTGCGCAGCATGTCGGCCAGGGCTGAGCTGGGCACGCTGGTGAGCAGGGCGATGGCGGCCGGCATCGCCGGTAGGGCCCGCTTGCGCGCCGGCGCCAGCAATCCTTCCGGTTCGAGCAGGCTGCGCACCCGCTCGAACTGGCGGAGCACCGCGCTCAGGCTCGGGCGCAGATCCAGGATCTGCACGCAGAGGTTGGCGCGGCTGGCCCAGAAATTGAGCTTGCCCACCACCAGCACGCCATCGCCTTCGCTGGGGCGGAACGTGAGGCGATTCAGCTGGGAGGCCCACACCACACCCGAGATCGAGGCCTGCTCATCCACGAGGGTGAGCCAGAGGTGTCCCTTCTTCAGCTGCGGGCGTGAAACGGTGGCATCCAGCAGGAAGCGCGGGGCGAAACCCCGCTCCAGCAGCGAACCGATGGCCTGATTGAGTTCGGCGACGCTGTAATGCGGCAGGCCGGTGTCGCTGTTCAACGCTCGGAGTCCTCGTTCAGCGCTCCAGGCGCCGGTAACAGTTCCACCAGTAGAGGCAGATCAGGCTGCCCAGCACCGCCACCACCTTGCCCACGGGGTGATCGATGCGGATCCAGCCGATGGAGGTGATCACCAGGCCGCTGCTGAGCATGCGGGCGCCATCGCGGCGGTTCTTGGCGAAGAGCTGGGCCAGAGGACGGTGCCGGGGATGGACTGCGGCCAGTCTGGCCCATGAAAAAGCGCCCCCTGAAGCAGAGGGCGCTCGGCATCGCTTGGGTGACGATCAGCCGAGGCCGATCTGGCCGAGGATGCCCTGGCCGGTGAGCAGCTCAGTGGCCAGGCCGATGGTGAAGCCGAGCATCGCCAGACGACCGTTCCAGGTCTCGGCGAAATTCACAAAACCGAAGCGAGCAGGTGCAGAGGTGGAGTCAGGCATCGGATTGCCGCGAACGCCGGAACTGTAACGAAACATGGCGCCTGCTTGACGGTGTTAGGCGATACGGTTGCCTCGACTTGCCGGATCGGGGTTGATGTCGCGTCAGTTGCTGCAGAGCCAGCTTTCAGCGCCGCTGCCCGCGGATCCGGAGCTCGTGCTGGTGACCGATCTCGATGGCACCTTGCTGGGTGGGGCCACCGAGGAGCGGCGGCGTTTCTACCGCTGGCTGGCGGATCAGCGCGAGCGGGTGCTGCACGTGTTCAGCACGGGGCGCGATCTCTCGGCCATCGCCCGGGTGTTGCAGGAGGATGAGCCCATCGGCCTGGCGGCACCGCACCTGGTGATCGGTGATGTGGGCTGCACCGTGGCCTGCGGCAGCTCGCTGCAGCCGGTTCCGCTGGCGGTGGATCCGATCGAGGAGCGTTGGCAGGGAACGGCGGAGCGGCTGCTGCCCCTGCTGGAGGGGCAGCCCGGCCTCACCTCACAGCCGCTGCACTCGGAGCGGCGACTGGCCTACTACGTGGATCCGGATCGTTTCGATCACAACCTCGTGCCTCAGCTGGAGGCCCATGGGGTGGATTGCCTGTTCTCCGACAACCGCTATCTGGATCTGCTCCCCGCGGGCGTGAACAAGGGCAGCACCCTGCTGGCCCTGCTGGAGTGGCTGGAGATCGATCACGAGCGGGTGGTCACCGCCGGTGACACCCTCAACGATCTGGCGATGTTCGAAACCGGCCTCAAGGGCGTGATGGTGGGCAATGCCGAGCCCGCCCTGGTGGAGCATCTGCCCCGCCTGCCCTCGGTGTATCGCGCCCGCGGCGAGGGCTGCAGCGGGATTGCCGAGGGCCTGCATCACTTCGGCTTTGATCACCTCTGGGACTGACGCCGTTCCAGTGCTCGCTTGGTGAGCGCCGTGGCGGGTGTGCTGGCCGGGTCTTCCGGCCAAGGGTGGCGCGGGTAGCGGCCGCGCAGGTCCTTGCGCACCTGTTGGTAGGCGCCGTTCCAGAAGCCGGCCAGATCGCGCGTGATCGCGGCCGGCCGGCCTGCGGGTGAGAGCAGCTCCACGGTGACGGCCAGCCGCCCGTTCAGCACCGTGGGTGTGCTCGCCGCTCCGAACAGCTCCTGCAGCTTCACCGCCAGCACCGGTTCGCCGCTGCTGTAGTCCAGGCTGGCCTGGCGGCCGGAGGGGATCGGGATCGCGGCCGGCAGCAGCGCCTCCAGCTCCCGCCGCGCCTGCCAGGGCAGGCCGCTCCACAGGGCTTCGATCAGATCCAGGCTCTGCAGGTCCTGGCGGCTGCGCACCGCATCGAGCTGATCAGCCAGCCAGCCCTCCGGATCGGCGGCCAGGGCGGTGTCGCTGCGGTCGGGCCATGGCTCGCCCAGCTCCCGGTGCGCCAGGCAGAGCCGCTGCTGCAGCTGCCGGCTGCTGCGCTGCCAGGGCAGGGCCTCCAGCCCCAGCTCCCGCAGGCCCGCCAACACAGCCGCGCGGCGGGCCTCGGCGGGGGCCTCCGGCCAGGGGCGGCGCTCCAGCACCAGCGCCCCCAGCCGCAGTTCCCGTTCGGCCCGCACCCGTTGCTGCTGGCTGTCCCAGCTCACCCGCTCCTCCAGCTGCCCGTAGGCCTCGGCCAGTGCCGCCAGGCTGCTGGCCGCCAGCGGCAGCGCCAGCTGGATGCGGGCGTTGCTGGCGCCTCCATCCGCTTTGGCGATCGCCAGCGCCTCAGTGCCCAGCAGCGGGTCGCCGGGTGGCAACTCCGCCCCGCGCCCCCCACGGGTGAGATAGCGCCCGCTGCCGGGCTGGCGCTCCAGAGCCACCCGCTCGGGGTAGGCATGGGCCACCAGTTCCGCCGCGATCGCGCTCTCCTCGGCTGTGGGCGCCGCGGACTGGGCTGGACGGCCCAGCTGCCGCAGCAGTTGCTGTTTCAGCTGCTGCATCTGCTGCCGGCGTGGGTCCCGCCCAGCCCCCCGCAGCCAGTCGAGCCGGCGCATGAGGTCGCAGCCGGCAGCGTCCTGGCGCAAGGGATCCCGTTCGCTGAGCAGCACCGCCAGGCAGCAGCCCAGCTCCTCGGCCCCCAGCTCCCGCGCCCGCAGCAGCAGCTGGGCCAGGCGGGGATGCAGTCCCAGCTCCGCCAGCCGGCGCCCGTGTTGCGTGAGCGCGCCCGTGGCATCCACAGCGCCCAGCTGCGCCAGCAGCCCCTGCCCCTCCAGCAGATGGGCCTGCGGCGGAGCTTCCAGCCACGGCAGGTCAGCGCCGAGGCCAGCGCCCCACTGCGCCAGCTGCAGCACCAGCGGCGCGGGATCGGCCTCCAGCACCGCCGGTGGATCAAAGGCCGGGCGGCGCTGTTGCTCCGCCGGGCTCCACAGGCGCAGGGCCCGGCCCGGCCCGAGGCGGCCGGCGCGGCCGGCGCGCTGCTCGGCGCTGGCCTGGCTGGCGGGCAGGGTGATCAGGGTTTCCATGCCGCTGCCTGGATCGAAGCGGCTGCGGCGGCTCAGGCCGCTGTCGATCACCAGGGTGACGCCCTCGATCGTGAGCGAGCTCTCGGCGATGCTGGTGGCCAGCACCACCTTCCCAGCCGCAGTGCGGCTGGCCCGGATGGCTTTGCTCTGCTCCGCCAGGGGCAGGTTGCCGTGCAGGGGGCACAGCTCCAGCTCCTGGCCCCAGCCGGTGGCGGCGATCGCCTCCAGGGTCTGCTGGATCTGGCGCTGGCCCGGCAGGAACACCAGCACCGTTTCGCCGCTGCCGCGCTGATCGAGCCAGTGGCTCTCCAGGGCGCGCACCACCTGCCGGGGCAGGGGCTCGCGCTCCCGCGGCGGCAGGTGGCTGATCTGCACCGGATGGCTGCGCCCTGCGCTGGTGAGCAGGCCGGCCTCCGGCAGCTGCTCCTGCAGCGGCTGCAGGTTGAGCGTGGCCGACATCACCAGCAGCCGCAGCTCGGGCATCAGCAGCGGCCGGGCTTCCCGCAGCAGCGCCAGGGCCAGATCGGCCTCGCAGCGCCGCTCGTGGAATTCATCGAAGATCACGCAGGCCACACCCTCCAGGGCGGGATCGGCCTGGAGCTGCCGCAGGAACAGGCCATCGGTGAGCACCTCGATCCGTGTGGCCGCGGACACGCGGCTCTCCAGGCGCACCCGATAACCCACGCGCTGGCCGGGCTGCTCCCCCAGTTCGGCCGCCAGACGCTCGGCGGCGGCCTTGGCCGCCACGCGCCGGGGCTCGAGCATCAGGATCCGCCCGTGATCAGCCCCGCCTGCGGCAGCGCAGGCCTGAAGGAGGGCCAGCGGCACCCGGGTTGTTTTCCCGGCCCCCGGTGGTGCCTGCAGCAGCAGCGTGGAACCCGGCCCGAGCCGCTGCACCAGCTCGGGCAGCAGGGGTTCGATCGGCAGGGGCGGGGATGAAGCCAACAGGCCGGAGAGGCTCAGCGCACGTGGCGGGCACCATCCACCGGGTGATACACCTCGCCGGTGGTCTCCTCGTAAACGATGGCCGGCAGTCCGGTTTCAAACATCGTCTGCAGGGCTTCTTTCAGATAGGGATTCCAGCCACCGGTGCTCACCTTGCCGTGCCGCACCGTCCAATCCCAGGTGCCCTGCAGGTCGCGGGGGACACGGCCTTCGCGGTCGCGGCGGGCCACAAGATCCTGCGATTCCACGATGCCCACCAGGATCGGCTGCTTGCCGTAAGCGGGGGTGAGGATCAGCTCCAGGCGTACGGGATCCTCCTTCACCAGCTTGAGCTGGAAGCGGGGGGGCAGCTTGATGGCCTTGAGCACTGCAGCCACGATCCGGGTTCTTTGCTCCACTCAGCCTCCGCTGTGTCCACAAGCACTCAACTCTTGTACCAGCTGATGGGCCCGTGCGGGTTCAGCTGGGGTCGTTCGGTGAGGCGGGCTGCTCGTTGTCGCCACCGAAGCGCACGGTGAGCAGATCGTCGCGGGTGAGTTGGCCGTCGGCGTCGAGCAGTTCGGGATGGATCGTGAGCCGGCCGGTGCGGTCGCCCTGGGGCGTGCGATCCGTCTGCCCTGGGCGCGGCACGGCGCCGTACCCGCGGCTCATGATCCGGAAGGCCTGCCAGAGCAGGCCGAGAAAGCAGGCCCCGTAGACCAGCGGCAGCAGCTTGGCGAACACCTCTGAGGTCATGGCCTTGTGGCGGAGCTTGCGGCGGATCGGAGCGTTGACTGCATCATCGCGCGGGCAGCGCCAGCGGTGGGGAAATCCACCAGCGCCGGGGCGGTTGCGGCGGCCTGGAATCTGCGTACGGTCGATCAGCGCAACGTTTGGCTGCATGGCTGCTGTGCATTCCCGGGCCCTGCCCCTGGCTCTGGCCACGGCCCTGATCACCGGTGCTCTGCCGCCGGTGCTGGCCCAGTCGCCGGCGGCCAGCGCTGTGCTGTCGCGGCAGTCGTTTGTGGCCGAGGCTGTGCGTCGCACCGGTCCTGCCGTCGTCACGATCGACACCGAACGCACGGTGGTGGTGCCGGGCCGGCAGGCGCTGCCGCCGTTCCCCTTCATGGATCCGCTGCTGCGCCAGTTCTTCGGGATACCCCAGGGCGGCGGCGCGATTCCCCCCTCCCAGCGCACCGAACGCGGCCAGGGCAGTGGCTTCATCTACGACTCCAGCGGACTGCTGCTCACCAACGCCCACGTGGTGGAGGGCAGCAACCGGGTGACGGTGGGCCTGAGCGATGGCCGCCGTGTGGAGGGCACGGTGGTGGGCGCCGATCGTGTGACCGATCTGGCGGTGGTGCAGCTTCCGGGCGGCTCCTGGCCCGTGGCCTCGCTGGGCAACTCCGAAGCGCTGCAGGTGGGCGATTGGGTGATTGCCGTGGGCAACCCCTTCGGCCTGGATCAGACGGTGACCCTCGGCATCGTGAGCAGCCTCAACCGCAATGCCGCCAAGCTCGGCATCACCGACAAGCGGCTCGAGCTGATTCAGACGGATGCCGCCATCAATCCCGGTAATTCCGGTGGTCCGCTGCTCGATGCCGATGGTGCGGTGGTGGGCATCAACACCCTGGTGCGTTCGGGTCCGGGAGCCGGCCTCGGCTTTGCCATCCCGATCAACCGCGCCCGCACGATCGCCCAGCAACTGGTGAGCCAGGGGAGCGTCAGTCACGCCATGATCGGCGTTGGTCTGGATGCCGCGCGCGGCGGTGCAGGCAACCAGGTTGCCGGCGCTGTGGTGCGCAGCGTGATGCCCAACGGTCCTGCGGCCAGGGCCGGTCTACGGCCTGGGGATCGGATCGTGGCGGTGGGTGATCAGGCGGTGCGCGACCCGGCGCAGCTCACCCAGCTGGTGGAGCGCAATGGCGTCGGCCGCCCGATGCAGCTGCAGGTGCAGCGCCAGGGCCAGAGCCTGACGCTGCAGGTGACGCCGGTGGAACTCTCCACACTCATGGGCTCGCGCTGATCACGCCTCGGCGGAGCGCAGCACCTCAACGCACTGGGTCACACAGTCGCCATCATCCAGTGAGCAGGCTGTGATGCACTCGAAATAGCTCTCCACCGGATCAGGACCGGCTGCGCTGTCGCTCTGAACGCCCAGTGCCAGCAGCTCGGCTCCGCTGGAGAGGGGATCTGACTGCGGGAACATGCCCATGACCTGACCTCGTTCAGGGGGTGAATCATCAGCGTATGAACACGTTGCCGCACGGCCAAGAAGAATGAGTCCTCTTGCCTAGGCGAATGTGAAGTTGTTTGTCGCGCGCTGCTGATGCCGTTGCTCAGGCAGCGCCTTTCTTCTTGGCGGCGCTGCGGGCCTTCTGCTTGTCGCGGTTGGCTTTGCGCTTGGCCTCCTGCTCCGCAGCGAGGCGTGCGGCCTCGGCGGCGGCGGCCTCCTCGGCTTTCTTTTCGCGGTAGTAGGCGTAATCGCCCCGGTACTGCACCAGCTCGCCATCGCGGATCTCCACGATCTTGTTGGCCACCCGCGAGATGAAGTAGCGGTCGTGGCTCACCACCAGCACCGCTCCCTCGTACTCGATCAGGGCATCCTCGAGCATCTGCTTGGCGGGGATATCGAGGTGGTTGGTGGGCTCATCGAGCACCACCAGATTGCAGGGCATCAGCAGCATCAGCGCCAGGGCCAGCCGCGCCTTCTCGCCGCCGGAGAGCTTGCCCACCTCCTTGAACACGGCGTCGTTGCTGAAGCAGAAGCTGCCCAGCAGCGAGCGCACCTGGGTCTGGGTCCAGTCGGGCACCGCTTCAAACAGCGTGTCGATCACCGTTTTGGAGAGATCCAGGGCTTCGGCCTGGTTCTGCTCGAAGTAGCCGGCGATCACGTTGTGCTCGCCCAGGCCGGCGAAGCCCTCATCCGGCGTCTCGATGCCCATCACCAGGCGCAGCAGGGTGGATTTGCCGGCGCCGTTGGGGCCCACGAAGGCGATCCGATCGCCCCGCTCCACCTCCAGATTCGCCCCCAGGAACAGGATCTGCTCGCCGTAGCTGTGGCTGAGATCTTTGATTTCGGCAATCAGCCGACCGCTGCGTGGGGCCGGCGGGAACTGGAAGCGCGGTCCGCTCACGCTCTCGATCGGCGCCTCGATCCGCTCCACCTTCTCCAGCAGCTTCTCGCGGCTCTTGGCCTGGGTGGAGCGGGTGGCGCTGGCGCGGAAGCGATCGATGTAGGCCTGCTGGGTGGCCAGCTCCTTCTGCTGGCGCTCGAACGCCGCCTGGCCGGCCTCGCGCTCGAGGGCCTTCTGCTCCAGGTGCTGGCTGTAGTTGCCCAGGTAGCTGCGGGAGATGCCCCGCTCGGTTTCCACGATCTGATTGCACACCCGATCGAGGAAGGCCCGGTCGTGGCTGATCACCACCAGCGGGCAGGTCTGCCCCACCAGGTAGTCCTCCAGCCACTGGATCGTTTCCACATCCAGGTGGTTGGTGGGTTCGTCCAGCAGCAGCAGATCCGGCTCCTGCAGCAGCACCTTGCCCAGGGCGATGCGCATCTGCCAGCCGCCGGAGTAGTCGCCCACCAGCTGCTCGGCGCCGTCTGGGGTGAAGCCGATCGTGGGCAGCAATTTGTCGATGCGGGCATCGAGTTCGTAGCCGTGCAGGCTCTCGAAGCGGCTCTGCAGGCTGCCCAGTTCGTGGATCAGCGCATCGAGGTGATCGGGATCCTCGGCGGCCTGCTCCGAACCCATCTCCTCCTCCACCTCGCGCTGGCGGTTGAGCACCGTGGCGGCCTCACCGAAGGCCTGGAACAGCTCCTGCCGCACCGTGCGGCGCACATCCACATCGAATTCCTGCTGCAGATACACGATGCGGGGATCGCCCTGCTTCACCACCTGGCCGCTGCTGGGCTCCTCCATCCCGGCGATGATCCGCATCTGGGTGGATTTGCCGGCGCCGTTCACCCCCACCAGGCCGATGCGATCCCCTGGTTTCACCTCCCAGGTGACATCCCGCAGCACCTCACCGGTGGGATAGATCTTGGAAACGCGTTCGAGGCGGAGCACAGATGGGGAAGCGGGGCGCCGGTGTGGGCGCTGCGGCCCGGTCAGACGTTCATCATCTCCCGTGGGGCGACCCGCCCGGCACACTGGAGCTCTGCCGGAGCGGATGGAGGCGCCATGCTGAAGCGGCTTGAACAGGTGGCTGCGCTGGTGGTGGCCGCCGGCCTGGCGATCATGAGCTACTGGCTGTTCTTCAGCTGGATGGGCACCGATCGGCGGCCGCGTCGCACCAGCTCAGAGGCCGCCCCGGGCCTTGAGCAGCCACTGCTTGGTGTCGGCGTCGTCGACAGCGGCCAGGTGGGTCTTCACCTCCTCGCGGCTCACGGGCAGCCCCCAGCTGCTGCCGAGCTCGCAGATCCGGCTCAGGGTGCCTGAGGGGTCCTGCAGGGCCTGGCGGAACAGGTCCTGCGTCAGCGCCTGATCGCTGCGGATGCGCTCGTAGAGGGCGGGTGCGTTGCCGGCGCTCATGGGCTTCCTGGCCGATGCGTTCAGCCTATGCAGAGCGGCTGGTTCTGCCTTCGCTTCGCAGCGGAAGTTGATGGGAGGCCTCCCGTGCCCTGCCGGCGGGCCTGGCGCACACCCCCAGCACCGCGCCGCGCCGCGCTCCCGTCACCGAGGGCAACGAGCCGGGCACCCCCAGCCGGTGCCACCAGGCCAGCAGCGCGAAGGCGAGGGCCTCGCGATCGCTCTCGCCGATGCCCAGCTCCGCCAGGGGGCGCAGCTGCAGGCCGCGGCAGCGGCGGCGCAGCTCGCCCATCAGGGTGGCGTTGCGGGCGCCGCCGCCGGCCACCAGCAGCTCCAGCACCGCCGGGCCCCGCGCGAGGTCCTGGGCCACCACGGCGGCGCTGAAGGCGGTGAGGGTGGCCAGGGCGTCGGCGGGATCGAGCTGTGTTCCACGGGCCGCGGCGGCCTGCTCCAGATCGCGCAGCCGCCGTTGCAGGTCGTCCCGGCCGAACAGCTCCCGCCCGGTTGATTTCGGTGGCGCCTGCTGCAGATAGGGCAGTTGCAGCCAGCGTGTGATCAGCGCTTCATCGGGGTGGCCCGCCGCTGCCCAGGCCCCATCGGCATCGAACGGCAGCCGGCCATCGCTGTAGTGGCTGGCTGCCAGATCCAGCAAGGTGTTGGCCGGGCCGCAGTCCCAGCCCAGCACTGCCGCCTGGCGGTCGGGCCCCTGGGCGGGCGGCAGCAGGGTGAGATTGGCGATGCCGCCGAGGTTGAGCAGCGCGCGCCAGCCGCCGATCGGCGGCAGCAGGGCCGCATCAGCGGCCGGCACCAGCGGGGCCCCCTGGCCGCCCAGGGCCAGATCGGCGGCGCGGAAGTCGAACACCACCGGCCGCTGCAGCAGCTCCGCCAGCAGCGGGCCCTGCAGCAGCTGCCAGCTGCAGCCGCGCTGATCCCCCTGGGGAGGCCGGTGCCAGAGGGTCTGGCCGTGGCAGCCCACCAGTTCCGCCTGGCCGCTGGGGTCGCAGCTCTGGGCAGCTTCGGCCTGCACTTCGGTGAGCGCTTCCCCCAGCTCCAGCACATCGGCTGCCACCAGCGGCCCGCCCTGGCCGGCCGCGATCAGGCGTTGGCGCAGGCCTGCCGGATACGGCACAGCCGCACGGCTCAGCAACCTCCAGCGCGGGCGGCGGGGTGGACCACTGAACGCCGCCAGCACGGCATCCACGCCGTCGGCACTGGTGCCGCTCATCAGACCCAACACCCGCATGGCCAGCAAAAAGCCCCCGGGGCATTCTCCCGGGGGCTGGGGGTGTTGCACGGCTGGGGCCGTTCAGCGCATCACTTGTTGGGCTGCGGGGTCATGCGCAGGTAGGGCTTGATCTCGGTGACGCCCTTGGGGAACTTGTTGCGGGCTTCCTCGGTGGGGATCGAGGGCACCACCACGCAGTCCTCGCCGTCCTTCCAGTTCACCGGGGTGGCCACCTGGTGGTGGTCGGTGAGCTGCAGGGAGTCGA
>CAJXSQ010000047.1 GCA_913061215.1 uncultured Synechococcus sp. | reverse complement strand
GGCGATGGCGGCGCGATGTTTGTTGCCTCCAGGGAGGCCGGTTGCTTGCTGTACCACCACTCCTGCAGGGGTGCGCTCAGCCGCAACGAGAAGAGCGTGAGCACCGTGACGGTGGGACGTGAACCCGGCTGCAGCAGCTCCACCGCATAGGAGGGGCAGCGCCGCGCCGCCAGATCAGCCACGAAGCGGCGACCCACCCGCCGCCAGCTCGGCTCCTTGCTGCGCCAGGCGATGCGGCAGCAGGGCCAGGGCAGCTCTTCGCGGTCGAACAGGCGGCAGCAGGGGCCCAGCACCCGGAAGCTGTACTGCCCGCCCGGGCTGGTGTGCTCGCTCCCAGGGGGATACAGCGCGGCCACCGGAGAGGGCGTTGATGCCGAGGCGGAGGCGGCGGTCACAGGGAGGACGCGAGGGTGAAGACAGACAAAAAAACCACCCCGTGGGGTGGCTGAGGACAGACGACTGCCGGGGCATGAACAGGCACGCCCCGGGCAGGAGCTCAGTACAGCTCTTCTTCGGCGTGGGTCTTGATGGTGCAGTCGCTGGTGGGGTAAGCCACGCAGGTCAGCACGAAACCGGCTTCGATCTGGTCGTCGTCGAGGAAGCTCTGGTCGGACTGGTCGACGGTGCCAGCGGTGATCTTGCCGGCGCAGGTGGAGCAAGCGCCAGCGCGGCAGGAGTAGGGGAGGTCGATGCCCTGCTCTTCAGCAGCGTCGAGGATGTACTGGTCGTCGGGAACCTCGATGGTCTTGTTGAGGCCCTCTGCCTCGCTGATGAGGGTGACCTTGTAGGAAGCCATGGAAGGGATTGGGGCTCACAGGCTCCTGGGAAAGTTCCCGGGCCCGTAGGACGGACCCTTCCTACATCCGCCGGAGCGTGGTTCTGGGGTTCCGGAGGCCTCTGGCCGCGAAGCCCAATCAGAACAGAGGGCACAGATCAGCGTGACTTATGCGACATCCGCAGATCCGGGGCAGGCTTCAGGCGCGCCGGATCGTCATCAGCCCCCACTGGCTCTGCTGAGCGCGCAGTTCAGCCTGCCAGCCCTGCTCCGCCAACACCGTCTGCAGCCGCGGCGCCTGGTCCACCAGCAGGCCGCTGAGCAAGCCGAGTCCATCCGGCGCCAACACCGTGTCGAAAGCCGGACAGAGCGCCTCGATCACGGGCGCCAGGATGTTGCAGAGCAGCAGATCCGCGGGCCGGCCGTCCAGCAGCTCCGCCAGCCGCTCCACCGAGCCGAGATCCACCCTGAGCCGATCGGCGAAGCCACTCACGGCGGCGTTGTCACGGGTGGCACGCACCGCCAGGGAGTCGATGTCTGAGGCGGACACACTGGCCGCCCCCTGCAGCAGGGCCGCGATGCCGAGGATGCCGCTGCCGCAGCCCAGATCCGCCACCCGGATCGGCCCCAGATCGGGCGCATCAGGGCCGCTGCGCTCCTCAGCCAGCTGCTCGATCGCCTCCAGGCAGAGCCGGGTGGTGGGATGACTGCCGGTGCCGAAGGCACTGCCAGGGTCCATGCGGATCACCATCCGATCGGCATGTTCAGGCGGCAGCTCCAGCCAGGCGGGAAGGATCAGCAGGCGCTGTCCCACCGGGTCGGCCTGCCAATGCTGCTTCCAGCTGAGGCTCCAGTCTTCGTCGTCCTGCTGCTCCCAGTGGATCGGCGGCAGGGTCAGGCCAAAGGTGGCCGCCAGCGGCGCCAGGGCCTGTTCCAGCTGCTGCCGCTCAGCCTCGGGCCAGTCGGCCGCCGGCAGCCAGGCCACCAGCTGCCGCTGCTCGGGTGCTTCCGGCCGGTGCCGCACCGCCACCCGGGGAATCCCGAGGGCGTTGAGCTTCCAGATCAGCGATTCCTCGAGCTCCGGCAGGGAAGGCAGCTCCAGCCGCCACCAGGCGAGCGTCATCGGCGCAGAACCTCCGGACTCAGAGGGTCACCGGATGGGCTTCCTGAATCCCCTCGATGCCATGCACCGTGGCCAGCAGGCTGGCGGGCAGGGGATCGTCGAGGCTGAGCACCATCACGGCATCACCGCGCACGATGCGGCGGCCCACCTGCATCGAGGCGATGTTCACGTTGTGCTCGCCGAGCACGGAGCCGAGGTGGCCGATGATGCCGGGCATATCGCGGTGGCGGGTGAACAGCATGTGGCGGCTGGGGGCCACGTTCACCGGGAACTCATCGATGGTGGTGATGCGCAGTTCGCCATCGGCGAACACCGCTCCGGTCACGGTGTGATGGCCGTTGGCACCCTTGGAGCTGAGCTGCAGGGAGCCGCCGGCGAAGTCGCGGGCTGCGTCGTCCTTCACCTCGAGCACATGGATGCCGCGCTCCTTGGCCTCCAGGCCGGCGTTCACATAGTTGATCGAATCGCCCAGGGCGGTGGAAAGCAGGCCCTTCAGGGCGGCAATCACCAGGGGCTGGGCGGGATGGCTGGCGAATTCACCCTGCAGACGCACCTCCAGTTCGCTGATCTGGCCGCCGGCCAGCTGGCTGAGCAGCTGGCCCAGGGTTTCCGCCAGCTGCAGATGGGGCTTGAGCTGCTCCATCACCTCGGCGTTGAGGCCGGGGATGTTCACGGCGCTGCGGGCCGGCAGGCCCAGCAGCACATCGCGGATCTGCTCAGCCACATCGATGGCCACGTTCTCCTGGGCCTCGGCCGTGGACGCACCGAGGTGCGGGGTGAGGATCAGGCGCTCGCTGACGCTGCGCAGCGCTGAATCGGCCTCCAGGGGCTCCTTGGCATACACATCCAGGGCAGCACCGGCGATCACACCCTTCTCCACCGCTTCCGCGATGGCGGCCTCATCGATGATGCCGCCGCGGGCGCAGTTCACGATCCGGGCCGTGGGCTTCATCGTGCGCAGCAGCTCGGCGTTCACCAGGTTCTCGGTGTCGGGCGTGCGCGGCAGGTGCAGGCTCACGTAGTCGGCCTCGGCGAACAGCTCCGCCAGCGGCAGCAGCTTCACCTGCATCTGCTGGGCGCGCTCGGGCGACACGAACGGGTCGTAGGCCAGCAGTTCCATGCCCATGGCCTTGGCCACGCGGGCCACGTGGGAGCCGATCTTGCCCAGGCCCACCACACCGAGCTTCTTCTTGTAGAGCTCGTTGCCCACATATTTCTTGCGATCCCAGCCGCCGGCCATGGTGCTCACGTGGGCGTGGGGCACATGGCGCGAGAGGGAGAGCATCAGCGCCAGGGCGTGCTCAGCCGCGGCGATCGTGTTGCCCTCCGGCGAATTCACCACGATCACGCCGCGCTTGGTGGCTGCGGGCACATCGACGTTGTCGACACCCACGCCGGCGCGGCCGATGATCCGCAGCTTGCCGGCGGCTTCGATGATGTCGGCCGTCACCGTGGTGCCGGAGCGGATCATCAAGGCGTCGTACTCGCCGATGATCGCCTTGAGCTCCTCGGGCGGCAGGCCCGTGCGCACATCCACCTGAGCCACCTGGGACAGGATGTCGATCCCTGTCTGATCGATGGGATCGGAAACCAGAACCTTTGTCATGACCCGGCGGGGTGGGGGCGGCCGGAGGTGAAGTGTAGAGAGGTGGGTCTCACGCCCCCCGCCGCAGGCCCAGGCCGTGGAGAATCAGACGACCTGAGACCTGGAACTCCGTGGGCAGCAGCGTGGTGGTGGTGAGCGCAGAACGCAAGCGCCTGCTGCAGCTGAAGGATCAGCTGGCGGAGCTCACCCCCCCACCCCAGAGGCTGGTGACGATCGGCCGGGGAGAAACGCCGATCGCGGAGGTGCAGGAGCTCAATCCAGCCCTCTCCCGCCGGATCCGCCAGCAGCGCATGGCCACCTGGCTGATCCCCTTCGGTTTCTTCGCCGGCCTCACCTTCACCTTCATCACCGATCTCGACACCTTTGCCTTCGCCGGCCCGATCGGCTCCCATCTGATCGGCGGCCTGCTCGGCCTGGGCTCGGGCTGGATGGGCAGCTTCGCGGCGGCGGCCAGCGTGAGCTCGGATGTGGACGATCGGGTGCGGGCCCTGCGCAACCGCTTGGACGAGGGCAACTGGCTGCTGCTGCTGGAGATGGCCAACGGCATCGAAATCCCCTGGACGCGCCTTCAGGAGGCCCGACCGAAGGCGGTGGTGCGGCTGAACGAGAACTGAGGGGCTGCGATGCTGCCGCGGGAGGAGCTGCTCAAGGGGAGCCGCCGGCCGGAGGAACTGGCCGCCCTGATCGATCTGGCCGAGGAGGCCCTGCGCACCTGGGAACCCTGCTGGAGCGGTTTCGTGGAGGCCGACCTGCAGGAGGAGGCAGCGGAGCGTCTTGGAGCCCTGAGCGAACTGCAGCTGAGCAGCGAGGGCGGCTGGCCCCAGGCCGAACGGCGCCGGCTGCTGCTGCAGCGGGCTGAACTGGGCCAGCCGTTGGAGGAGCAGGCGGCCCTGGCGGGGCTGATGGTGAGCGGCAATTTCCTGTTCGATCCGGCCGACCCCGGCGATGTGCGCCGCGGCCTGCTGGCGGCGGGCATCGAGCCCGGCAGCCTGGGCGACATCTGGATGCGCGGCGACCGCGGCGCCCTGGCGGTGATCGAGCAGGAGGCCGGACAGCGCTGGGATGGCAGCCGCGCTCAGGTGCGCAGCGTGGAGGTGGAGCTCAGCCTGCTGCCGCTGGCGCAGATGCCCTGGCCCGCCGCCCGCACCCCACGGCGCCTGAGCAGCGTGGAGGCCTCGCTGCGGCTCGATGCGGTGGCCTCAGCGGGCCTCGGGATCTCCCGCAGCCGCATGGTGGAGCTGATCCGCAACGGATCCGTGCGGGTGAACTGGCAGGTGGTGACCTCGCCGAGCCGGGAACTGCGCTGCCGTGATCGGGTGCGGCTGGATGGACGCGGCGAGCTGGAGATCCTGGAGATTCAGCCCACGAAGCGGGAACGCTGGCGTGTGGCGATGGAGCGTCGCTGATCGAACCTGATCAGCTGCCGCTGATCCCGACTGCTAGGTTCATCGGGCCGACAGGCTCTGAGGGCGATTAGCTCAGAGGTAGAGCACTACCTTGACACGGTAGGAGTCACTGGTTCGATTCCAGTATCGCCCATTCAACTGAGGCCTTTGCCTCATGCTTCGTTCGACGAGCCAGCCATGAGTGTCGCGGCTTCAGCAGCCCCCACCGTGGTGCTCGGCCTGGGGCGATCAGGCCTCGGTGCAGCCCGGCTGCTGCACCGCCGTGGTGAAGCGGTGCTGGTGCTGGAGAGCGGCGACAGCCCGGCCCTGCAGGCCCGCGCCGAAGCGCTGCGCCGGGAAGGCATTGCCGTGCGCCTGGGCACGCCGCTGGAGCCCGCCAGCTTCACCGCGCTGCCCTCAGCGCCGCGGCGGGTGATCGTGAGCCCTGGGATCCGCTGGGACCACCCCACCCTGCTGGCCCTGCGGGAGCAGGGCATCCGCACCGACGGCGAGATCACCACCGCCTGGGAAGCCACGGCCGGGGTGCCCTGGATCGGGATCACCGGCACCAACGGCAAAACCACCGTCACCCACCTGGTGGGGCACCTGCTGGCTGAGGCAGGGCTGGACGCGCCGATGTGCGGCAACGTGGGCCACTCCGCGGCGGAGCTCGCCCTGGAGCGCAGCGATGGGGCGCTGCCCGCCTGGCTGGTGGTGGAACTGAGCAGCTACCAGATCGAATCAGCGCCGCAGCTGGCACCCCGCATCGGCATCTGGACCACCCTCACGCCGGACCATCTCGAACGGCACGGCACGCTCGACAACTACCGCGCGATCAAACGCAGCCTGCTGGAGCGCTCTGCCGTGCGGATTCTCAACGGCGATGACCCCGACCTGCGCAGCCGAGCCGCCAGCTGGGATCAGGCGCACTGGATCACCGCCGGCAACCGCGAGACGGCCCGCGCCGCCGGCCTGGAGCCGCACCTCTGGATCGAGGCCGAGCAGGTGTGCCAGGCCAGTGGCCCCCTGCTCGATGCCCGTGCCCTGGCCATGCCCGGTGCCCACAACCGTCAGAACCTGCTGATGGCGGTGGCGGTGGGCCTGGAGCTGGGGCTCTCCGGCGAGCAGATGGAGGCGGCACTGCGCTCCTTTCCGGGCGTCCCCCACCGGCTGGAGCGGATCCGTGAGCTCGATGGCGTCAGCTGGTTCAACGACAGCAAGGCCACCAACTACGACGCCGCTGAGGTGGCCCTGCAGGCACTGCAGGGGCCGCTGGTGGTGCTGGCCGGCGGCGAGGCCAAGCAGGGTGATCCCCGGGGCTGGCTGGCAGGACTGCAGCGCGAGGCGGCGGCGGTGGTGCTGTTCGGCGCCGCCCGCAGCCCGTTCGAACAGCTGCTCCAACAGGCTCACTACAGCGGCGCGGTGCACAGCGTGGACAACCTGGATCAGGCCGTTCCCCTCGCCCGGCAACTGGCCGGCCAGCACGGCTGCCGCGCCGTGCTGCTCTCGCCGGCCTGCGCCAGCTTTGATCAATACCGCGATTTCGAAGCGCGGGGCGACCATTTCCGCGCGCTGGTGCGGGCTCTCTGATCCAGGCTGATCGGTGGCATCACCGCGGCTAACCTCGCCCCAACCTGAGCGGCACTGATGGCCTACTGGCTGATGAAGAGTGAACCCGATGTGTACGGGATTCAACATCTTCAGCAGGAAGGCACCACCCTCTGGGATGGGATCCGCAACTACCAGGCCCGCAACTTCATGCGCTCGATGGCGATCGGAGATCGGGCGTTCTTCTATCACTCCAACGCCAAACCTCCTGGGATCGTGGGCCTGATGGAGGTGGTGGAAACCGGTATCACCGACCCCAGCCAGTTCGATCCCAGCAACAAATACTTCGATGCCAAATCCAGTCCGGACAAGCCCCGCTGGGATTGCGTGCGGCTGAGTTACGTGGGCACCTTTGCCCAGCTGCTCAGCCTCGATGCCCTGCGGGAGCAGTTCAGCGTGGAGGAACTGCCGGTGGTGCGCCAGGGCAATCGCCTCTCGATCCTGCCGGTGCCGGATGCCAGCGCCCAGCGGCTGCTTGAGCTGCTGGGCCCCCTGTGACGGCCGTCCGGCTCCACACCGGGTGGGCCTGCCGGGACGGATGGACAAGCCTGATCCAGCAACCCCGGCTGCTGCTGGGGTTCAGCGCGGCATCCCTCGGCATGCACCTGCTCGGCTGGGCGCTGTTTGCCGGCGCGGAAGCCGTGGAGAGCGGCGTTCTGGCGGCACTGCTGCACGTGGTGGGGCTGGCCCTCTACAGCGGCAGCCTGCTCTGGATGGTGGAAGGGCTGAGCCGAGCCGGCCTGGCCCGGATGCAGGGCACTGCACTCCAATGGGGTGAGCTGATGGGCTGGCCAAGCCACAGCATCCGGCGGCTGGTGATCTGCCTGATCAATCTGGCGGCAGCCCTGGCCGCCACCGCGGCCATCACCTTTGTGCTCTGGTCGCTGCTGCTGTTTCTGCTGCCGGCGATGAGCGTGGTGCCGGCACTGCTGGGGCTGATCGCCGCCGCTGGGCTGTGCCTGAGCCAGCTGTTTGCCCCCTGCCTGCTGCTCGACACGCGCCTGAGCCCTGCGGCGATCTTCCGGCAGGGAGCCCTGCTGCTGGAGCATCACTGGGCCGGGCTGCTGCTGCTCTGCGGCGCGCTGGCCGGGATTCTGTTGAGCCCGTTGCTCCTGGGGCTGGTGGCCGAGGCACTGGTGCGCGGCCTGGGTGTGGCCGTCACGGCGCTGGTGATGGTGGTGGCTCTGCCGCTCAGCGCCACCACCGTTGCGGCTGCTTACCAGCAGCTGAGCCCGGAGGTGCAGGCCAGGGTGGGGATCAGGCGAGCGGTTCGCTGAAGCGCGGCTGCTGCGGAAAGAGATTGGCCAGGTAGCAGCGGGTGATCTCGCGGCTCTGAACGCCGTTCTGCACCAGAAAGCCAGCCAGAGCCGCCTGCACCAGGCGGTATTGATCCCAGTTGGGATGGGCCTCGATGAAACCCTGCATCGACTGCAACAGGGGCTCGGGCACGTCCGCCCGCAGGCTCACGGTTGCTGCTTCAAGCGCCAGGTTCTCCATCGGTTCTCCCCGTCGTTGAGCACCAGTTCCCCACAGCGCGCAGCCCCGGTCAACCGGGGGCCAACGCAGGGGCTCGCAGCACGTCTCAGCGCGAGACCCCAGTGATGGCAAGGGTTGTGAACGCTGCATCGCCACCACCACGCCCCCACCTCCGGCAGCAGCAGGCGACTGTCAACGGGAAAGCGCAACGGGCCCGGGTTCTCCACAGGCGGCCGCCGTGGCGCGGCCGGCAGGGCAGCGAGCCTGTGGAAAAAGCGTGCAAAACCCTGCCGAGAGTGGCGCAAGGCTTGGGAGAACAGCGTTGATCAGCAGTGCTGATCAACGGGCAATCTCGGGGCCAATCTCAGCGGGCACGCCCAGCTGGGGCATGCTGAGTCCCATGAAGATCGCCCTGTTCGGAACCGGCCTGCTCGGCAGTGCCATCGCCACGCGCCTGCTGGCCTGCGACCACCAGCTGGTGGTGTGGAATCGCCATGGCGAGCGCTGCGCGCCGCTGCTGGATCTGGGTGCCACGGCCGCCGCCAGCCCGGCGGAGGCGGCCGCTTCAGCCGACTGGCTGATCACCGTGCTCAGCGATGGCGCCACCACCCGATCGGTGCTGATCGATCAGGTGGGCGCGCAGCTGCAGGGGCGCACGGTGCTCCAGATCGCCACGATCGCGCCGGCGGAGAGCCGCGCTCTGGCCGCCGCGGTGGCAGAACGGGGCGGGCACTACCTCGAAGCACCGGTGCTGGGCAGCCGTCCGGAAGCCCTGCAGGGGCGCTTGCAGCTGATGGCCGGCGGCGCGGAAGCCCTGGTGCAGCGGGCCATGCCGCTGCTGCTCCAGCTGAGCGAGACACCGGTGCACCTGGGTGAGGTGGGCACGGCCAGCACCAGCAAGCTGGCTCTCAATCAGCTGATCGCCAGCCTCACCCACGCCTTCAGCCTGTCGCTGCACCTGGTGCAGCAGGGCGGCGTGGACGTGGAGGCCTTCATGCAACTGCTGCGGGGCAGCGCCCTCTACGCCCCCACGTTCGACAAGAAACTCGACCGCGAATTGAGCGGCCACTACGCCGACCCCAACTTCCCCACGGCACACCTGCGCAAGGACCTGCTGCTGTTCATCGCCGCCGCGGAGCAGGCCGGCCTGAACAGCGAGGGCCTGGCCGGCCTGGCGCAACTGCTGCAGCGCTCAGAGGGCACCGAACTCGACCAGCTCGACTACTGCGCTCTGCATGCGCTCACGGCTGGCCGAACAGCTGCTGCAACGCCTGGCTGAACGGACGGGCGGCCGCAACACTCCAGCTGCCCTCCAGCGCTCTCTGGCCTGAGCTGGGGTTGAGCACCACCCGCAGCGACCAGGAGCAGCGATCGCCCTCGATCGCCAGCCACCAGGCGCCCCGCTCCAGCTCCAGCTCAATCGCCTCCTCTGCCATCAGCTGCTCCACCAGCGCCGCATGCTGCTGCGCCAGATCGCCCACGGCATCGCGCAGCGCCTCAGCTTCAGCGGTGGTGAGTTCCACCGCCCAGCCATCGCCACCGATCAACACAGAAAAGGGTTGGCGGTGGCCATCCCAGGCCAACCGCCAACCCTCGCCTTCCCGCTGGATCAAAGCCGGAGCGCTCAGCCAGGCAGCAGATCGGGCTGATCCTGCTCGTCGCTCAGTTCGATGATCGCCCGCTGCACCGGCTTCACCATCGAGTCCTCCAGCAGGCCATCGAAATCATCGAAGCGGCGCTGCTTGGCGCGGAAGGCGATGCGCACGGTGGTGAGGTAGCGGTTGCTGGAGTGCCGCACGAGGCTCTCGGCGCGCTGAGCGAGCTCCTTGGGGCTGACGTTGACGCCGAGATACATGCACTAATCGCCAATCGATTCATCGTAGGTCAGCAGGCTGCTGGGCAAGGGCACCGTCACCGGGAACACCAAGGGCTCAGCGCCCTTCACCAACACCCGGATCTCCTGCACCAGCCCCAGGGCCGCCAGGGGGGGCCGCAACAGCTCGATCACACCGCACACCACCTCACGATGGGCGTGGTCGCGGCACTGAATGCGCAGGGCCGACCAGCCACGCGAGAGGCGACAGGCCCAGAGAGGATCCAGGCGCCGCAGCAACTCCGGATCCTCCCGGTAGAAGGACAGGACGGCTCGCAGCGATCGCTCCATCAGCCAGAGACCCACTGGTCCCACCATGAAGCGCCTGGCTGCGCCACGCTCAAGGCCTTGTTTTCCCTTCAGCTTTCGCCCATGGCCGGCACGCTCGCCATCGACCTGGGCAGCACCACCACGGTGGTGGCCTTCCAGGATGCAGCCACCGGAGCGGCAGCGCAGCTGCTGGAACTGCCGCCACTCAGCTGCGCCGACCCCGCCGTGATCCCGAGCCTGATCTGGCTGGAGGAGCAGGGCAGCGCGCAACCGCTGATCGGCCGGCAGGTGCTCGAGGCCGGCCTGCTGGAGCGCGGTGACCGCCGCCTGCATCGCGATTTCAAGCGCTGGATCGCGGCCGGTGCCGCCGCGCAGCGACCGGCCGACCTGCAGGCCAACCTGCTCAGCCCCGAACAAAGCGGGAGCGTGCTGCTGGAGCAGATCTGGCAACGGCTGCCCGCCACGCTCCAGCCCGATCGCCTGGTGCTCACGGCCCCGATCGACGGCTACCGCGGCTACCGCCAGTGGCTGCTCGAAGCCAGCAGCCAGCTCAGCGTTCCCGAGATCGCACTGGTGGATGAGCCCACCGCCGCCGCCATCGGCGCCGGCCTGCCGGCCGGCAGCCGGGTGCTGGTGATCGACATCGGCGGCGGCACCACCGATCTCTCGCTGGTGGCGCTCCAGGGCGGTGAAGGGCGGGCCGCCCCCATCGCCCAGCTGCTGCGCTTCGGCGGACGCACCCTTCAGCAGAGCGGCCAGAGCCTGCGCACCGCCGCGGTGCTGGGCAAGGCGGGCCTGGCGGTGGGCGGCCGCGATCTGGATCGCTGGATCGCCGCTTTCCTCAGCGAAAGGCTGGCCCCGGAGCACGCTGTGGCCCCCGACGACCCCGGCCTTCTGAGCTGCTGCGAACGGCTCAAATGCAGCCTCAGCGATCAGAGCGAAGCACTGGTGCTGTGGACGCCCCAGCCTGGAGAGGCCCCCCTGGAACTGCGGCTGCGGCGCACCGAGCTGGACACACTGCTCGAGGCGCGCGGGCTGCTGGATCTGCTGGATGAACTGTTGGAGCAGGTGCTCGCCTCGGCCCGCGCCGCCGGTGTGGATGAAGAGGGGATCGATGCGGTGCTGCCCGTGGGCGGTTGCAGCCGGGTGCCCCTGATCCGGCAGTGGCTGGAGCAACGGCTGCCGCAGGTGCCCTTGCGCGGGGAGCGGCCCGTGGAGGCCGTGGCGCTGGGTGCCCTGCGCCTCACGCCCGGCGTGGCGGTGAAAGATGTGCTGCACCGCGGCGTGTCCTTGCGCTGCTGGGATCAGCGCAGCGCCGAACACCGCTGGCATCCCCTGTTCCTGCCAGGACAGACCTGGCCCAGCGCACAGCCGCTGCAGCTGGTGCTGGCCTGCAGCCGTAGCGACCAGGCGGAACTGGAGCTGGTGCTGGGCGAACCGCAGAAGGACACCCGCAGCGAAGTGGTGTTCGTGAATGGCCTGCCGGTGCTGCGCCGTGAGAGCGCCGGCGCCGCACCGGTGGAGCCCTGGCCGGAGCAGCCGCCCGCAATCGGGCTCAACCCCGCCGGCGAGCCGGGCCAGGACCGCCTCGCGCTGTGCTTCAGCATCGACGCCCGCGGCGATCTGCTGGTGGAGGGCCGCGACCTGCTCAGCGGAGCAGCGATTGCGAGCCGACGCCTGGGCCCCGTGCGCTGAGGAGACGGCTGGCGGGCTGCCCCCGGCGTCATGATCCAGGCAGGATCGATCCATAGAACGGTCCCATCGCACGCGTCTTCCCTTGGCCATCCGCCGGCACCGGCTTCCGCGTTTCTGGCTGGTGCTCACGCTCGGGCTCGTGGCCGCTGGCGTGGGGGCGGCCTACTGGTGGGAGAAGCAACTGCCGCTGCGGTTGGAGGAAGCGGCCAAGCAGGGGCGCCTGGATGCATGTTTGCGCTACGGCGAACAGCTGGCAGCGCTGCGCTGGCTGGGGGGCAAGGCGCCCCAGGAGCAGGGCCGCTGCCGGCGCGAGAAGGCCGCCGAGCTGTGGCGCAGGGGCGACTGGGCTGAAGCCCTGAAACTGCAGCTGCAGCTGGTGAACTCGGGCACCAGCACCCCACAGGATCAGCAGCGCCTGCTCCTCTGGCAGCAGCAGCTGGAGGCCCGGGCGCTCCGGCTCTACCGGGAGGGGCAGCTGGAGCAGGCTCTGGAGGTGCTGAGCAACCTCAACGCCGCCCACAACGCCAGCGGCACCGCCCTGGGCGATCAGCTCCAGGAAGACTGGAACCGCCAGCGCTTTCTCAAGGAACGCGCCAGCCAGCTGATTCCGCAACAACGCTGGTGGGAGGCGCTCGATGCGCTCAACCGCATCGAGCACCCCTGGTGGAAGGAGCGCACCCAGGCGCTGCGGCGCCAGGTGGAGCAGGGCATCGAGGGGCTGCGGGCGGGCGAGGCCAGGGAGCACGACTCCCACGGCTCGGAGCTCAGCTCGAACGTGCCGGCGGAGCGGCTGAATGCCCTGATCAACCAGAAGCTGGCGGCGGGCATGGACGATTGGCAGGCCTTCAGTTCAGCCTGCCGTGAGCTCGGTGGCCGGGTGGTGGAGCAGGGTCCGGAAACCGCCTGCCAGCGCTGATCGCGCGTGACAGGATGGTGCCCATTGCTCAATCACTCTCGATGCAGCCAGGAGATCAGGTCAGGGTCAGCCAGAGCGTGGTGGTGTTCCACCATCCCGAGCATCGCGGCCAGGCCTTCGATCTCAAGGGCCAGCAGGGCGAAGTGTTCCAGGTGCTCAACGACTACAAGGGCCGCACCATCAGCCCCACGATGCCGGTGATCGTGGCCTTCGGCCGCTTCCGCGCCCACTTCCGCAGCGACGAACTGGAGCCGGTGGCCTGAGAGCTGCGGCTCAGGGCTCCTTGATCAGAAACACCCCTTCCTCCTGATCGATCGACTGGAGGCAGAGGGCGATCAGCTCCTGGCGGCTGGTGGGCACCACCCGGCCGCAGAAGTCCGGTTGGATCGGCAGCTCCCGATGGCCGCGATCCACCATCACCAGCAGGCGCACCCGCCGGGGCCGGCCCCAGGCCTGGAGGGCCTCCAATGCTGCCCGCACCGTGCGGCCCGTGAAGATCACATCGTCCACGAGCACCACATCCCGGCCATCGAGATCCGTTGGCAGCTGCGTCGGCTGGGTGAGACGGGTGCCGATGCGCTCGAGGTCGTCGCGGTGGAAGGTGGGATCGAGGCTGCCGCAATCGATCGGATGGCCGCAGAGCAACTCCAGCCGCCGGGCCAGCACCTCCGCCAGGGCCACGCCGCGGGTGGGGATCCCCAGCAGCACCAGCTGCCGGCTGTCGGCCACGCTTTCCAGCACCTGAGAGGCCAGGCGATTCAGAGTGCGTCCCAGCTCATCGGCCGAGAGAATCTCCACGCGATCGGCGGACATGGCTGACGGGGCGGGCCGCGATCGTATCGGCAATCCGC
>CAJXSQ010000046.1 GCA_913061215.1 uncultured Synechococcus sp. | reverse complement strand
AACCCCTGTCGCCTCCGTGAAAGGGAGGTGTCCTAGGCCTCTAGACGATGGGGGCTAGGACTCGGAGTTGCAGTGGGCTTGCGCCCTTGCGGTGCTTGGCTTCTGGGCCGCGCCTCCGATGCGATGAAGTTACGGGCCGGAGGTGCCCTTCGTCAATCAGGTTGCGCTCTGACCGTCCCAGACGGGCACGGTGAAGTGGAAGCAGGCGCCTTCGCCCGGCTCTGAGGCCACCCAGATGCGCCCGCCATGCACCTCGGTGATGCGGCGGCACACCGAGAGCCCCACCCCGAAGCCGGAGGTGTGGGAGGAGGTCTGCGGCAGCCGCACCCGCTCCAGGAAGATCCGCTCCTGCTCATCCCGGGGGATGCCGGGGCCGGAGTCGCAGACGCTCACCTGCAGCCACTGGCTGGTGCGGTGCAGGATCGTGAGGCTCACCTGGCCGCCGTCAGGCGTGTACTTGAAGGCGTTCTCCAGCAGGTTGAGCAGCACCTGGCGCATGCGCCGCTGATCGGCGAACACATCCGGCAGATCCGTGGGGATGTCGGTGATCAGCTCCAGGCCCCGACCCACCCAGAGCTTTTCCAGTTCGAGGATCGCTTCGGCCGCCACCGGGCCCAGGGCCAGGCGCTGGGGATTGAACAGGGCCTCCCAGCGGGTGGTGCCCACCTCCAGCAGGTCCTTCGAGAGCTGCTCGATGTCGTCGAGGCGCCGGCCGAGCACGTCGCGGAAGCGGGTCTGATCGATCTGGCCGAGGTTGAGGCTCTGCAGGGCGAGCTTCGAGGCGGTGAGCGGCGTGCGCAGCTCATGGGCCACCATCCGCAGCAGCCGCTCCTGCACCCGCAGCCGCTCGATCAGCGTTTCGTTCTCCTGGCGCAGCACCAGCAGCTGGTCCTCCAGTTGCAGCTCCCGCTGGGTGCGGCTGCCATCGCTTTCGGCGGGCCGCAGGCTGATGCCCAGGCCGCTCACCACCTCCAGCTGCTGCCAGCGCGGCAACCAGTTGCGCAGCTGTTGCAGCAGGGTGTTGCCGGCGAACACCTGCTTGGGGGTGGGCTCCAGCTTGATCAGAGCCGGTGTGGCCACCAGGCGGTGCAGCTCCAGCAGTTCGGGGCGCTCGGCCGGATCGGCGATCTCCAGGCTCACATCGAAGCCGAAGTCCTGCTGCTCCAGGAAGCTCACCAGGCCGCGCAGATCGGGCGTGGCCCGGTGGTGCGGCGCGGCCACCAGCAGCAGCTTCAGATGGCGCCGCAGGTGGCCATCACCATCCAGATGGACGGGCAGACCGATCCCCGCTCCCCTGCGCGCATCGCCGCGCTGCTGCTGCGGGGACGTCGGGCTGATCGGAGAGCGGCTGGGTTGAGGCTCGTCGGGGGTCAGTTCCCCTGCGGCGGGCACCGGCGCGCTGAATCTTCAGAAATTGTGGTTTCACCTTATGAGGTTTGGCAGGTCATGTCGGCCTCGCTATGACGACTGTGATGAGACGTTGTCCTGAGGAACGCCGTGGCCCATCCACGAGAACTCGCGACACGTGTTCATCCGGTGGCGTCGCAACCGGCGGGGCGGCCGGGCAGCCGCATTCAGCTCGACACCACACTGCGTCGCTGGTTCAACCGCAACCTCGGCCTCTGGCGCTCGCGCCGCCAGTACTTCTTCCCGGACGATGAGGTGCTGCGGGTGGACATGCTGCTGCGGGTGCAGACCTTTGAGGATCAGGCTGAAGCCGAGCCCCGCTACCGCTTCACCTGGTGGCCGGAGAAGGAATACGACTTCTTTGAGATCAAGCCCCGCTACGTGCGCGAGGGCACCATGGACGCCTCGCTCTGCGGCCATCAGCTGCGCCGCAGCCGCGGCTATCTCTGCGGCTCCCCCACCAAGAGTCAGATCCGCCAGGCGGATGAGCATGAGCTGGTGTTCGAGTCGCACTATCAGCAGTGGGACATCCTTGAGCACATCCGCCTGGTGGATCAGGACCGTTTCCGGGCCCGCTCGATCTACTCCTGGTGCGACGGCAATCTGGAGCTGGTGGAGACGCACCACGAGATCCGCCTGGAGCCGCCGGGCCCGCCGCTGCCGCCCGGCGCCTGATGGCAGATCGCCTGTTCTGCAGCAGGATTGGACAACCACCGCCTGTTTCGCGTGCGCCTCTCCGCCAGTCGCCTCGGCCTTGTTCTGCTTCCCCTGGCCCTCTGGTTCGCTCCCGCCGCGGCGGTGGCGGCCCCCGCCAGCCAGGCCGACATGAGCCTTTACACCCGCATCGGTGCCCTGAACGTGTGCATCGCCCGCGCGGCCGGCATTGAATTCGACAAAGCCGTGGCTGTGGCCGGTGAAACGATCGCCCAGGTGATCCAGGGCCAGCACGACGGCACCATCGCCCAGGTGGGCAACAAGCCGCTCACGATCGAAGAGCTGCGCAAGGGCGCGATCAACTCCGCCGTGCTCGGTGCCGTGGAGCTCTGCCCTGATGAAGTCCCCGCCGAGGTGCGTCAGAAGGTGGAGGAGGTGCTGAAGAACCGCAGTGCCGCCCCCGCCAAGAAGCCCTGATCTGAGCCCATCCTGCGCCGCCACGACGCTTCCATGGCCACCGTTCGCCTCGCCGATTACCGTCCGGCACCCTTCCTGATCGCCCACACCGATCTGCGGGTGCAGCTGTTCGCCGATCACGCCCTGGTGGAGACAGCGCTGCAGCTGCAGCCCAACCCGGCGGCCAGTGCAGGCCCGCTGGAGCTGCAGGGGGTGGATCTGGAGCTGCTGGAGCTGGAGATCGATGGCCAGCCGCTGCCGCCGGCGGCCTGGCAGCTGGAGTCCGGCCGGTTGCTGCTCAGCGATCTGCCGGCCCAGCCGTTGCAACTGCGCACGCTGGTGCGGATCCAGCCCCACACCAACACCAGCCTGGAAGGGCTGTATGTGAGCGGGGGGATGTTCACCACCCAGTGCGAGGCGGTGGGGTTCCGGCGCATCACCTTCCACCCCGATCGCCCCGATCTGCTCAGCCGCTTCCGGGTGCGCATCGAAGCGGATCGGGCCAGCTGCCCGGTGCTGCTCTCCAACGGCAATTGCCTCGAGACCGGCGAGCTGCCGGAAGGGCGCCACTACGCCATCTGGGACGACCCGTTCCCCAAGCCCTCCTATCTGTTCGCTCTGGTGGCGGGCCAGCTGGAGGAGGTGCGCGATCAGTTCACCACCCGCAGCGGCCGCACGGTGCAGCTGCGCCTGCACGTGGAGCCGGGCGATGCGCCCTTCACGGCCCATGCGATGGCTTCACTCAAGCGCTCGATGCTCTGGGATGAACAGCGCTACGGCCTGGAATACGACCTCGATGAGTTCAACATCGTGGCGGTGCGCCATTTCAACATGGGCGCGATGGAGAACAAGAGCCTCAATATCTTCAATTCCAAGCTGGTGCTCGCCGATGCCGCCACCGCCACCGATGCGGAGCTGGAGCGGATCGAGAGTGTGATCGCCCATGAATATTTCCATAACTGGACCGGTAACCGCATCACCTGCCGCGACTGGTTCCAGCTTTCGCTCAAGGAAGGGCTCACGGTGTTCCGCGACGCCAGCTTCACGGCGGATCTGCATTCCGCGGCTGTGAAACGGATCGAGGATGTGTCGCTGCTGCGCAACACCCAGTTCCGCGAGGATGCCGGCCCCACGGCGCATCCGATCCAGCCGGATCACTATCAGGCGATCGATAACTTCTACACCACCACCATCTATGAAAAGGGTGCGGAAGTGATCCGTGCGCTCCACACCCTGCTGGGTGAGGAGGTGTTCATGCGTGGCATGGCGCTCTATGTGGAGCGTCACGACGGCACCGCCGCCACCTGCAACGACTTCGTGCAGGCCATGCAGGACGCGGCCGAACAGGCCTGGGCGGCTGGCGCGGCGCTGCCGCGGTTTGATTTCGCCCGGTTCCGGCGCTGGTACAGCCAGGCCGGCACACCGCAACTGCTGATCGAGCGCCACTGGGACGGCGATGCCGGCACGCTGCGGCTGACCGTGCGTCAGAGCACGCCGCCCACCCCCGGTCAGCCTGAGAAGCAGCCGTTGGTGATCCCGCTGGTGCTGGGGCTGGTGGGGCAGGCCGGTGAGCCGCTGCCGCTGCGGCTGCAGGGCGAATCGGAGCAACAGGCCGCGGCGGCTGTGTTGCCGCCCCAATGGGGGCAGGCAGCCCGGTTGCTGGTGATCGATCAGCCCGAGCAGCAGTTCTGCTTGGAGGGCCTGGAGCCCCACAGCCATCCACCGGCCCTCTCGCTGCTGCGCGGTTTTTCGGCCCCGGTGAAGCTGGAGCTGCAGCGCAGCACCAATGAACTGCTGCACCTGCTGGCCTGCGACAGCGATCCCTTCGCCCGCTGGGACGCCGGCCAGGTGCTGCTGCGCCAGGCCGTGCTCGAGCGCGCCGGCGGCGGCGCCAACGATGAGCTGGAGGAGGGCCTGGTGGCTGCCTTCGAGCGGATCCTGGCGGAGGGGGGCCTCTGCGATGCCAACCGCAGCATGCTGCTGGCCCTGCCGGGGCTGCCGGAACTGGAGGATGCGGCTCTGGCGGCTGGCGGTGTTTCGGATCCGCCGGCTCTGTTCCAGGCGCTGCTCGATCTGCAGAAGCGCTTCGGTGAGGAGCTGGCGGAGCCCCTGGAGCACACCCTGGAGCGCTGCCGGCCCCAGTGGTTGCTGGCCTGGCCCGATGGTGTGGGCGACCGCGCCCTCACCGCCACGGCCTGGAGCTGGCGGGTGGCCGCCGGCGATCTGGGCGTGCGCGCCGAGGCCGTGGCGGCGGTGAGCGGCCCCTCGATGACCCTCGCCCGCGCCGGCCTGCGCGCCCTGCAGTGCCACGACACGCCCGAGCGGGCGGCGGCGATGGCCGCCTTCCACGACCGCTGGCAGGACAAGCCGGTGATTCTCGATGCCTGGTTCGGCCTTGAGGCGGCTGCGCCGTTTGGCGATGGCGTGGCGCGGGTGCAGGCGCTGCTCGAGCACCCCCGCTTCGATCCGGCAGCACCCAACTCGCTGCGGGCCGTGCTGGGCGGCTTTGCCGGCAACGCCGCCCAGTTCCACGCCCTCGATGGCAGCGGCTACCGCTTCATGGCGGGGCGCATCGCCTGGCTCGATCAGCGCAATCCGATCACCGCCTCACGCCTGGCCAAGGTGTTCAGCCGCTGGCAGAGCTACGCCCCCGAGCGCGGCGCCCGCATGCGCGAAGCCCTGGAGCAGCTGGCGGCCGAGCCGCTCTCGCCCAACAGCCGCGAGGTGGTGGAGCAGTGCCTCAGCGCCGGGACAGCGGCGGGCTGAACAGGCTCTGGTGCAGGCGGCCCAGGGCTTCCCGGCGCGCCGCGCCACCTTCGGGCCCGGCGTGCTTGCCCCACAGGCCCTCCCAGTAGAAATAGATCACGCCATGGCCGCGCTCGGCCGCCAGGCGCACCTTCTCGCTCAGGGTGGGGAGTGCCGTGGTGCGGCCGCCGAAGCCGGAGAGGATGCCGATCTCCACCGGGATGCCCCAGCTGCTGGCCTTCACCAGGGCCGGCTGCTGCAGGTCGCGCTCGTAACCCTTGAGCGAATAGGCGTAGTTCTGCACCACCAGCTCATCGATCAGCCCCCCCAGGGCCCAGAGCTCCCAGTCCTGCAGCCAGTGGTTGTAGGCGAAGCGGAAGGGGCCCGGTGAGAGGCTCACGTAGGGGCTGCCCTGGCCGCTGCTCTTGAGGGTGGCCCGCAGTTCCCGCAGCAGGCTGCTGAGCTTCTGGCGCCGCCAGGTCATCCAGGTGCGATCGGCGAAGTTTTCGGGCGGTTGCACACCCTTCTCGCGTTCGTACAGGGCGCGGGTGTAGGGGTCGTAGCCCAGCTCCACCGGCCAGGCGAAGTGATCGTCGAGCTGGATGCCATCCACCTTGCAGCGCTGCACGATCTCGCCGATCAGCCCGAGGAAGCGCTCGCGCACCCCCGGATGGGCCGGGTTGAGCCACACCATCTGCTTGCCGTGCATCGTCACGGCGCTGCTGCCATCGCGCTTCTGCAGCACCCACTCCGGGTGACGGCGCACCACCTGCGCCTCCGCCGGTTCCATCAGCCCGTATTCGAACCAGGGGATCACCTGCAGGCCGCGGCGGTGGGCGGCGCTGGTCATGTGGCAGATCGGATCGTGCTGCACGTTGGCCTTCACCAGGGCTGGCTCCATCGGTGCCCAGCGGCTGCGGTGGAAGGTGGTGCCGCGGCTCCACACGTTCGGGTAGAGGGTGTTGAAGCCGGCGCCGGCCAGCTCCGCCACCGCCTGATCGAGGCGGCCGGCGCTGTAATACAGCGGGCTGGGGCTGTTGGTGAGCCACACACCCACCCGGCGCGACAGCGCTGCGGCCTCGCCGGCCCAGAGGCAGGCCAGGCCAGCCGCCAGCACCAGGCTGCGCCGCAGGCCCCTGCTCAACGGAACATCGAGCTCACCGAGCTCTCTTCGTGGATGCGCCAGATCGCCTCGCCGAGCATGTTGGCCACCGAGAGCACCTGCAGCTGCGGGAAGCGGCGCTCCTCGCTGAGGGGAATCGAATTGGTCACGATCACCTCCTCGAACAGCCCCGGTGCCGAGAGGCGCTCGATCGCCGGACCGGAGAACACGGGATGGGTGGCGCAGGCCAGCACGCGGGTGGCGCCGTTCTCGCGCAGCAGCCGGGCGCCGGCGCAGATCGTGCCGCCGGTGTCGATCATGTCGTCGATCAGGATCGCCGTTTTGCCGGCCACATCACCGATCACGGTGAGGCTCTCGGCCACGTTGTGGCCGGAGCGGCGCTTGTCGATGATCGCCAGTGGAGCGTCGTTCAGGCGCTTGGCAAAGGCGCGGGCCCGGGCCACACCACCCACATCGGGCGACACCACCACCACATCGCCGAAGTCCCGCTCGGCCAGGTAGTCCACCAGCACCGGCGAGCCGTAGATGTGGTCGCAGGGAATGTCGAAGTAGCCCTGGATCTGGGCGGAATGCAGATCCATGGCCAGCACCCGGTCCACGCCGGACACTGCCAGCAGGTTGGCCACCAGCTTGGCGGTGATCGATTCGCGGCCGGCGGTCTTGCGGTCGGCGCGGGCGTAGCCGTAGTAGGGGATCACGGCGGTGATCTGCCGGGCGGAGGCCCGCTTGCAGGCATCCACCATCACCAGCAGCTCCATCAGGTGATCGTTCACCGGAGCGCAGGTGGGCTGGATCAGGAACACGTCGCAGCCGCGGATCGATTCCTGGATCTGGATGTAGAGCTCGCCGTCGGCGAAGCGTTTGATCACGCGCGGGCCATCGGGCACACCGAGGTAGGCCCCGATCTCCCGGGCCAGGGCCTGGTTGGCCGTGCCGCTGAACAGGCGCAGGCGGCGGGTGTCGTGGCCCATCTGCGCCTGATCGACCCGTTCTGCGGTCAGGAAACTGGTCACGGCGGCCGCTGGCGCGAACGGTGGAACCCCGATCGTAGAAGCCGCCCGGTTCCCTGGCCGTGAGAAGTCGATGATCAGCGTCAGTCCCAGCGCCCAGAAGTCCCTCCCTCGCTGGCCCTCCGCCGGTCTGGTGCTGCTGCAGCCCGGCGGCATCAGCGGCGATCTGGCCCAGCGCCTGGCGGCTCTGCTGGAGCTGCGCCCGCTGGCCTGCCCCGTGGAGCGGCAGCGGGATGCCCACCAGCTGCTGAACGATCTGGCGCGGGAGCCCGAGGGCTGGTTGCTGCCCCTGGCCCTCGATCCCGGTGCGGCCTTGCAGGGTGGCGACTGCTGGGCCGAGGCGCTGGCGGCCTGGCGGCAGCCGGCCCTGCTGCTGCTGCCGGCGGTGCAGGCCGGCGCTGGCCCGGATCGCGCCTATGCGGCCCTGCTCGAGGCTGCGGCGGTGCCGCTGTTGGGGTTGGTGCAGCTGGGTGGGTGCTGGCAGGCCCAGAGCCGGCGGGCGGATCGGCTGGCCTGGCTGGGCTGGCTGCCCGGCTCCCCGGGCGCGCCCGGCGGCGAGGAGGAGCTGGCGGAGCAGCAGTTGCGGCTGGTGCTGCAGGCCCGCTGGCGGCTCAGTTCGGCCAGGGCTGCTGAGCCCGACTGTCCACCTGCCTGAGCTGGGCGTCCGGTTTCAGGGGCGGGCGCAACGGCAGGGTGCGGAACTGCACCCGCTCCCCGGGCCGCAGGGCGGCGGCCAGCAGGCTGAGGGTCTCCGCCTGGGTGAGGTTGGTTTCCACTCGGCCCTGCAGATCGGCCAACAGGCTGGGGAGTTGCTGCAGTTGCTGGCGCTGGCCCATCTGCCGCAGCAGGCTTTCCACGGTCATCTGCTGGCGATCCCGGCGCCGCTCCTCGCCCTGCTGCTGGTCGCGGAAGCGCAGCAGCTGCTCCACCTGATTGCCATCGAGCACCTGCAGCCCGCCGTCCAGCTGAATCCTGTAGTTCTGGGTCTTGTCGGTGTAACGCATGCTCCGATCGGGCGAGAGCTCCACCCGGCCGATTCCATCCACCAGGTCGCGCAGGGCGCTGCGCGGCAGCACCACATAGCGATCCGGTGCACCCCGGGGCAGGCCCACCAGCTGGGCGGTGGCGCCGGCCACCAGGGCCGGGCCGCCCCGCCGGTAGAGGCTGCCGAGGGCCACCGGTTGCTTGTCGCCGGGCAGCTGCACCGCGGCTTCCACCGGCAGGCTCAGCACCTGCAGCGGCCCCTGCGGATCCACCTGCACCAGCAGCAGGGCATCGCTGTTGGCGGCGGGTCCGGGGCGGTCGGCATCCGAGCCGATCAGGAGCACGCTGATCGGCCGGGAGGGCAGTTCGCCGAGGTCGGCGGCACTGGGCGGTCCCGCCTCGCGCACGGCCCGGTCGCTCTCCGGCCAGATCACCCCCAGCAACGCCAGGCTGCCGGCCAGGCCCAGGCCGGCGGCCAGCAGGCGGAGGGCCGCCCGTTCACGGGTGCGGCGCTGCGGGCGTGGCTGGGCGGGAGCCAAAGCGGTGGAGCCATCAACAATCGCTCCACTTTGACGGAGCTGCGCCGCTTTGCTGCCCCGCCGCCCGGAACGCTCGATAGGTTGTGACGCCAGATCCACGCCGGCCCGGCCCCCTTGACATCCGCCGCCACCCAGCCCCATGAGCGCGCCAGGCCGCTGGCCAAGGGCAGCGTTTACCCCGCCAAGGACCTCTGCAGCCAGTGCGGCCTCTGCGACAGCCGCTGGGTGGCCTATGTGAAGGACAGCTGCGCCTTCCTCAACCAGCGCTTCGAGGCGATGGAAACGGCGGCCCACGGCCGCAGCCGCGATCTCGACAACGAGGACGAGCTCTATTTCGGCGTGCAGCAGCGCATGCTCACCGCCCGGTTGCAGCAGCCGATCGCCGGCGCCCAGTGGACCGGCATCGTGAGTCGCATCGGCGTGCGCGCCCTGGAAACGGGCCTGGTGGATGCGGTGCTGTGTGTGGGCCAGAGCGAGGAGGATCGCTTCACGCCGGTGCCGCGCCTGGCCCGCACCCCCGAGGAGGTGCTCAGCGCCCGGGTGAACAAACCCACCCTCTCCCCCAACCTGGAGGTGCTGGAGCAGCTGCCCGGCAGTGGCATCAAGCGCTTGCTGGCGATCGGCGTGGGCTGCCAGATCCAGGCCCTGCGGGCCGTGCAGCCCACCCTGCCGCTGGATGAGCTGTTCGTGCTGGGCCTGCCCTGCGTCGACAACGTGTCGCGCCAGGGGCTGCAGACCTTCCTCGAGAGCACGGTGAGCTCACCGGACACGGTGGTGCACTACGAGTTCATGCAGGACTTCCGCATCCATTTCCGCCACAGCGATGGACGCGAAGAAACGGTGCCGTTCTTCGGGCTCGACACCCCGAAGCTCAAGAACGTGTTCGCCCCCAGCTGCCTGAGCTGCTTCGACTACACCAACGCCGGCGCCGATCTGGTGGTGGGCTACATGGGCGCCAGCTTTGGCCGCCAGTGGCTCACGGTGCGCAACCCCAAGGGCCAGCAGCTGCTGGATCTGGTGGAGGCCGAGCTCGACATTGCTCCGGTGAGCAGCAGCGGGCAGCGCCAGGCGGCGGTGCAGCAGGGCATCGAGGCCTACGACAAGGCGCTGAAACTGCCCCTCTGGCTGGCGAACGTGATCGGTTTCTTCGTGGAGCGCTTTGGCCCGAAGGGCCTGGAATACGGCCGCTTCTCGATCGATTCCCACTTCACCCGCAACGCCCTGTGGCTGCGGCGGAATCATCCTGACAAGGTGGAGGAGCACATCCCGGCCTTCGCGCGCCGGATCATCAGCCGCTATCGGCTTCCGGATTGATGCGACGGGCCGGCGTTCTGCTCCATCCCACGGCGCTGCCGGGTGCGCCGGCCTGCGGCACGTTCGGAGCGGCGGCCCGCCAATGGGTTGATCTGCTGGCTGATCACGGCATCAAGGCCTGGCAGCTGCTGCCCCTGGCGCCCACCGATGGGCTGGGCTCGCCTTACAGCTCCCCCAGCGGTTTCGCGCTCAACCCCTGGCTGCTCGATGCCGATCAGCTGCTGGCCGATGGGCTGATCGACGCCGCCGACCACAGCGCTCTTCCCACAGGAGGCGACCCGCAGCGGCTGGACCTGCAGCTGGCGCAGCAGCGCGCCGATGCGCTGGCGGAGGCGTTGTTGCGCCGCCATCGGCAGTGGCCGGCGGAGCAGCGCCAACGCTTTGAGCGCTGGAGCAGGCAGGAGCGCGCCTGGTTGGTGGATCACTGCCGCTTCTGGGTGCTGCGGGAGCGCTTTGGAGCCCAGCCTTGGTGGCAGTGGCCCGAGCCGCTGGCCCGCCGGCATCGCTCGGCGCTGCGCCAGCTGGAGGCAGACGCCGCAGACCTGCTGCTGCGCGAGGCGCTGATGCAGTGGCAGCTGCAGGAGCAGTGGCGGGGGGTGCTCGCCCACGCCCGCCGCCGCGGTGTGCAGGTGATCGGTGATCTGCCGTTCTATGTGGCGCACGACAGCGCGGATGTGTGGAGCTGCCGGCGCCTGTTCTCCGCCCGGCCCGATGGCAGCCTCACCCTGCAGAGCGGCGTTCCGCCCGATTACTTCTCCGCCACCGGCCAGCTGTGGGGCACGCCGGTGTATCGCTGGCCCTTGCACCGGCTCAACGGCTTCCGTTGGTGGCTGCGCCGCCTGCAGCACCAGCTTGCGCTGTTCGATCTGGTGCGACTGGATCACTTCCGTGCTCTGGCAGCCGCCTGGTGCGTCCCCGGCGGTGACACCACGGCAGAGCGGGGACGTTGGCGGCCCTCACCGGGCGACAGCCTGTTGCGCCGGTTGCAGCGGCGTTGCCGGACGGAGGTGCCGCCGCTGATCGCCGAGGATCTCGGTGTGATCACGCCGGACGTGGAGGCCCTGCGCGATCGCTATCGCCTGCCGGGCATGAAGATCCTGCAGTTCGCCTTCGACGGCAACCCCGAGAACCCCTACCTGCCGGACAACTACCGGGGCAGCAACTGGCTCGTGTACACCGGCACCCACGACAACGCCACCTGCATCGGTTGGTGGAACAGCCTCGGCGATGAGCAGCGCCGTCAGGTGGAGAGCCTGGTGGGTCCGGTGCAGGCTCCCGGCTGGCAATTGCTCGAGCTGGCCCTTGCCAGCCGGGCCGACTGGGCCCTGGTGCCCCTGCAGGATCTGCTCCATCTCGGCGATGAGGCCCGCTTCAACACCCCGGGCACCAGTACCGGCAACTGGCAATGGCGGCTGGGCTGCCCGCTGGAGGCGATCAGCGGTCCGCTGCTGGGGCTTGGGGAGATGGCGCGGCGCCATCAGCGCTGACCGCGGCGGCGGTGGGCAGCCGGTACTCCCCGCGCTGCCGCTCGCTGCTGCTGAGGGCTGAGCCGTTCCAGAGCACCTCGCCGGGCTTGGGTGCAGGGGTGATGCTCAGCTGCAGGGGCGGCTGCAGCTGCCACACCAGCTGGCCCTGGGCTCCCTTGAGCTGCGACCGTTGCCCAGCTTCGCTCTGCAGGTTGATGGTGCTGGCCTGGCTGAGGTTGAGTTCCAGTACGCCCGCCAGTGGCTGGCTGGCACCGGCCTGGTTGAGCCGGTTGAGAGCGGCGCGGCCCACGCCCTTGCCGGCGGCCTGCAGGGGGCGGAGTTCGGGATAGGCGTTGAGCAGTGTGGTGCCGGGATCGGCGGGGCGGGCCTGTTCCGGGGCCGGCAGCGGCGCAATCGGCCGCAGGCTGAGCAGGTTGGCCGCCGCCAGCTGGCGTTGCTGCAGGTTGAGCGCGTAGATCAGCCCCAGGCTGATGCCGGCGTAGAGCAGGCCCCCCTGCCAGGTGCTGAACACATCGATCGAACCGGGCGTGAAGCGCTGCAGCAGTCCACCGCCTTTGCCGCGCGGGCCCTGGCGCTGGGCCTGGGGCGGCAGCGCCACATCCAGGCTTCCGGGGGGCAGTTCCAGCCGCTGTTCAATCAGCGGCAGCATCGTGCGCAGGTAGGCGCCCTCCGGCAGCCGATCGCGCCAGCCCCGCTCCAGCGCCTCCAGCACCGGGGTGCTGATGCGGGTTTCCAGGGCCATCTGCCGCAGGTTGAGGCCGCGGGCTTCGCGCTCCTGGCGCAGGCGGCGGCCCATGGCCAGCAAGGGATCCTCCTGGGAGGCGCCGTCCCGGCCCTCGCCGCCCGCCTGGAGGCCTCCCCGCCGGAACACACGGCCAAGCCTGGAGATCCTGGAGCCGAGGCTGGGCATCAGGGCCGGGGGGTCTGTTGAGGCCATTCTTCAGGATCCAGGCGCCGCCAGCGACCCTCCGGCAGCGCGCCCAGCTGAATCGAACCCACGGCCACCCGCTGCAGATCGAGCACCGGATGGCCCAGGAGCTCGGCGGTGCGTCGGATCTGGCGGTTGCGGCCCTCGCGCATCACCAGCTCCAACTGGCTGGCATTGCGCTCGCTGCCCAGGCGGCGCAGCTGCACCGGCTGGCTGGGGCTGCCATCCAGGGGCACGCCGCGCCGCCAGCGCTCCAGCGTTTCGCGGCTCGGTTCACCGCGCACCCAGATCCGGTAGGTCTTGCTGTGCTCGAAGCGCGGGTGGGTGAGCTGCAGGGTGAGTGCGCCGTTGTTGCTGAGCAGCAGGGCGCCGCGGCTGTTGAAATCGAGGCGCCCCACCGGGTGCAGGCCCTGGCCGCGGGCCAGTTCCGGCGGCAGCAGATCGAGCACGATCGGTCGGCCGAGCGGGTCGTGGCAGCTGCACATCACCCCGGCGGGCTTGTTGAGCAGCAGCACGAGGGGGGCGGCCGCCGCCCGCAGCGGCTGGCCATCGAGGCAGATCGCATCGCGGCTGGGATCGGCGCGATCCCCCAGCTGGGCGGTGCGGCCGTTCACGCTCACCCGGCCAGCCTGCAGCAGGGTTTCGGCCTGACGGCGGGAGCCGTGACCGGCGGCGGCGATCAGTTTCTGAAGCCGCTCCTCGGGCATGGCGCAGGCCGGTTATCCCCGCATTGTGCCCCTGAAAAAGGTGGTAGGTTTACGAAACATCTGAGTTTCGTTATTCCCGCCGCATGCCCTCGCTCCCTGTGATCCGCTCCGATCGTGATGCTGCCGCTCTCGCCGGCGGCACCGATCTGGTGCGTTCCTACCTGCGTGACATCGGTCGTGTGCCCCTGCTCACCCACGAGCAGGAGATCACCCTGGGCCGCCAGGTGCAGGAGCTGATGGCGCTGGAGGAGCAGCGTGAGGAGCTGAAGCTGCGCGCTGGTGGCGAGGAGCCCAGCGAGGCGGAACTCGCTGCAGCGGCTGGTCTCACCCCCCAGCAGCTGAAGAAACGCCTGCGCTCTGGCCAGCGGGCCAAGGAGC
>CAJXSQ010000045.1 GCA_913061215.1 uncultured Synechococcus sp. | reverse complement strand
TGCAGCCCGGCGACACGATCCTGGGCATGGACCTCAGCCACGGCGGCCACCTCACCCACGGCTCGCCCGTGAACGTGAGCGGCAAGTGGTTCAAGGCTGTGCACTACGGCGTGGATGAAGCCACCCAGCAGCTCAACTTCGACACGATCCGCCAGCTGGCGCTCGAGCACAAGCCGAAGCTGATCGTGTGCGGCTACTCCGCCTACCCCCGCACCATCGATTTCCAGGCGTTCCGCGCCATCGCCGATGAGGTGGGCGCCTACCTGCTGGCCGATATGGCCCACATCGCCGGCCTGGTGGCCGCCGGCGTGCACCCCAACCCGGTGCCCGTGTGCGATGTGGTGACCACCACCACCCACAAAACCCTGCGCGGCCCCCGCGGTGGCCTGATCCTCTGCCGCGACGCCGAATTCGCCAAGCAGTTCGACAAGGCTGTGTTCCCCGGCAGCCAGGGCGGCCCGCTGGAGCATGTGATCGCCGCCAAGGCCGTGGCCTTCGGTGAGGCGCTGCAGCCCTCGTTCAAGGCCTATGCCCAGCAGGTGGTGGCCAACGCCCAGGCCCTGGCCGCCCGCATTCAGGAGCGCGGCATCGACGTGGTGAGCGGCGGCACCGATAACCACATCGTGCTGCTGGATCTGCGCGGCATCGGCATGACCGGCAAGGTGGCCGATCTGCTGGTGAGCGATGTGCACATCACCGCCAACAAGAACACCGTGCCCTTCGATCCCCAGTCGCCCTTCGTGACCAGCGGCCTGCGCCTCGGCACCGCCGCCTGCACCACCCGCGGTTTCGATCAGGCCGCCTTCCGCGAGGTGGCCGATGTGATCGCCGATCGCCTGCTCAACCCCGAGGATGCTGCGATCGAGCAGCGCTGCCGTGAGCGCGTGGCGGCCCTGTGCGAGCGCTTCCCGCTCTACGCCGAGGCGCGCGAGCTTCAGCCCGCTTGAACGACTGGCCCGTCGCGGCGCCTCTGTGATCGCTCAGGAGCCCGGCCCTGCTTAAGCTTCCGCCGGCAGGGTCCACTGGGGCCCCGCATCCGACCGCGCACCGCCACCGATGATCTCCAGCCGGCCGGATCTCGCCGCTGTTCTGGCCTTCGGCATGGCGGCCCTGTGCACGGCCTTGCTGGTGCCGCTGGTGCGGCGCGTTGGCCTGCGCTGGGGCCTGATCGATCAACCCGATCCACGCAAGCAGCACACCACCCCGATGGTGCGCCTCGGTGGTGTGGGCATCGTGGCCGGCTTCGTGATCGCCCTGGCGCTGATCTGGCTGCTGGGCGGTTTCGTGGAACTCCCTCCCCAGCGCGATCTGCAGATCTGGACCTGCATCGCCGGTGCCCTCTGCTTCTTCGTGATCGGCCTGGCCGATGACCTCTTCGCCCTGCCCCCGCTGCCCCGCCTGGCGGGGCAGGTTCTGGTGGCGATGGCCGTCTGGAGCCAGGGGGTGCAGATCGGTGCCATCGATCTGCCCCTCCATCTGTTTGGCATGCCCACGGGCGTGATCGCTCTGCCCGATTCCCTCAGCCTGCTGGCCACGGTGATCTGGTTGGTGGGCATCACCAATGCGATCAACTGGCTCGATGGCCTCGATGGGTTGGCGGCCGGGGTGAGCGGCATCGCCGCCGTGGGCCTGCTCTCGGTGAGCTACAGCCTCAATCAGCCCGCACCGGGCCTGCTGGCCGCCGCCCTGGCGGGCAGCTGCCTCGGCTTCCTGCGCCACAACTTCAACCCCGCCCGCATCTTCATGGGCGATGGCGGCTCCTACTTCCTCGGCTTCGCCCTGGCGGCGATCAGCATCGTGGGGCCGGCCAAAGGGCTCACCAGCGTCAGCCTGCTGCTGCCGCTGTTGATCCTGTCGCTGCCGCTGGCGGATATGTCGGCCGTGATCATGGGCCGGCTCAGCCAGGGCCATTCACCCTTCTATCCCGATCGGCGCCACCTGCACCATCGCCTGCTGCGGGCCGGCTTCAGCCATCGCCGCACCGTGGTGCTGATCTATGCCTTCACCCAGTGGCTGGCGGCCCTGGCGCTGGTGCTGGCCAATGCGGAGATGCGCTTCCTCTGGTTGGCCCTGGCCACAGCCGTGCTCATTGCCACGGTGATCGCGGCCCGGCGCAGCCTCAACCGTGAACAACTGGCGGGTGATGACGGCTGAGATCCTCTGCATCGGCACCGAGCTGCTGCTCGGCAACATCACCAACGGCAATGCCCGCTGGATCGCTGAACAGCTGGCGGCCCTGGGCATCGCCCATCACCGCCAGGCCGTGGTGGGCGACAACCGCGAACGGCTGATCACCGAGCTGCGGGCCGCCGCCGAGCGCTGCCGCGTGCTGATCACCACCGGCGGCCTTGGTCCCACCCCGGACGACCTCACCACCGAGGCGATTGCGGCTGCCTTCGACACCCCGCTGGTGGAGCACCCCCAGGTGTGGGCGGAGATCCAGGCCCGGCTCGCGGCCCGCGGTCGGCCCTGCGCCGCCAGCAACCGCCGCCAGGCCTTTCTGCCGCAGGGTGCCGCGCTGCTGCCCAACCCCACCGGCACGGCCCCCGGCATGATCTGGAGCCCGCGGCCGGGGTTCACGATCCTCACCTTCCCAGGGGTGCCCAGCGAGATGCGGGCGATGTGGCAGGCCACCGCCGCCCCCTGGCTGCAGGCCGCCGGCCTGGCGGAAGGGGTGTTCGCCAGCCGCATGCTGCGCTTCTGGGGCGTGGCTGAATCCGATCTGGCCGAGCGGATGGCCGACCTGCTCGAGGCCGCCAACCCCACGGTGGCCCCCTACGCCGGCTCCGGCGAGGTGAAGCTGCGGATCACGGCCCGGGCTGCCACCGCGGCTGCGGCGGAGCAGCTGCTTCAGCCTGTGGAGGCGGAGATCCGCGCCCGCACTGGCGAGCTCTGCTTCGGTGCCGACGACGACAGCCTGGCGTCGGTGGTGTTGGAGCAGCTGCGCCGGCGCGGCCACACCCTGGCGGTGGCCGAAAGCTGCACCGGCGGTGGCCTGGGTGCTGGCCTGGCCGCGGTGCCTGGGGCCTCTGATGTGTTTCTGGGCGGGGTGATCGCCTATGCCAACAGCGTGAAGCAGGCGCTGCTCGGTGTGCCGGCGGCCCTGCTCGAGCGCCACGGTGCCGTGAGCGATCCGGTGGCTCAGGCGATGGCGGAGGGTGCCCGGCGCGCCACCGGTGCCGACTGGGCCCTGGCGATCAGTGGTGTGGCCGGCCCCGGCGGTGGCACCGAGCAGAAGCCTGTGGGGCTGGTGCACATCGCCGTGGCTGGTCCTGCGGGTTGCAGCAGTGAAGGGGTGCGCTTCGGCGCCAGCCGCGGCCGCAGCTGGATTCAGACCCTCAGTGCCGGCGAGGCGCTCAACCGCCTGCGGCTGCAGTTGCTGTGTCACCCCTGATCGGGTCCCGTCTGCGGGCGGCAGCGCTGTTGGTCGCTCTGGCCCTGCTCCTGGGGTTGCTTGTGGTTCAGCCCGAGCTGCTCAGCCCTGAGGGTCGTGAGCACCTGCGCCTGCTGGCTGAATCCCAGCGCTATCGCCACTGGGATCTGATCGGCACCATCGCCTTCGCGGTGTATGGCTTCTCCACGGCTGTGCAACGCCGCTACGACCTCTGGGGAGCCTTCGTGCTCACGCTGCTGCCGGCGGTGGGTGGTGGTGTGATCCGCGATCTGCTGATCGGCGCGGATCGTTTTCCCCTGCTGCTGTTTCGTGATCCCACCTATCTGCTGGTGATCCTGGCCGTGGTGGCGATCGGCGCGCTCGTGACCCGCAGGCTCGGGCCCGGAGCGCTGCAGGCCGGCTGGCTGGCGCGGCTGCTGCTGGTGGCGGATGGCATCGGGCTCGCCAGCTTCGCGGTGATCGGCACCCGTGTGGCCCTGCTGGCGGATCTGCCCTGGTACTGGCTGCCCTTCTCCGCTGCCGTGAGCTGCACGGGTGGCGGCACCCTGATGGATATCGCCACCGGCCGCGAACCGCGCACCTTTCAGGGGGAGCCCTACGAGGAGATCGCGCTCCTGGGCAGCCTGCTGCTGCTCGTGCTCTGGGCGCTGCTGGATCGCGTTCTGCCGGGGGCCGTGGCCGTGATGGTGGCGATGCCTGTGGCCTGGCTGGCCATGCTGCTGGCACGGCTGCTGGTGGTGCAACGCCGCTGGCGCTCCTGGCGCCTGGGCGACTGACACACGAGGCCACACCGGTCTCAGCCCTAGGCTGGCTGGCTGCATTGGTGGACGCGCCGTGAGCTCCGGCACCCTTTACGACAAGGTCTGGGATCTGCATCAGGTGGCCCAGCTGCCCGGCGGCGCCACCCAGCTGTTCATCGGCCTGCACCTGATCCATGAGGTGACCAGCCCCCAGGCCTTCGCCGCCCTGCGGGATCTGGGCCTGAGCGTGCGCCATCCCGAGCGCACCGTGGCCACGGTGGATCACATCGTGCCCACCACCAGCCAGGCCCGCCCCTTCGCCGATCCGCTGGCCGAGGAGATGCTCGCCACGCTCGAGGCCAACTGCGCCGAGCACGGCATCACCCTGCATGGCATCGGCAGCGGCCGCCAGGGGATCGTGCATGTGATCGCCCCGGAACTGGGCCTCACCCAGCCGGGGATGACCGTGGCCTGCGGCGATTCCCACACCTCCACCCACGGCGCCTTCGGAGCGATCGCCTTCGGCATCGGCACCAGCCAGGTGCGCGATGTGCTCGCCAGCCAGAGCCTGGCGATGGGCAAGCTCAAGGTGCGGCGCATCTGGGTGGACGGCCAGCTGCAGAACGGTGTGTACGCCAAGGATCTGGTGCTGCACGTGATCCGCACCCTCGGCGTGAAGGGTGGCGTGGGTTACGCCTATGAATTCGCCGGCCCGGCCATCGACGCGCTCTCGATGGAGGAGCGCATGACCCTCTGCAACATGGCGATCGAGGGCGGTGCTCGCTGCGGCTACGTGAACCCGGATCAGGTCACCTTCGATTACCTCAAGGGCCGGCCCTTTGCCCCCAGCGGTGCGGCCTGGGATCAGGCGGTGGCCTGGTGGAGCAGCCTGGCCAGCGGCGCTGATGCCGTGTTCGACGACGAGGTGCGCTTCGATGCGGCCGCCATCGCGCCCACGATCACCTGGGGTATCACCCCAGGCCAGGGCATCGGCGTGGATGAAACCGTGCCCACCCTGGAGCAGACCGAGCCCGACGAGCGTCCCCTGGCCGAGGAGGCCTATCGCTATATGGATCTGCAGCCCGGCGCGCCGATCGCCGGCACGCCGGTGGATGTGTGCTTCATCGGCAGCTGCACCAACGGGCGCCTGAGCGATCTGCAGGCGGCCGCGGCTGTGGCGAAGGGCCGCAAGGTGGCGCCTGGCATCAAGGCCTTTGTGGTGCCCGGCAGCGAGCAGGTGGCGGCAGCGGCGGAAGCCGCAGGCCTCGACAAGCTGTTCGTGGAAGCCGGCTTTGAGTGGCGCGAACCCGGCTGCTCGATGTGCCTGGCGATGAACCCCGATCGCCTGGAGGGCCGCCAGATCAGCGCCAGCTCCAGCAACCGCAACTTCAAGGGCCGCCAGGGTTCCGCCAGCGGCCGCACCCTGTTGATGAGCCCGGCCATGGTGGCCGCCGCCGCCATCCACGGTCGCGTCAGCGACGTGCGCACCCTGCTCAACGCCTGATCCGATGACCACCGCCACACCCTTTCCCTCCGGCCCGATCCGCAGCGTCAGCGGCACCACCGTGGTGGTGCGCGGCGACGACATCGACACCGACCGGATCATCCCGGCCCGTTTCCTCAAGTGCGTCACCTTCGATGCGCTCGGGCCTGCCGCCTTCGCCGACGACCGCGCCGAGCTGGCCGGCAGCTCCGAGGGGCCGCACCCGTTTGATCGCCCCGAGCACCGGGAGGCCTCGATCCTGCTGGTGAACCGCAACTTCGGCTGCGGCTCCAGCCGCGAGCACGCCCCCCAGGCGCTGATGCGCTGGGGCATCCGCGCTGTGGTGGGCGAGAGCTTCGCCGAGATCTTCTATGGCAACTGCCTGGCCCTGGGCATCCCCTGCCTCACGGCCGATCACACCACAATGCTGGCGATCCAGGAGGCGGCCGAGGCCGATCCGGCGGCGGCGTTCCAGCTGGATGTGGCGGCGGCGCAGCTGACCAGCGGCGCCCACAGCTGGGGGCTCACGCTGGCTGAGGGGCCGCGGCAGATGCTGAGCACCGGTCAGTGGGATGCCACCGGCCAGCTGCTGGCCAACAGCACAGCGCTCGCGGCAACGGCGGCTCGCCTGCCCTACCTGAGCGGTTTCGCAGCCGCCTGAGCCCTGCCGCCGAGGGCCGCCGCAACAACCTGTGGCGGCCACTCGCTCAACTGTCTATCAAGGAGATAGAGCGGTTTGCGGCTGATGGCTTTCCACACTCCCGTGCAGTCGGCCTGCGCCGCGCTGTTTCTGCTGGCACCGGCGGCGGCCCTCGCTGCGCAGCCGATTCCCGTGCAGCCTCACCCCTCGGCGGCGGCGCTGGCCGCTCCGCCCTGGCAGGCCTGCCGCGGCTGTGATCTGCGCGGTGCCGATCTGCGTGGCCTGATGCTCAACGGCATCGATCTGCGCGAGGCGGATCTGGAGGGCGCCGATCTGCGCGGCAGCAACCTGGAAGGCGCGGATTTGAGCGGTGCCAACCTGCGCGGCGCCCGGCTGCAGGGCAGCTGGCTGAGCAATGCCGATCTCAGCGATGCCGATCTGCGCCTGGCGGATCTCAGCGATGCGGTGCTGATTCAGGCCCTCACGCCGGGTGTTCGGATCCAGGGGGCCGTGCTGGTGGGGGCTGATTTCAGCGGCAGCGATCTGATGATCGGCGGTGAGGAGCCCGGGCCTGATCCGCTGCCGCCGCTGTCGCCTCAGCCTCAGAAGCGGCGGCGCTGAATGGCGGCGTCCTGGGCCATGCCGGGCGGGCTGTAGGGCACGAAGGGCAGGCCGGTGCCGCGGAAGTTGAAGTCGTTGAGCTTCACACGGATGCCGCCGATGCCCTGATAGGGGCTGTAGTACACCGCCAGTTCGTAGGCACGCCGCTGCCAGCGCAGTTCCACGTAGGAATCCACCACATCGCCGTAGAACTCGGAGCTGGCATCCACGTTCAGGCCGATGCCGCCGCTGAACATCAACGGCCCCACCAGTTGCTGGGTGAGGCCGATGCCCAGGGTGCTCAGATCCACGATGCGATCGAAGCTGAAGGGGCTCACGCCCTGGCGCAGCGTGCCGCCGCCGGCCACGGTGAGCTGGGTGTAATCCAGAAAATTCTTCTGCAGATGGCCCAGGGTGAGCGTGGGCCCGCCGCTGATGCTGAACGCCTGCTGGCTGGTGCCATTGCCGTAATAGGCCAGGTTCATGTTCAGGTTGGTGTTGAGCGCCAGGCCGGGAACCACCGGGGTGGGGCTGTAGCGGGTGGCCAGCTCTGTGCCGGGATTGAGCGGCTTGCCGGTCCACAGCGGCAGGCGGCTGTTGATCGAGCCATACACGCTGCCGCGCCAGAGATCGGTGAGGTTCACGCTGGTGAATTCCGTGCCCTGGAAATTGCCGATGCCCGCCCGCCAGAACATGCGGTTGCTGATGCTGCCCAGATTGGGCAGGTCGATGTTCTGCTCCAGCGACACCCCCACGGCGGAGTAAACGTCCTGCTCGCCCAGGGAGCCGTTCCACACCCGGTAGCGGTAGGCGGCGAAGCCGCGGGCGGTGGTTCTGCCGATCACCGGCAGCCGGAACGAGCGGCTGATGTCGCCCCAGCTGCGGGTGCCGTTGGCGAAATTGCTGGGATCGAAGGTGGAGAAATCGCCCACCACATCCACGTTGAAGCCCAGCAGGCGGCTGTCGTAGCGGGCGAGCAGGCCGAACAGGTCGCCGATGCGGGCGGGTTGGCTCTTGGGTGAGCTGCCGATGGGCTTGCCCGGCAGCACGTAGCTGCTGGTGACGCCATCGAGGGCGCGGCGCACCATGAACTGGGGCTGCAGCCGGAGGTTGCCTTGTTTGCCCACCGCGATGGGCTTGAGGTCGTAGCCGATGTAGAGGCCGTCGCGGTCTTCTGAATCCACCGCCAGCACCCAGCGGTTCTCCACCTCGCGATCCTTCTCGAAGCGCTGGTTGCGCTGCAGCGGGATCGGCAGCCGGTCTTCCAGGATCAGCTGGTTGCGCTTGGCCTGGATCACCAGATCGCCATTGGGCTCCTGATACGCCACCACACCGCTGGCATCCACCCACGACTGGGCCGGTGTGTAGGGGTCGTTGGTGAAGGCCACGCGATCGGCCTGCCAGCCCTGGGGGGTCACCGTGAGCTGATTGGCCTGCATCCGCCAGCGGCTGATCATGCCGCTCACGAACTTGCGGTTCTCCTTGGTGGTGAGCGGCTGCAGCTGCCAGGGCCGCACGTCGCCGTAGGTCACCTCACGGCCGGTGAGCGTGTTGGCGCTGCTGCCGCTGCCGGCCTGCCGCTGGGCCTTGAGGCTCTGCTGGAACTGCAGGTTCTCCACCCGCTGATCCACCACGGCCGCGATCGCCTCGCGCCGCAGGGCTTCCTGCTGCCCCGGGCTCCGGCCCTCGGCAGCGCTCGGCGCGGGCGCTGCGGCCGGTGGCGCGCCGGTGGCCTGATCGGCCGGGCCGAGGGCCACCTGGTTGAGCTGTTCACTCAGCGGTTTCGGTTGCGGCTGGCCCCCGCCCGGGCAGCCATCGGGCGGATCCATCGGCACGCTGAAGCGCGCCGGCGCGCTGCTGCCGAAGCGATAGCGCATGCCCACCAGATAGGCATTGCTGCCCTCGCTCACGCCGCTGTAGGTGCCATAGGCGCCGGAACGGTGGTGGATGCGCCCCACGATCGACCATTCCGGTTTGATCAGGGCCTCCACCTCGAAGCCCAGGTAGTTGAGGAAGGTGGTGTAGTCCTCCCGGAAGGTTTTCTCGTAGTTGCTGACGTTGGTGTTGAGGCTGACGCCCTCGAAGAAGGCCAGGCTCAGCCAGGGCTGCACCCAGGCCCGCACGCCGAAGCTCCAGGTGAATTCGCCGAAGGTCTGCGCCGGGGTGTTGGCGTTGGCCACCTTCTGGTTGTAAGGGCCGCCCTGCTGCTCGGCGGCGTGGTGCACCAGGGCGTTGGAGTCGAACTCCAGGGCGAGCGGGCCGGCGCGCAGCAGCCGTTTGTTCAGGCCCACCCCCCAGAGATATTCCGGCCGCATGCGGCCGTTGAACAGGAAGGTGTCGCCGAAGTTGGCGTCGATCATCTGGCCGCCCCAGAGCGTGGCGGCCCAGGGGTAGGGGCGCCAGTCCGGCAGCGGTGGCAGCGCTGGCGGGCAGGCCATCGTCTGCGCCATCGGCGAGAGGGCCACCGGCGGCATGCGCCAGTCGTCCGCTGGGATCGCCTCCGGCTCACCGCCCGGCACCGGGATGGCGCTGTCGCTACCGGCCAGGGGTGCGCTGCTGAGTGCGCTGGCCACGGCGGCCTCCGGCGCGGGCAGCGGCTCGGCGTTGAAGCTGATCTCCCCGTTGAATGGCGGCGCTGCGGCCTGCCAGTAGCTCAGGGGCAGCAGCGCCTGCGAGGGCGTTTCGCTCGGGTTGAGATCAAGGGCGGCGCTGTCGAGGTCGAGAACGCCATACACCTCATCGATCTCGCCACTGTTTTCCAGCAGGCTGTAGCGCAGCTTGCTGGCCTGCAGATACTGGCTGCCGCGCTGGAAGCGCACACGGCCGCTGGCATAGATCGTGCGCGTGGCGCTTTCGTATTCGATGCGATCCGCCAGCAGGCGCCCTCCGGCCAGCAGCGCCTTGGCGTTGCCCACGGCAACGAAGCGGTTGGCGAGCAGATCGAAGCCCTGGCTGTCGGCCGTGAGCTCGATCTCGATCGGCGGGCGCTGCGACGGCGTGGCTTCGATCAATGAAGCCTGCGGTGCTGCAGACGTGGGCGGGTTTGCGGCTTCCTGTGTGCTGGGCTGCGGTGCTCCGTTGGGAGGAAGCTCCGCCGCCTGGGCGCCACTCACCACCGCAACCGATGCCGATCCCAGCACCGCAAGCAATGCGCTGATGCGTTGCTGGAACAGCACCGAAGGGAATTAGAAGAGCGCGATCCTGACACGCCTGCCCCGGCTCAGCGGGGCGGGGCGTGACGGATCCATCACTCCTCCAGGTCCTTGCGGCTGGGGGTACGGCTGGGATCGCTGGCCAGGAAGCCGAACACGAAGATCCCGATGAAGAAGAAGACGACGGAGTAAACCGAGATCTTGAGGGCGAGCATTGGTTCTGTCCGGCGGTGACAGGGAGTGACGGGCGCCAGATGGGCCCTGAGTGACCCTGCGGCAGCGGCATCATCCTATGGGTCGTGATCGCGTTGACCGATGCCGGAGGGCCCAGACAGCGCCGTTCGCTCCTGGATTGAAACGTTTCAGGGGCAATCGCGGCTGGATCTGCGGCCTCTCTGGCGGTTTGATCGGCCGTCGGGGCCTGGAGCATTGGCGCTCGAAGACCCCTGGGGCGCCCGTTGTCGCCCGGACTGGCACGCCCGCGGGCTGCTGATCTGGCCCCGGGGTGGGCGCTGGCAGCGGCTGCTGCTCACGCTGCGCTGCCCGCCCGCTTGGCAGGCCCTGCAGCAGGGGGATCGCCGCGCCCGGCTGGTGCTGCGCTGGTGGGCGGATGCGGTGGAGCTGTGGGTGGATGGCCTGCGGGTGCACGAGGGTGATCTGTTCGACACCGCCTGCCGTTGGCCACTGCCGGACACCTGGTGGCAGGGGCACCCGCTGCAGCTGCAGCTGCGCCTGCGCTCTCCCCTCCATGACGACGGCGCCCTGATCACCAGCGCCGTGGAGCAGGAGCCCCTGGATCCGGCCGATCCGGCGGGTGTGCTGCGGCCGCAGCAGCTGGCCCTGGCCGCGCAGCGGCTGGATTCCGATGGCGTGGCCCAGCTGCAGAAGCGCCTGGCGGAGCTGGATCCCGCCGATGCGCAGAGCGCTGCGGCGCTGCAGCCCTGGCTGGAGCAGCAGCGGAACCTGCGGCCGCCCGGCCCGGTGCATGTGCTCGGCCATGCTCACCTCGATCTGGCCTGGCTGTGGCCGGTGGCCGACACCTGGCAGGCGGCCCTGCGCACCTTCACCTCGGTGCTGGCGCTGATGGAGCGTCATCCCGAGCTGCACTTCGCCCACTCCACCCCAGCCCTCTACGCCTGGATCGAGCAGCACCGGCCGGCGCTGTTCGCCCGGCTGCGCGCCGCGATGCAGGCCGGGCGCTTCGAGCCGATCAACGGCCCCTGGGTGGAGAGCGACTGCGTGCTGATCGGCACCGCCTCGCTGCTGCAGCAGTTCGCACTGGGGCAGGCCTACAGCCGCAGCCGCTTCCCCGAATGGCGCCACAACCTCTGCTGGCTGCCCGACAGCTTCGGTTTCAGCGCCGGGTTGCCGGCCGTGGCGGCAGCCACGGGGGTGAGCTGGTTCTGCACCCACAAGCTGGCCTGGAACGCCAGCAATCCCTTCCCGCATCGCTTGTTCCGCTGGCGCAGCCGCTGCGGCGCCGAGGTGCTGGCCCTGGCCACCGCTCCGATCGGCACCGATGCCGATCCCCTGGCGATCGATGGGTACTGCCGGGCCTGGCAGGCAGCCAGCGGGGTGGAGCCGGCCCTCTGGCTGCCGGGGGTGGGTGACCACGGCGGCGGCCCCACCGCCGAGATGCTCGAGCAGCTGGAGCTCTGGCGGCAGCAGCCGCTGGCCACGCCGCAACGCCACGGAACCCTGCGCCAGTACCTGGCCGAGCTCGAGCCGCTGCGGCCGCAGCTGCCGGTGTGGCGCGATGAGCTCTACCTCGAACTGCATCGCGGCTGTGCCACCAGCCGGCCCGATCAGAAGCGCCACAACCGCAGCCTCGAGCGCCTGCTGCGTGAGGCGGATCTGGCCCAGGCGCTGCTGCGGCTGCTCCGGCCCGAGGCCGGTGAGCAGCCCGCGGCCGATTGGCGCCCGCTGCTGTTTCAGCAGTTTCACGACATCCTTCCCGGCACGTCGATCCCGGAGGTGTTCGAGCAGGCGGAGCCCCAGTGGCGCCGCGCCCGCCGCCAGGCCGTGGCTGCGCGCGACCGGGCCCTGCAGCGTCTGCTCCCCCGCCGAGGCGGCTGGTGGTTGCTGCAACTGCAGTTTCAGGAGGCCGGGCCCCGCACCGTGCGCCTGCCGCGGGGTGCCTGGCGGCTGGCCGATGCCGCCCAGCCGCTCAGCCAGCAGCCGGCACCCGGGGGTGGCACCTGGGTGCAGCTGCCGTTGCCTGCCGGCTTGGCTGCCGTGCCGCTCAGCCGCGGCTCAGAGCCCGCCACGCCGGCCGTGGCAGCGTTGCCGGTGCAGCAGCCGGTGCGGCTGGAACGCAGGGAGCGGGGCTGGCTGCTCACCAATGGGCTGGTGGGCGCTGAGCTGGGCGCGGCCGGCGTGCACCAGCTCTGGGGTGCCGATGGGCGGCCGCAGCTCAGCGGCCCATTGGCCTTCTGCCGCTGGGGCGATCACGGGGAGTTCTGGGATGCCTGGGACATCGCGGCCGATTACCGCGACCACTCCCTGCCGCTGCACTGGCAGGCGGAGCCGGAGCTGGCTGAGCAGGGTCCCCTGTGCACGCGCCTGGTGTGGCGGGGTGTGTGCGGCCGCAGCGCTCTGAGGCTGGATGTGCAATTGCGGGCGGCGAGCCCCTGGCTGGAGCTGACGCTGCGGGTCGACTGGCGCCAGCGCCATGAGCTGCTGCGGCTGGAGCTGCCGCTGGCTGAGCCGGCCTGCCGCTATGCAGCCGATACCTCGGCTGGCGTGCTGGAGCGCCCCGCAGAAGCCCTCACGGCCCGGGAGCAGGCGCGCTGGGAAGTGCCGGCGATCAGCTGGATGGCAGCGCAGACCAGCGCCGCCGGTGGGCTGGCCCTGCTGCTGGATGGCCCCCAGGGGGTTTCGGCCACGCCGGAGCGGCTGGGGGTGTCGCTGCTGCGGGCGCCCACCTGGCCGGACCCTTCCGCCGATGAGGGGATGCAGCGGCTGCGGCTGGCGCTGATGCCCTGTGCGCAGGGCTGGCGGCAGCAGGCGGTGCCGCGCCAGGCCCAGCAGTTCCGAGAGCCGCTCTGGATCAGGCCCGCGGCTCACCAGCAGCCCGATGGGCCTGGCTTCGGCCAGCTCCAGGGTCACCGCTGGGGTTCCGATGCCCTGCAGCTGGTGCGGCTGGAGCCGTTGTCCTCCGGTGCTGGGGCGCGCCTCACGCTGCAGAACCTCAGTCCGCTGCGCCAGCGCCTGCACTGCCCGCCAGGTTGGCTGGCCGCGCGCGAGTCATCCGATGGCTGTGATCCGGATGGTCTCGGCCCGTGGCAGCTGGGGAGCTGGATTGTGCGCGCCGCCCAGGCTGCTGATCAGTCGTCGTGATCGTCGAAGGGGTCGGCCAGGCCCTTCGACGGCGGCCCGAAGGCCGTGTAGATCCCGAAGCCGGTGAGGCCCAGCAGCACGGCCAGCACAGCCAGTGCCACAGACATGGCTGGGGAGGAGGTTTCCATCACAACTCTCGACAGGGCCGGCCGCGGCGGCAGCCGTGGCCCTTACAGTAACGAGACCTTCCCTCCTGTCTGAGAGCTCAGCCCCGCCATGGCTCAACGCACCCGCCTGGGAGACCTGCTCCGCCCCCTCAACTCCGAGTACGGCAAGGTGGTGCCGGGCTGGGGAACCACCCCGGTGATGGGCGTGTTCATGGCCCTGTTCCTGGTGTTCCTGCTGGTGATCCTGCAGCTGTACAACAAGTCGCTGCTGCTCGACGGCATCACCGTCAACTGGAACGGCATCGGCTGAAGCGGATGAACGTCTTCGGGGTCGGACTGCCGGAGCTGGCTGTCATCGCTGCGATCGGCCTGCTGGTGTTCGGCCCGAAGCGTCTGCCTGAGCTGGGAAAAACCCTGGGCCGCACGCTCAAGGGGTTCCAATCGGCTTCGCGCGAGTTCGAGCAGGAGTTCCGCAAGGCGGTGGACACGGTTGAAGCCGAGGTGAG
>CAJXSQ010000044.1 GCA_913061215.1 uncultured Synechococcus sp. | reverse complement strand
CGACACCCCCAGCGCTGTCGCCAATTCTGTACAGACTGTACAGAATTCAGGAGAGCATTGCGGAGGGCATCCCGACGAAGGCGGGACACCGCGCCGCAGCCCCGGCAGATCCCGCCGCACGGCCACACCCACCCGCGGCCTGCGCCTGCTGGTGCTCACGCCGCTGCGGGCCCTCAGCCGCGATCTGGCCCTGGCGATCGAGCAACCGATCGCGGCGATGGGCTGGCCGCTGCGGGTGGCGATCCGCAACGGCGACACCACCACCCACGAGCGCAGCAAGCAACTGCGCACCCCGCCCGACATCCTGATCACCACGCCGGAATCGCTGAGCGTTCTGCTGGCGAACGCCAAGGCGCCGGAGCTGTTCGCCCAGCTGCAGGCGGTGGTGCTGGATGAATGGCACGAGCTGATGGGCAGCAAGCGCGGCAGCCAGAGCGAGCTTTGCCTCAGCTGGCTGCGCGAGCACCGTCCGCAGCTGCGCACCTGGGCGATCAGCGCCACCATCGGCAACCTGGAGGAGGCCGCCCGCGCCGCCGTGGGGCTGCCCGCCCCCAGCGCAACGCCGGCGCCACCGCGGCTCATCACCGCCGACATCCAGCGCACCACGGCGATCCGCAGCCTGCTGCCGGAGAGCATCGATGGCTTCCCCTGGGGCGGCCACCTGGGGCTGCGCATGTACGAGGAGCTGGTGGCCGGGCTGGAGCCAGGGGTGAGCACGCTGCTGTTCACCAACACCCGCAACCAGGCCGAACGCTGGCACCAGTGCCTGCGTTTCGCCTGCCCGGAGATGGAGGACGCCCTCGCCCTGCACCACAGCGCCATCGACCGCGGCGAGCGGGAGGCGATCGAAGCGCGGGTGAAGAGTGGCGAGCTGCGCTGGGTGGTGTGCACCAGCTCCCTCGATCTGGGGGTGGACTTCCAACCGGTGGAGCGGGTGGTGCAGATCGGCAGCGCCAAGAACCTGGCGCGGCTGCTGCAGCGGGCCGGCCGCAGCGCCCACTGCCCCGGCGGCACCTCGCAGGTGCTGTTCATGCCCACCAACGCGCTGGAGCTGCTGGAGGTGAGCGCCATGCGGCGCGGGCTGGACAACGGCCTGGTGGAGCACCGCCGCCCGCCGCAGCTGCCCCTGGATGTGCTGCTGCAGCACCTCACCACCCTCGCCTGCGGACCGGGCTTCAACCCGGAGCAGGAGCTCACCACGGTGCGGCGTTGCTGGAGCTTCCGGGATCTCAGCGACGCCCAGTGGCAATGGTGCCTCAACTTTCTCGAGCACGGCGGCCAGTGCCTGGGGGCCTATCCGCGCTACCGCAAGCTCGTGCGCGATGGCGATCGCTACCGCGTGGTCGACAAGACCATCGCCCGCCTGCATCGCTTCAACATCGGCACGATCACGGCCAACCGTTCCGTGACGGTGCGCTTCGTGCGCGGCGCTGTGATCGGCCATGTGGAGGAGGCCTTCATCGGCCGGCTCAAACCGGGGGATGTGTTCTTCTTCGCCGGCCGGCAGCTGGAGTTCGTGCGGCTGCGGGAGATGACGGCCCAGGTGAAGGCCACCAGCAAGAAAAGCTCCACGGTGCCGGCCTGGGCCGGCGGCCAGATGGCGCTCTCCGATCTGCTCAGCCGGCATCTGCGCCAGGAGGTGGACCGCTGCGCCCGCGCCCTCGATGGCGAAGCGCGGCTGGACACTCCGGAACTTCAGGCCCTGGAGCCGCTGCTGCAGCGGCAGGCCAACCTCTCCGGCCTGCCCCGCAGCGATCAGCTGCTGGTGGAGCTCTGCCGCAGCCGCGAGGGCAGCCACCTGTTTGTGTACCCGTTCGAGGGACGCTTCGTGCATGAAGGCATCGGCTTCCTCTGGGCCTGGCGGCTGGCGCGGCAGCGCGCCGGAACGATCACCGTGTCGGTGAACGACTACGGCTTCGAGCTGCTCGCCCCGAAGACCTACCCCTTCGAAGACCTGCTGGATCTCCACGGCGACGATCTGCTCGATCTCGGCAACCTCGCCGGCGACCTGGAGCAGGCGCTGAATTTCTCTGAGCTCTGCCGGCGCCGCTTCCGCGCCATCGCCCAGGTGAGCGGCCTGATCAGCCAGGCGATGCCAGGCCAGAACAAAACCGGCGGCCAGTTGCAGATCAGTGCGGCGCTGCTCTTCGATGTGTTCCAGAAACACGAACCGGGCAGCCTGCTGCTGGAGCAGGCCCGGCGCGAAGTGCTGGAGGAGCAGCTGGAGTGCAACCGGTTGCAGGCGGCCCTGGAGCGGATGGCCGCCTGCACCTGGCGGGTGGAGCGCATCGCCCGGCCGGGACCCCTGGCGTTTCCGCTGCTGGTGGAGCGGCTGAACAATCGCCTCAGCAATGAATCACTGCTGGATCGCGTGCAGCGATTGATCCATGAAGCCCAGCGCGCCGAGGCGCACTGACGGCGCGGCAGCACGTGAACTTTCCGCAGGAAAGCCACCATCAGCGGCCGGGGCGGTAAGGCTGTTGCCACCAAGGCCGGTTGCCATGAGCCTTCTCCACTGCCCTCTCTGCATCGGCCTGGCCGTCCTGTCGGTGGGCAGGGCGATCGCACACCTGAGCCTGGTGGCCCTCACAGGTCTTAGGGTGAGACCATGGCCCATCCTGACGACAAGCGCATGATGGTGCGCACCCCACGCGGCTCCACGATCGAGGCGCTGGCGGGAGGTCAATATCGCGTGTGCACACCGGAAGGCAGCTGCCAGACGGTGACCGGACTGCACCGCGCCAACGATCTCATGTACTGGAAGGAGAGCCAACGCGCTCAAGCGCATCCAGACGGCTGAAGCAGAAACACACCCCGGCAAAACGGTTCACCCCGAAGCGCGCCAGCCGCTCGCGATAAGCGTTCTGCGGCGCAGCGATCAACACTCGCCGCCCCTGGCGCGAGGCGTCACGGCAGAGCGCATCGATCGCCAGTGAGGCCGTCACCCCCAGATGGCTGACGGCGCTCAGATCGAGCACCAGACAGGCATAAGCATCGCTGTCATTGAGCAGCTGGGTGAGATAGCGGCTGGCCCCGAAACTGAGCGGCCCCTCAAGACTGAGCAACACCACAGTGCCGCCGGCCTGCTGCAGCAGCGCCTGCTCCCGCGGGCTGAGGGCACTGAGATCATCGCCACCGTCCATGCGGCGACTGGTGCGGCGCAGGGCATCGGCCTGATCCTTGATCGTCACCACATTGGCGATCGACACGCCGATCACCACCGCGGTGACCAGATCCCAGAAGACGGTGAGCAGCAGCACCAGCCACATCAGCCCGGTGGCCTTCCAGGAGATGCGGGGGGCGCGGCGAAGGAAGTTCCAGTCGATGATCTCCAACCCCACGTGCAGCAGGATGCCGCCGAGCACCGCCAGGGGAATCAACGCGGCCAGCGGGCCGGCCCCGAGGGTGACCACGAGCAGCACCAGCGCATGAACCATGCCCGAGAGCGGAGTGCGCCCGCCGGCCTGCACGTTGGTGACCGTGCGCATCGTGGCGCCGGCACCGGGCAATCCGCCCACCAGGGCAGCGGCCATGTTGCCGATGCCCTGCCCCACCAGCTCCCGGTCGGAGCGGTGCTGGGTGCGGGTGATGTTGTCGGCCACCAGCGAGGTGAGCAGCGAATCGATCGAACCGAGCACCGCCAGGGTGATGGCGTAGCCGCCCACCAGGCGCAGATCGGCGGGATTGAGCTGGGGCCAGCGCAAGGCGGGCAGCCCCTGGGGGATGGCGCCGAGCCGGGGCAGAGCCGCCTCCGGCAGCAACAGGCTCACCCCTGTGACCAGCACCAGCGCCAGCAGCGGCGCCGGCAGCCAGCTGTTCAGACGCCGGGGATACCAGTGCACCACAGCGAAGGTGAGGGCACCGATCAGCAGCGCCAGGCCATTCATCCGGGGCAGCTCGGCTGGCAGAGCCGCGAGGATCCGGGGAATGGATCCGCCCAGATCCAGCCCCAGCAGCACGGGCAATTGCAGCAGCACCACGATCACCCCGATCCCGGACATGAAGCCGGAGATCACCGAATAGGGCATCTGCACGATGTACTGGCCCAGGCGCAACAGGCCGAACAGCACCTGCAGCGCTCCGGCCACCAGCGCCACCGTGAAGGCCATGGCCAGGCCGGCACCGGCGCCATAGCGGCTCACCATCGCCGCAATGATGCTGGCCATGATCACCGTCATCGGGCCGGTGGGTCCCGACACCTGCGAGGGGGTACCGCCCAGGGGTGCGGCCACGAAACCGAGAGCGATCGCACCCCAGAGACCGGCAATCGCCCCGGCTCCCGAGGTGACCCCGAAGGCCATGGCCAGAGGCAGAGCCACCACGGCCGTGGTCACACCTCCAGCCAGATCACCGCGCCAGTTGCGCAGAGATCCGCGAACCCAGGTCCTGCTGCGTGGCCACAAGCGGCGCTCCGGTGGTTCGCGAAAGGGGGAACGCATCCAGGCCATGGCGATCTGCCTGCAACCTGCACGGTGAAACCCTTCACGGCAAGCAGACCGGACTGGAATGCCAGCAGGCCTGGATCAGTCGTCGAAGTCGTGGTCGTGCTTGTTCATCGCTTCCACCACCAGCTCCTTGATCATCCCGCGGGTTTCACGGCGGCTGTGGTGGCCCGCCGTGCGTTGAATCGTGTAGTACACGATCAGCATCACCGGAAGGATCGAGGCACAGGCGATCAGAAACATGGCGGCCGCGGAACTGGCGCAACTGAAGCCTAGATAGAGGTGCGGAGCCCGGGAACCGATGAAGCGTTATTCTTTCGCAGTATTCATTCCTCTCCATGCTCACCGGTTCTGAACTGCTGGCCAAAGTCAAGGAACTTGGCGACGTCTCCAAATCTGATCTGGTGCGCAGCTGCGGCTATGTGAGCACCAAGAAAGACGGCGGTGAGCGCCTGAACTTCACGGCCTTCTATGAGGCCCTGCTGGAAGCAAAAGGCCTCAGCCTCGGCAATGATGGTGCTGGCCGTGGCAAAGGTGGCCGCAAACTGAGCTATGTGGCCACGGTGCAGGGCAACGGCAACCTGCTGATCGGCAAGGCCTACACCGCGATGCTCGATCTCAAGCCCGGCGATGAGTTCGAGATCAAGCTCGGTCGCAAACAGATCAAACTGATCCCTGTGGGCGGCAGCGAAGAGGAGTGAAGCAAGGCCAAGGGCCCAAGGGCCCGAAGCCTGAACCCCGGCCTCGGCCGGGGTTTTTTGTTGGCACCACAGCCGGCAACCGGAGACCTTAATATCTTGTTACATCACGCCGGCTGCCTTGGATCAGCTCCCTCTCAAGCGCCAGTTCACGATCGCCATGCATGAGCGCTCGATCGACCGCTGCGACGACATTGAGCAGCTGCGATCGGTGGCGAAAACACTGCTGCGGGCCTGGCAGCTTCAGGCCTCCTTCAGCGAGGAGTATGCCGGCCAACTGATGGGCATCAAACGCGGCGAGGCATGAAAAAGCCGCTCCCGAAGGAGCGGCATCAACTGAAGCTCAGCCTTGGAGGCTCAGCTTTTGGATCACCAGCGGCCGCCGCGGGGCGCGGAGGGGCGGGGTTCGGCCTTGTTCACCCGGATCATGCGACCCATCCACTCCACGTCCTGGAGATCATCGATGGCCTTCTGCTCGTCGCTCTCGGCTGCCATCTCCACAAAGGCAAAGCCACGCTTGCGGCCGGTGTCGCGATCGAGCGGCAGGCTGCACTTGCGCACCGTGCCGTATTCACCGAACAGGTGCTGAAGGTCCTCCACCTCGGCATCGAAGGAGAGGTTACCCACGTAAATTGTCATGAAAGCTGGAACTGGTTGTAGCCGATTCGTGGAATGCCCTGAAGTAAGTCGCTAAACCTGCTGAAGAGTGACCAATGAATCAGCTTCACCCTAGCGCATGATGGTGGACGGTCCCGCGACCGCACCTGCATCACCCGGGCTTTTGTGGTGCACTGGGAGTGGAGTCCCTGAGGCAGGCGATGGAGCGCACTGACCTGCTGATCGCCTTTCTGATCTTCGGAGCCGCCCTGGCGAGCTTCGCGGCCTGGATCTGGTCGTCCCTGGATCGCAGCTGAGCCAGCGCCCGAGCCTGATTTCAAGTCCCCATCCCCGCAAGTGCAGGGTAAACTGGGTCAGCGGCGGAACAACGTGGAACTGGAGAATCCGCAGGACAGGCGCCGGCAGGCCCTGGCCCAGTTCATTCCCGAATCGATCCCGAGCCTCGAGCCGGGCGATCACGTGCTGTTCAGCCCCGGCATGGAGGGCATCAGCGTGGGTGGCGTGGTTGTGGATGGGCCGGACGCCGAAGGCACTGTGGTGGTGGCCTACGCAGGATCAGAGCCGTGCGCCCTGGATCCGTCACACCAGCGATGGCTGCAACCCGGCGATCGCACCAGGGTGGGCTGGGGCGATGGCCTCACGGGCCTCGTGCTTGGTGCGCTGCGAGGCCCCCTGGGCAATGCGGTGGCGGAGGGGCGCATCGTGCGGCCGATTGCGCAGAACCACGTTGTGCGCGAAGTGATGGAACTCAGACCCGGACAACCTGTACCGGGCAGCCCGAAGGCGTTCGTGCGGCGCAACCGCGCCGGCAACACCCTGAGGGTGCAGACCTCACGTGGAACCTGGGCACCGATCAATGTGGCCGCCGACGGCACACGCTTTGAGCGCTACCAACTCACCACCAAGATCTGCCAGGGCGCCAGGGAGCGCCTGGACCTGTTGGCGGCCGATGCACAGCTGCGGGTGTGCGAAGTGCTGGAAGCCCTGATCCTGGATCCTGGAGCTGCGCAAACGGTGGCTGCAGCCCAACCGGTGGGCGTGAAGGTGGTGACCCCAGCCCGGCCGACGCGTGGAGCCCAACCTGAAACCAAACGGCGCCAACGCACCAGGCTCACGCAGCAGCAGGGCCAACAGTTGGATTCCATCCTGCTCGAGTTGCTCAAGCAGAAGCGCACCAGCGCCGATGATCTGCTCCAGGCTGCTGCTACCGCCTCAGCCCAGGGGCTGCCTGCCCAGGGGGTGAACACGCTGCGAACGCGATTGCACCGGCTGCAGAAGCGGCTCAGGATTCAGCCTGCCGATCGCGACGCAGCCTGATCGGATCGAGCTGCTGCGCCGCGTTGAACTCCAGGCTGGCCTCAGAAGATGCCGAGGGTCTTCTTCTTGCAGTAGCCGGCGCCGATGTTCATCCACCCGGATGGACAGGGCTTTCCGTTGGTGGGCTGCACCTGGTAGTAGATCGGGGAATTGCAGTGCTGCTTGAGGTCGTTCACGTAGCCCAGGGGGCATTCGTTGTAACCCGGCAGCTTCGGGATGCGTTTCTGGGCCATGGCTGCTGCTGGCACCAGCAGGGGCACGGCCAGGAGGCCGGTGAGCAGCGCGAGCGGAGAGGTCTTCACCAGCGGAGCCTGAGCTGCACCGAACATAGTCATCCCAGCTGCTTCAGGTTCCGCCATGCCCTTCATCGTTTACAGCCACGACGCCTGGGGCACAGCCAACGTGGGGGAGTTCACCGGCCTCGAACAGGCACGGGAGGTGTTCAACGCCCTCTGCAACGATCGCTGGTACCAGGCCGATGGCGGTGTGAAGGGGCTCTCGATCGTGGAGAGCAACGCCCATGGCGAGCGCACCGTGGAGCGCTTCAGCTTTCCGGGCGGTCAGGCTTGACCTGCGTCCAGTAGCGATACAGCCAAACGCCGCCCCAGCCCCAGAGCAGTGTCCAGAGCACGAAGGTGGTGGCAGTGCCGAGCTGCCCGGTTTCCAGCGAATAAACCCCGGCGTTGATCAACCCGGCATCGATCAGCGAGCCGCCGATGCCCCAGCCCAGCACCCAGGTGAACAGAAAGCCGATGGCCTGAAGATTGCCGGTCATGCTGCTGCGGCCGCGTAACGGCGGTTCACTTCGTTCCAGTTCACCAGATCCCACCAGGCGGTGATGTAGTCGGGCCGGCGGTTCTGGTAGTTGAGGTAGTAGGCGTGCTCCCACACGTCGAGCCCGAGCAGCGGCGTACCCCGCTCGATCTCAGGCAGATCCATCAGCGGGTTGTCCTGGTTGGCGGTGCTGGTGACCGCCAGGCCACCGTCCTCCGTGCGGATCAGCCAGGCCCAACCTGAGCCGAAGCGAGCGGCTGCCGCCTGACTGAAGCGGGTCTGCATCGTCTCCAGCGATCCAAAGCTGGCCTCGATCGCCGCCAGCAGCTCCGGGGAGGGAGCGCCGCCCTCGCCGGCTGGCGCCATCACCGCCCAGAACTGGGTGTGGTTCCAGTGTCCGCCGCCGTTGTTGCGCACGGCCAGCGGAAAACGTGAGATCTGACCCTGCAGGTCGTCGAGGCTGAGCTTGGCGAGCTGTGGGTTGGCCTTGATCTGGCCGTTGAGGTTGGCCACGTAGGCAGCGTGATGCCGGTCGTGATGGATGGTCATCGTGGTGGCGTCGATCGCCGGCTCCAACGCCTCAGCCGGATAGGGCAACGGCGGCAGCGCGTACTGCGCCCAGGCCGGCGCGGCACTGGCCAGCACGAGCAGCAGAGCAGCGAAACAGCTGCACAACACACGCGTCATCAGGCGGCTCCTCTGATTCATCAGGCCAACCCCGCCAGCCTGACGGATCTGCAGCCGCAGCGGCGGCCTGGCTTCGGCAGAGTGGATGGGACGCGGCTGAGGCCATGCTCCCCTTCAATCCGTTCTGCCCGATCAGCGCAGCCAAGATCACCGGCCTCAAGGCCACGGTGATCCTGCTGCTGATGCTTCTGATGAAGTCGAAGCTCCTGCGGGTGAAGATGTCGCTGCTGGGCTCCCTGCTTGGCCTGCTGATGCTCACCGGCTTCCTGATCAGCACAGGCGTCCTCACGGTGGTGGCTGGCGGCGCGGTGCTCTACGCAGCCAGCCAGAAACGGTCCTGAGGATCAGCTCACGCAGAGGCTTTGCGGAAACGCATCAATCCCCAGCTGAGGCGGCCTTCGCGGCCCCCATCAATCCAATGCTGCAAACCAGCGGCCATGCGCTGGAGATAGTCGGCGCTCACCCGTTGCTCCAATTGCGCCTGCCGTTGCAGCAACTCCTCACGAACACGCGTGTAGTGGCGCACGAGCATGGCGGTGCGATCGTCCCAGACCTCGCGCTCCAGGCCCACCGCAGCGCCCCAGTGGCGGTAGCGCTCCGGTGAACCCAGATCCGCCAGGTGAATCCGCTCCAGGATGGCCGTGAGCGCGCTGTTGGCCACGCCATCGGCCGCCATCGGATCGGTGAACACCAAAGCTCCACCCGGGCGAAGCAGGCGAGCTGCTTCACGCATCACCTGCTGGCGATCACCCGCATGCAGGATCGCGTCCTGGCTCCACACCACATCCGCGCAGCCATCCGGCAGAGGAACCGCCTCGAATGAGGCATCGTGAACGCGAATGCGCGACTGCAACCCACACTGTTGATTGAGGCTGCGATGGCGGGCATTCTCCACGGCGGAGATGTTCACCGCCTCCACGGAACAGCCGCTGGTCTGAGCGAGATGACGAGCCGCCCCGCCGTAACCCGAGCCCAGATCCACCACCACGCTGGCGGAATCCAAGCCACCGATCAGAGCCGTGAGCGCCTCCACCGTGCGACGACTGGCTGCAGCGATCGGCTCCTGTGAACTTGCGTACAGGCCGATGTGGATGTCCTCACCGCCCCACACCTCGGCATAGAAACGATCCGCATCATCGCTGTCGTAGTAGCTGGCAGCCGTCTGCTCAGCTGCCGACAGAACAGAACGATTCATGGCTCAGATCACCGTGCTATCGCCATCAAAGCGATACTCTTTCTCTGCAACGTGCACATAAAAGTCGGGGTCGTCGTTACCGAGCTGGTAATCGCCATAGGTGGTGATGCGCTGGAAGCCCACCTCCCGCATCAGCCTGCGCACATAGCCATAGCGCAAGGGGAACATGTTGAGGTGATAGGTGCTGCCATCGCTGAAGGCATAGCGAAAACGCGCCAAGCCCTCATCAACGCAGTCCGGTGAAACCTGCACATCTTCGCCGCAATACACCGTGCCCTTACCCTGGCGCACGGCAGCGCCACCCTCGAGCAGGCGGTCGTAGTTGCGGTGATCGAGGATGAGTAGGCCATTGTGCTTGAGCACGGCGTAATACTCCGCCAGGGCCTTACGCCGATCCCGCTCGCGGAACAGATGGGTGAAGGAGTTACCCAGGCAGATCACCGCATCGAAGGTTCCATGAATATCACGGTTGAGAAAACGCCAATCCGCCTGGGCTGTGCGCAGCAGCTGGTTGCGCTCGCGGGCGTTGCGGAAAGCGCGCGCCAGCATGTTGGGGCTGCCATCAGCGCTCACCACATCAAAACCCTCATGCAGCAAGCGAACCGAATGAAAGCCCGTTCCCGTGGCCACATCCAGCACGGACTTGGCGCCATGCTCGTGGAGGAGGCGAATGAAAAAGTCCCCTTCTGCCCTGGCACGCGCTTCCCAATCGATCAGAGCATCCCAGCGCTCGGCAAATTGCTCGATATATTCCTGCTGATAGTGATCGGTCTCGCGCACGCTCTCCGGCGCATCGCCGAAGCGCTGAACATCACGCTGAGAAGGGTGAGTGGATGTCATGGCGATCAGCACATGTTCAGAACCTAGTAGCGAGAACTCGGAACGTCAGCCCCACAGCCCCACCAATTGGTGCAAGCCAATTTACTGAGCCGCTCACATCCAAACGAGCGCAGAGGATCAAGCCGGATGTATCGATATCGTGAAGTTGCAGCTCTACAACTTTGGGTAGCCACCAACAGTCTGATCGCTAGGTTGCGGGCAGTTGAGAGGCTCACAGGTGAGTGCGGAGATCACACTCCAGGCTGTCTCAAAAGTCTTCAGCAGCGGCACCACAGCCGTTCGGGAGGTGTCGCTCACCATCCACACAGGTGAAATCTTTGTGGTGATGGGGCTCTCCGGCTCCGGTAAATCCACACTGCTGCGGATGATCAATGGACTGATCCGCCCCAGCTCAGGTGCTGTGCTGGTGCAGGAGAAATCCCTGCTGCAGCTTTCGGCGCGGGAGCTGCAACAACTGCGGCGCTCCTCGATGGCGATGGTGTTCCAGTCGTTCGCACTGCTGCCCAACCGCACGGTGCTCGACAACGCCGCCTTCGGACTGGAGGTGGCCGGGATCCCGCGCAGGGAGCGGGATGCCAGGGCCCGCCGGGCTCTTGAGCGCGTGGGGTTGGGCGATCAGCTCCAGCGCTGGCCCCAACAGCTCTCCGGTGGCATGCAGCAGCGGGTGGGCCTGGCCAGAGCCCTGGCGCTCGATCCACCGATCCTGCTGATGGATGAAGCCTTCTCGGCGCTCGACCCCCTCATCCGCACCGACATGCAGACCCTGCTGCTGGAGCTGCAGGCAGAACAGCGCCGCACGATCGTGTTCATCTCCCACGACCTCGATGAGGCGATCCGGCTTGGGGATCGCATCGCCCTGATGAAGGACGGACAGCTGCTGCAATGCGGCACCGCCCAGGAGCTGTTGCAACACCCTGCCAATGATCAGGTGCGGCAGTTCTTTCAGGACGTGGACGCCGCCGCCGTGCTGCCGGTGGAACTGATCGCCGAAGCCGCACCGCAAAGCGAAACGCTGAACTACCTGGTGGATGAGCAGCGGCGATTCCGCGGCCTGAACACCGCGGAGGGAGCCTGGATCCCAGCGGCAGAGGTGCCGCACCTGCTGGCGGGAACGTTGATCCGCGAGGCCATCGATCGGGTGGCAGGCAACCCCTTTCCCACCCCGGTTCTCGATGAGCACCACCACCTGATCGGGGTGATCAGTCCCCGACGCCTTCTGCATTCCCTCGGGGAGGGCTGCCCATGTTGATCCCGCTTGCTGTTGTGAATCAGGCGGGCCCTCTGGGCCTGGCCGTTGATGCCGTGGTGGAGTGGCTTCTGGTGCACGGCCAGGGGTTCTTCAGCCTGATCCAGATGGTGGTGGAAGCGCTGGCCACCCTGTTCGAACAGGTGCTGAGCTGGCCGCCCGCCTGGCTGTTCGCCCTGGTGGTGGCATTGATCGGCTGGCGACGGGTGAACGGCGGCTTCAGCCTGTTTGCCCTGCTGGGCCTCAATCTGGTGCTCGCCCTTGGGCTGTGGCAGCCGATGATCGCCACGCTGGCTCTGGTGCTGGCGGCAGCGCTGCTGGCCCTGGTGATCGGATTACCCCTGGGCATCCTTTCGGCGCGCTCGCCGATGGTGTGGACCCTGGTGCGACCCGGCCTCGATCTGATGCAGACGATGCCGGCTTTTGTGTATCTGATTCCAGCGGTGATGCTGTTCAGCACCGGCGCTGTGCCATCGATCATCGCCACCTTGATCTTCGCGATGCCGCCTGTGGTGCGGCTCACCCATCTGGGCATCACGCAGGTGCCTGGCGATCTGATTGAAGCGGCTCATTCCTTCGGCTGCAGTGAACGCCAGATGCTCTGGTTGGTGCAGCTGCCGAATGCCCTGCCCACCGTGATGACCGGTGTGAATCAAACGATCATGCTGGCCCTCTCGATGGTGGTGATCGCCTCGATGATCGGCGGTGGTGGTTTGGGTGATGTTGTACTTCGCGGCATTCAGCAGCTGGATGTGGGCCTTGGTTTTGAAGGCGGCATCGCTGTGGTGATCCTGGCCGTGATTCTCGATCGCCTCACCCAGGGCCTCTCCAATTCCCCACAACGGAAACGCGCATGAGCAACAACAGACTGTGGAGCCGACGCGCCGCCCTGCTGGGGGGACTTGGCCTGGCCGGTGCCTCGATGGCCAGCATGGTGCAGCTGAGTGGCCGCGGGCGCCCCGGACCGGCAACGGGCAACGATGGCCTGACGGCCGGCCGCCCGGAGCCGGAGGGGGAGAGGGGCAACCAGCCGGATCGGCCGCTGCGCCTGGGTTGGTCGCCCTGGGCCGATGCGGATGTGATCAGCCTGATGGCCAAGGAGCTGATCGAAACCCGGCTGGGCCAGCCCGTGCAGCGGGTGATGGCCGACATCGGCATCCAGTACGCCTCCGTGGCCCGGGGTGATCTCGATCTGATGTTGATGGCCTGGCTGCCGCTCACCCACCGCGACTACTGGGTGCGGGTGCGGGATCGGGTTGTGGATTTCGGACCGATGTATTCCGGACGCCTGGGTTGGGTGGTTCCCGATTACGTGGATGCAGCCAGCGTGAGCAGCATCAGCGACCTGGGCAAACCCGAGATCGCCGCCCGCTTCAACAATCAGGTGCAGGGCATCGATCCCGGATCAGGCCTGAATCAGCTGTCGGAGGTGGCGCTGCGCGATTACAACCTCACCACGATGAAACTTGTGGCCTCCAGCAGTGCAGCGATGACCGCTGTGCTCGATCAGGCGATCCGTGACCAGCGCTGGGTGGTGGTGACCAGCTGGATGCCCCATTGGATGTTCGCCCGCTACAAGCTGCGCTTCCTCGATGATCCGCTGCTGGCCTTCGGCGGCGTCGAATGGATCCACGCCCTGGGACGCACCGGCCTCAGCCGCAGCACACCTGCTGTGGCCGACTTCCTCACACGCTTCCGAATCCCCGACCGGGAACTCACATCCACCTTGCTGCAGGCCCATCGCGGCAATGCAGAAGAAGCGGTGCAGGCCTACATCAACAACCATCCAGAACGGGTGAAGTACTGGACAACCGGTGAGATCGGAGCAGGCTGAAGCAGCCGACGGGGTGGCGAGTCAGGCTTCGGTAGCAATGGCGTCATCGCCAGGGGATGGCGAATGAGTTCTCTGGATTACAGCGATCTCACTGCCTGTGCCCTCCAGCGAACGTTTTCAGGCCCTCCAGACCATCCTCACCCGACCGGCCGTGCCGGTGAGCGCTCCCGCTCCGCTGGAGCAGCTGTGGGCCAGCGATGTGTTCAGCCTTGAAGCGATGAAATCGGCACTGCCGAAAGCGGTGTTCAAGTCGCTGCAGCGCACGATCACCCGCGGCGGCAAGCTCGACACCTCGGTGGCCGATGTGGTGGCGCAGGCGATGAAGGCCTGGGCCACCAGTCGCGGGGCGCTCTA
>CAJXSQ010000043.1 GCA_913061215.1 uncultured Synechococcus sp. | reverse complement strand
TGGTCTTCGTGATCTTCGACGTGGAGACCGTGTTCCTCTACCCCTGGGCGGTGGCTTTCCACCGCCTGGGGCTGCTGGCCTTCATCGAAGCGCTGGTGTTCATCGCCATCCTGGTGGTGGCCCTGGCCTACGCCTGGCGCAAGGGCGCCCTCGAGTGGAGCTGATCTGAGATGACCCCCTCCTCCGCAACCTCCGGCATGGCCGAGGCCCTCTCCATCGCTGCCCTGCGCGATCAGCGTGGTGCCAGCTGCAACCCGGTGGGTGCGCCGAGCGTCACCTCGGATCTCTCCGAGAACGTGATCCTCACCACCCTCGACGACCTGCACAACTGGGCTCGCCTCAGCAGCCTCTGGCCGCTGCTCTACGGCACCGCCTGCTGCTTCATCGAGTTCGCGGCGCTGATCGGCTCCCGCTTCGACTTCGACCGTTTCGGTCTGGTGCCCCGCTCCAGCCCGCGCCAGGCCGATCTGCTGATCGTGGCCGGCACGGTGACGATGAAGATGGCGCCCGCTCTGGTGCGGCTCTACGAGCAGATGCCGGAGCCCAAATACGTGATCGCCATGGGGGCCTGCACGATCACCGGCGGCATGTTCTCGGCCGATTCCACCACCGCCGTGCGCGGTGTGGACAAGCTGATTCCCGTGGACCTCTACCTGCCCGGCTGCCCGCCGCGGCCCGAGGCGATCTTCGATGCGGTGATCAAGCTGCGCAAGAAGGTGGGCAATGAAGCGCTCTCCGAGCGCGGCAATCTGCTGCCCACGCACCGCTACTGCACGGTGCCCCACCAGATGAAGGCCGTGCAGCCGATCGTGGATGGCCGCTACCTGCGTGCCGAAACCCAGCAGGCCGCCCTGGCCGCCGCTGCCGAGCTGCCCGTGGGCGCAGCCATTCCCGCCACCACCACCGCCTGAGCCAGCCATGCCCGAGGAGACCGCTCCAGCCGCCATCGCCGCGCCGCAGCCGGGTCCGGTGAGCACCTGGCTCAGCAGCCAGGGTTTCGAGCATGAGCAGCTCGAGCCCGACCATCTCGGCATTGAGGTGATCGGTGTGGAAGCGCCCTTCCTGCCGGTGATCGCCGCGGCGCTCAAGGCCTCCGGTTTCGACTACCTGCAGTGCCAGGGCGGTTACGACGAGGGGCCTGGCGGCCGCCTGGTGAGCTTCTACCACCTGGTGAAGCTGGGCTCCCTGGCTGATCAGGCCACGGCCAGCCAGCATCTGCCCGCCGATCTCAAGCCTGAGGAGGTGCGCTTGAAGGTGTTCCTGCCCCGGGATGGCGCCCTCACGATCCCCAGCCTCTACGGCCTGTTCCGCGGCGCCGATTGGCAGGAGCGCGAAACCTTCGACATGTTCGGCATCGGTTTCGAGGGCCATCCCCATCCCAAACGGCTGCTGATGCCGGAGGACTGGAAGGGCTTCCCGCTGCGCAAGGACTACGTTCAGCCCGATTTCTACGAGATGCAGGACGCCTACTGAGCTTTGCTGCCCTCATGGCGGCTGTCCTGTTTCTGGCGCTTGAAGAAGCGCATCACCGCCACCGCCACGCTGCGGGGATCGTGGCGGAGCGTGGCTGAAGGCCTCGCCCCCTGCATCGGTGCCAGCATCACGTCGTAGCCCTGGCTGCGCAGGCGCCGCGGATTGCAGCGCACCGGTTCGGCGCCCCGTTGGCGGTAGTGGTCCACCAGTTGGGTATCAGCCAGATCCTCCTGGGCCAGCACCGCGTTGAACAGCCGCTCCTGCACCCCCAGGCTGGCCAGCTGCGCTTCGATCGCCCGCAGATGGCCCTCCACATCCAGGCCGTCGGTTTCACCGGGCTGGGTCATCAGGTTGCAGATGTAGAGGCGGGGCGCCTTGCTGCGGCTGATCGCACTCACCAGCTCCGGCACGAGCAGGTTGGGCAGCAGTGAGGTGTAAAGGCTGCCGGGGCCGAGCACGATCAGATCGGCGTGGGCGATCGCTTCGAGTGCCCTGGGGAGCGCCGGCGGCTGCTCGGGCGTGCAGCCGAGCCGCACGATCGGGCTGGTGGCATGGCCGATCTCGGATTCGCCTTCGATGCGCCGGCCGTCTTCCAGTTCAGCCCAGAGGCGCACATCGGCATTGGTGGCCGGCACCACGGTGCCCTGCACCGCCAGCACCCGGCTGCTGGCGGTGATCGCCGATTCCAGGCTGCCGGTGATCGCCGTGAGCGCCGAGAGGAACAGGTTGCCGAAGCTGTGCCCCTCCAGGCCGGTGCCGGCGCGGAAGCGGTATTGGAACAGGCGGGTGAGCAGCGGTTCTTCGGTGGCCAGCGCCGCCAGGCAGTTGCGGATGTCGCCGGGGGGCAGCACCCCCAGTTCACGCCGCAGCACCCCGGAGCTGCCGCCGTCGTCGGCCACGGTGACGATCGCCGTGAGGTTGCTGCTGTAGCGCTTCAGGCCGCTGAGCAGGGTGGAGAGGCCGGTGCCGCCGCCGATCGCCACGATCGATGGCCCGCGGTTGAGGCGGCGCTTGGCGGCCAGGGCATCCACCAGCAGCGTGTCCTTTTCTGGGGCGAGGGCCTGCTGGATCGAGCCGAAGCTGCGGCTCTGGCCCAGCCAGATCAGCCCACCACCGATCACCAGCACCAGCGGCCCGGTGATCTCCCGCGGCAGCACCTGGGTGATGTTCTGCAACGTCCAACGGATCGCCTGCAGCAGCCAGTAGATCGGTTGCAGGTCGGCCCACACGGCGGCGCCGAGCAGGGCCAGCAACAGGCCGATGCCTGAGGTGAGCATCCAGCGCTTCACCACCAGGCCCGGCTGCAGCCAGCGCGCGGCCCGCCGCGAGCGGCTCACCAGATCCTGCTGGCGGAGATCGCCCCGCCCCACCCAGCTCGGGCGGGGCCTGGTGCGATGGCTGCGGCGTTGACCTCGTGCGCGCATCACCCCGGGGAAGTGCTGGAACTGTACGGAGAAACCGTCAAGATGGCCGCGTTGCCCGAGCGAGTGTCCGGTGCCTGCACCTGTGGTGGAGATGCGCGATGTGAGCGTGCGCTGGGGCGCGAAGACCGTGCTCAGCGACGTGGACCTGCAGCTGCAGCCGGGCGAGCGCCTGGCGGTGGTGGGCCCCTCCGGTGCGGGCAAATCCACGATCCTGCGCCTGTTGGCCGGGCTGCTGCTGCCCAGCAGTGGCGAGCTGCAGATTCATGGGGTGCCGCAGACCTACCTGCGCCTCGATCAGCGCACCCCGCCCGATGTGCGCCTGGTGTTTCAGAACCCGGCCCTGCTGGCTTCGCTCACCGTGCGCCAGAACGTGGGTTTCCTGTTGGATCGCTTCAGCCGCCTGAGCGAGCGGGAGATCCGCCAGCGGGTGGGTGCGGCGCTGGAGGCGGTGGGGCTGGCCGGCACGGAGGATCTGTATCCCGGTGAGCTGAGCGGTGGCATGCAGAAGCGGGTGAGCTTCGCCCGCGCCGTGATCAACGATCCCAGCCAGCCCGACGGCAACGTGCCGCTGCTGCTGTTCGATGAACCCACCGCGGGCCTCGATCCGGTGGCCTGCACCCGGATCGAGGATCTGATCGTGCAGACCACCGACATCGCCCGGGGCAGCTCGGTGGTGGTGAGCCATGTGATGAGCACGATCCTGCGGGCGGCCGACCGCGTGGTGCTGCTCTACGACGGGCTGTTCCGCTGGCAGGGGAGCGTGGCTGACTTTCAGACCACCACCAATCCTTATGTAATGCAGTTCCGCACGGCTAGTCTCAGCGGACCGATGCAGCCGGCGGAGCTCTGAAATCCATGCGCCGCAGTGTGCGAGAAGCGATTGTTGGCTTCACCCTGATCGCAGCGGTGGCCGGAACCGGGTTGTTCTGGTTGTGGCTGCGGGGTGTTTCTCTGGCCAGCCGCACCTGGCGGTTTCAGGTGAGCTTCGCCGATGCCTCCGGCCTGGCAGAGCGCTCGGCCGTCACCTACCGGGGGGTGCTGGTGGGCAACGTGGACAAGCTCACCACCACCGCCGCGGCCGTGGTGGCCGACCTGGAGATCACCGATCCCAACCTGAAGCTGCCGCAGCCGCTGGTGGCCCAGGTGCAGGAAGCTTCCCTGCTCGGCGGCGATGCGGTGGTGGCCCTGATTGCCCCCAGCCGCCCGCTGCCGGCGGACACGCCCGGCCCCACGGCCGCCAACTGCGACCGCAAGCTCACCGTGTGCGCCGGCAGCTCGCTCAAGGGCGAGAACGCGGCCAGCATCGCCAGCCTCACCGCCACGGTTCAGAAGCTGCTGGAGCAGGTGGAGAAGGAAAAGCTGATTCCCGATCTGGCCAAGACCACCCGCAGCTTCGATCGCACCGCGATGGAAGCCACCCAGTTCATGGAGGACGGTCAGCAGCTGATCCGTGAACTGGAGGCCGCCGTGAAGAACGCCCAGCCCACGATCGACAACCTCAACGCCTCCACCGCCAACATCCGCAACATCACCCGCGCTCTCGACAACCCCAAGACCGTGTCGGAGCTGAAGACCACGGTGACCAATGCCGAGCAGCTCACCGCCCGTTGGAAGGCCGTGGGCGGCGATGTGGAGAAGCTCACCGACGACCCCCGCTTCATGGACGGCCTGCGCAGCGTGGCGATCGGGCTGGGCGAGTTCTTCGATGAGCTCTACCCAGCCCAGACGGGAACCTCTAAACCGCGTTGATCGCGTCCATCGCAATCGCAGCGATCGCCTGATCGCTGGCCTTGGGCAGCTGCACGTATTTGCCGCCGGCGGCATCGGCCAGATCCTTGCCCATGCCGCTGCCGATGAACTTGCGCTCGGTGTCGATCACCAGCAGCTTGATCCCCAGGGCGCGGTAGCGGGTTGCCACCTGCTTCACCTCTTCTTTGAGATCCACGGGCTCTTCGCCCTCCAGTTCGGGCTGGCCGAGGGAGCGGCTGAGGGGCACGTTGCCGCGGCCATCGGTGATCGCCACCACCACCACCTGGCCGAGATCGCCGGTGGCCAGGGCGTTGGCACCCACGCGGGCGGCCTGGGAGAGGCCGTGGGCCAGGGGTGAGCCGCCGCCGCAGGGCATCGATTCCAGGCGCCGGCGGGCGGCGGTGATCGAGCGGGTGGGGGGCAGCAGCACCTCGGCCGCTTCACCGCGGAAGGGGATCAGGGCCACCTCATCGCGGTTTTCATAGGCCTCGGTGAGCAGGCGGATCACGGCGCCCTTGGCGCTCTGCATGCGGTTCAGCGCCATCGAGCCGCTGGCATCCACCAGGAAGATCACCAGGGCGCCGGCCTTGCGCTGCAGTTGCTTGGCGCGCAGGTCGCCGTCTTCCACCACCACCTTGCGGTGGGGTTCCCGTTCGCGCCGGGTTTTCTGATACGGCGCGGCGGCGCGCAGGGTGGCATCCACGGCGATGCGCTTCACCGGCCCGCGGGGCAGCATCGGCTTCACGTAGCGGCCGCGTGAATCGCTGAACACCACCGCGCGGCTGCCGCTGCCGCCGGTTTTGGCCTTGCCGGCGTTGAAGAGCAGCAGGTCTGGATCGATGGCCGTGGCCTCCGGATCGAGCATGAACTCCTCCGGGATCGAGGGCGGCGCCTGGTCTTCCGGGGTGTCGTCCTCGTCTTGGTTGTCGTCGTTGTCGGGTTCGTCCGGCTCCTGTTCGTTCTCCGGCTGCTCGGGTTCTTCCGGCGGCTGTTCGCCCTGCGGCGGTGGCGGCGGCGGGGGCTCCATCGGCTGATCCGGATCCGGCGGCGGCAGCTGCAGGGCGCGGGGGGCGATCACCAGGCGCACCGCCACCTGCAGATCGTCGGCTTCCACGCGGTCGCGGCCGCTCAGGGCGGCGTGGGCGCGGGCCACACGCACGGCGTACAGCTCGCTGCGGTGGCCTTCCACGCCGCCGCGCAGCGCCTCGTTCACCAGATAGGCGATCTGTTCACGGCTGATCTGCACATCCGGCAGCCACTGGCGCGCCAGCAGCAGCTGGGTGGCGAGGGCATCGGTGTCCTCCTGGAAGCGGCTGGCGAAGGCTTCGCTCGATTCGGCGTGGCCGATGGCGCTGCGGGCGATCTCCACGCGCTGATCCAGCTCCAGCACCTGGTTGGCCGAGAGGGCGATCGCGAAGCGATCGAGCAGGTGATCGCGCACCGCCCCCTCCTCGGGGTTGTAGGTGGCGATCAGCAGGCAGCGGCAGGGGTGGCTGAGGCTGAGGCCCTCGCGCTCGATCCGGTTTTCGCCGCTGCCCACGGCCGCCAGCAGCAGGTTGGTGATGTTGTCGTCGAGCAGGTTGAGCTCGTCCACGTAGAGCACGCCGCGGTGCGCTTCCGCCAGCAGGCCGGGTTGGAACACGGCCTGGCCGCTGGCCAGGGACGCCGTGACGTCCACCGAGCCCACGAGGCGATCTTCCGTGATGCCGAGGGGTACCTGCACGAAGGGTGCCGGGATCACCTTGGTGGGGAGCAGCGCGGCGGCATCCGTGCCGCTGGGATCGGCTCCCAGCTCGGTGAGGCGGCGGCGGGTGGCCTCGTCCCAGTCGTCGGGACGTTGGGGGTCGATGTTGAGCGCAGCCGGTGCGGGCTGGCCGGCCGGCGGCGTGCCCAGATCGAGCACATCGATCGGGGGCAGCAGCGCATGCAGGCCCCGGGCCAGCACGGATTTACCGGTGCCGCGGCCACCGGCGATCACCACGCCGCCCAGGCCGGGGTCCACCGCCGCCAGCAGCAGCGCCAGCTTCAGGGTGCCGTGGCCGGTGATCGCCGCCAGCGGAAAGGCGCGAGCCGCGGCGTCACTGATGGCCGTCCCGCTCGCAGCCGATCCGCTTGCAACCATGGAAACGCCAGAGCCGTTCGTCGTGGGCGCCAGTCTCGCTGATCAGGGCAGATCCGGTGAGCCGGAGCCGTTTTCCCTGCTGGCGATCGGGCTTGGGGCCAATCTGCCCAGCGCCGCTGGCACCCCGCGCGACACGCTGGTGGCGGTGCGGCCTCGGCTCGATGCGCTCCTCTGCAGCTGGGCCGGTGCCGCCTGCGCCATGGGGTGGTCGCCCCTGTTCCGCACGGCGCCGGTGGGCGGCCCTCCGGGCCAGCCGGACTATCTGAATGCTGCCGTGGTGGCAGCTGTGGCCCTGCCTCCGGATGCCGGCCTGGCCCTGGCGCTGTTGCGGGAGCTGCAGCAGCTGGAGCTGGCCTTCGGGCGGGAACGGTTGGAGCGCTGGGGAGCGCGCAGCCTTGATCTGGATCTGTTGTGGTGGGACGCGCTCAGCTGCCAGCAGCCCGCCCTGCAACTGCCGCACCCCCGCTGGCAGGAACGGGCCTTTGTGGTGCAGCCGCTGCGGGCGATCGCGGATCGTTGGGACGCGGATCGCTCGGACCGGCCGGCTGGACTGGATCGGTTCCGCCGCAGGCTTGCGGCGTTGCCCGTGTTCCCTGAGCTGCTGCCCCTGCCGGCACAGAACGGTTGGCCGGAGTGACCTGGGCTGCGCGGGGCACGGGTGTGTGTTTGCGGGGCTCTCCATAGGCGGATATCCATGGATATCCGGCGCAGGACACTCCCCAGCGCGCCCCTGCCCAGCGCGACACGCGCCCCTGCGAAGCTGGCCCCACTGAACCCCCTCCCGCACGCCATGGCGCCCCTGCCAGCTCCGGAGCCCGCGCGCCATCTGGAGACCACCGCCAGCCTCGATGCCCGCAAGCTGCGCTTTGAGATCAACCGGGTGCAGCTGCCGATGGGGGTGGAAGGCAGCTTCGGGGTGATCAAGCACCCCGGCGCCTCTCTGGCGGTGCCGGTGCTGGAGGACGGCCGGGTGGTGGTGCTGCGCCAGTACCGCTTCGCGGTGGCCACCCGCTTGCTGGAGTTTCCGGCTGGCACGCTCGATCCCGGCGAGACGCCCCTCTCCACGATGCAGCGGGAGCTGCAGGAGGAGGCCGGCTACAGCGCCAGCCGCTGGGATGCCCTGGGGGCGATGCTGCCCTGCCCGGGTTATTCCGATGAGGTGATCCACCTCTTCCTGGCTCGCGAGCTCACGGAGCTCACTGAGCGCCCGGCCGGCGACGACGACGAAGATCTGGAGGTGGTGCTGATGACACCGGCCGAGCTCGATGCCGCGATCGCTGGCGGCGATGAATATTTGGACGGCAAGAGCATCACCGCCTGGTTCCGGGCCAAGCAGCTGCTGGGGCTCTGATGGCGGCGGAACGCTGGATCTTCTGGCATCGGCGCGATCTGCGCCTGGCCGACAACCTGGGCCTTGCGGCCGCGGCGGCGGCCACTCCGGCGGTGACGGGCGTGTTCGTGCTCGATCCGGCGATCCTGAGCGCCGCCGACATGGCACCGGCGCGGGTGTGGTTCCTGCTGGAGAGCCTGCGGGAGCTGCAGCAGCGCTGGCGCGAGGCGGGTAGCCGGTTGCTGGTGCTGGAGGGCGATCCGGCTGAGCTGTTGCCGCGGCTGGCGGAAGCCCTGGCGGCGCCGGTGGTGGCCTGGAACCGCGATGTGGAGCCCTACGGGCGGGCGCGCGATCGGCGGGTGGCGGCGGCGCTGCAGGCGGCGGGCCGCAAGGTGCTGGTGGATTGGGATCAGCTGCTGGTGGCCCCAGAGGCGCTCAAAACCGGCGGTGGTGATCCCTATCGCGTGTACGGACCCTTCCAGCGCAACTGGCGCGGCCAGGTGGAGCGCAAGGCCCCGGCGGGTTCAGCGCTGCAGGGTGGTTTGGAGCCGGTGCCGGCCCCCAGCGGCTTGATCGATCTGGATCCGGTGGCGTTGCCCGAGCCCCGCGCGGCGCTCTGGGCCCAGTTGCCGTTGCGCGAGGGCCTGCCGAGCCTGGCGGAGCTCGGCAACAGCTTTGAGGGGGCGGAGCTCTGCCCCTGCCGGCCCGGTGAGACGGCGGCCAGTGAACAGCTGCAGGCGTTCTGTGATGGCCGCGGCGGCCGCAGCCCCCTGTTCGGCTATGAGCCCGGCCGCAATTTCCCCGGCGAGCCCGGCACCTCTGGCCTGAGTGCGGCGCTGAAGTTCGGCACGCTCAGTCCGCGCCAGGCCTGGGCGGCGGCGCAGCAGGCGCGGCAGGTGGCGATCGCTCTCGGCGGCGCCGAAGAGGCGCTCACCTCAATCGGGGTGTGGGAGCAGGAGCTGGCCTGGCGCGAGTTTTATCAGCAGGCGCTGTTCCATTTCCCCGAGCTGGCGGAGGGTCCCTACCGGCCCCAGTGGAAGCTGTTCCCCTGGGACAACCACCAGGGCCACTACGAGGCCTGGTGTGAGGGCCTCACGGGCATGCCGATCATCGATGCGGCGATGCGCCAGCTCAACCAGAGCGGCTGGATGCACAACCGCTGCCGCATGATCGTGGCCTCCTATCTGGTGAAGGATCTGATCTGCGACTGGCGCTGGGGCGAGACCGCCTTCATGCAGCGGCTGGTGGATGGTGATCTGGCGGCCAACAACGGCGGCTGGCAGTGGAGCGCCAGCAGCGGCATGGACCCCAAGCCGCTGCGCATCTTCAATCCCGCCACCCAGGCCAGCAAGTTCGACCCCCAGGGCGATTACATCCGCCACTGGCTGCCGGAGCTGCGCCACGTGAACACCAAGGATCTGCTCAGTGGCGAGATCACGCCGATGGAGCGGCGGGGCTACCCGGCGCCGGTGGTGAGCCACAAGCAGCAGCAGGCCCGGTTCAAGGCGCTGTATGCCGCTTTGCCCAAGCCTGGGGCCTGAGGTCAGGCGGCGACGGCGGCTGCGGCGCTGCCGCTGCGTTGTTGGCAGAGCGCCTGCAGGGTGTCGATCACCTGTTGCTGCTGCAGGCTGCTCAGCTCCGGGAAGATCGGCAGGCTGAGCACCTCGGAGCAGAGTCGCTCGGTGACGGGCAGCGAGCCAGGGCCGTAGCCCAGGTGGGCGTAGGCGGGCTGGCGATGGATCGGGATCGGGTAGTAGATGATCGTGGTGACGCCGGCCTCCTGCAGCTGTTGCTTGAGCCAGTCGCGGCAGCAGGCCTCGGGCAGGCCGAAGCTGGCGCTGTCGGCCGAAGGGGTGCAGCTCTGGTTGCAGGCCGGGGTGGGGCTGCAGGCGGGAACGCGCACCACGAACTGGTTCCAGCTGTGGCCCTCGGGGCCGGCCTCGGGCAGGCTGATGCTGCCGGCTGCCTCCAGCTGGCTGCGGTAGCGGTGGGCGATGCTGCGGCGCAGCGTGATCCAGCGCTCCAGGTGCGGCAGCTTCACGTTGAGCACTGCGGCCTGGATGGCATCGAGGCGGCTGTTGTAGCCGAGCTCGGTGTGCAGATAGCGGCGGGGCATGCCATGCACCGCCAGCTCGCGCATGCGCTGGGCCAGGGCCTCATCGCGGCAGGTGACGGCGCCACCATCACCGGCGCCACCGAGGTTCTTGGTGGGGAAGAAGCTGAAGCAGCCCACATCACCCCAGCTGCCCACGGGGCGGCCGGCCCAGCTGGCGCCGCTGGCCTGGGCGCAGTCCTCCACCACCTTGAGCTGGTGGCGCTGGGCGATGGCGCACACCCGCTCCATGTCCACCGGCCGGCCGAACAGGTGCACCGGCATCAGGGCCTTGGTGGCCGGGGTGATCGCGGCTTCCAGCTGATCGAGGTTGATCAGATAGGAGCTCTCTTCCACATCCACGAACACCGGCGTGGCGCCCACGGCGCTGATCGCTTCGGCGGTGGCGAAGAAGCTGAAGGAGCAGGTGATCACCTCATCACCGGGGCCGATGCCCAGGCCGCGCAGGGCCAGGATCAGGGCATCGGTGCCGCTGTTGCAGCCCACGGCGTAGGGGGTGCCCACCGTTTTGGCGAAGGCCTGCTCGAAGGCGGCGATCACGCCGCCACCGATGTATTGGCCGCTGCGCAACACCTGCAGAACGGCGGCATCGAGCTGCTCGCCCAGGGCATCGAGCTGCTCGGTGAGGCTGAAAGGGGGCACCTGCATGAAGGCAACCTTAAGGCCCCTGTTCGGATCCCCGCCCCTCAGGCGTCTTCGGGGTGCCACTTGATGTTGCAGCCGATCGAGGGGATCTGTTCGGGGCTGATCGGCGCGCCGGCCAGCAGGGCTTCGATGGCGGCCCGCAGATCGCGGCCGTTCAGGGGTTGATCGTTGCCGGGCCGGCTGGCATCCAGCTGGCCCCGATACACCAGTTTGTGTGCGCCGTCGAACACATAGAGATCTGGGGTGCAGGCGGCCTGGAAGGCGCGGGCCACCGCCTGGCTGGCATCGAACAGATAGGGAAAGCGCCAGCCGTTGCGCTGCGCCTGCTCCCGCAGACCCTCGGGGCCGTCCTGGGGGTGGGTGAGGGTGCTGTTGCTGGAGATGGCCACGAACTGCACCTGGCTGCCGAAGTCGGCCTCCAGGCGGCTGAGCTCCGCCTCGATGTGCTTCACGAAGGGACAGTGGGCGCAGAGAAACAGCACCAGCACCGGCTTCGGCTCCAGAGCGGCGCTGCTCCAGGGCTCGCCCTGATCGCCCTGGCCCACGGCTCCCTGCGGCCCCCACACCTGCGCAAGCGTGAAGGCGGGCAGGGCGGTGCCCAGCGGCAGCATCGTGGAGGGGGTGAGCACCATGGCGGTGATTCCGGCGCAATTGGGGCAGGATGCCGCGATTGTGTCTCAGCTGGCCTTGCTTCGATCCGCGCTGCGCCGTTTGCGCCCCTGGAGTGGCCTGATGCTGCTCTCTGCCGCCCTGGTGGGCTGCGTGCCGGCCCATCGCAGCGCCAGCTGGACGCTCTACCCGCTGCAGCGCAACCAACCCCACGACGGCCTCGCCGTGGTGAGCCAGCCCGATGGTTACGGCCTGCACATCTGGCTGGAAACCGACACCAGCAAGCAGGGGGTGTGCAAGCCCCGCTGGCTGGTGGATCCGGCCCGGCTGTTCAACGGCAACGGCACCGCCCCCTTCAGTTCGGGCCTGGCTACCCGGGCCGAGTTCTTCGAAGCGGTGGCCCGAAAGGACGTGCAGCGGGCCCTGAAGCAGCAGCTGGAGGCCCTGTGCAAGGCCCGGGCGCCCAAGGCGCAGTGGCAGTGGAGCGAGCCGCCGCTCACGCCGGAGCAGGTGACGGTGCAGACCTTCCCGCTGGTGGAGGAGCAGGACCTGCTGCCTTCGCCCTATGAGGTGCGCCAGCAGGAGGAGGAGCTGATGAACGGGGCTCCACCGGCTTCCTGAGCCGCCGCTGCCCTACTGCTCCGGGCTCCAGCCGGCCCACACCTCCCGTTCGGCGCGGCGCCAGTAGCGGCTGAAGCGCCCCAGATCCACATGGTCCTGCAAGGTCACGAACGGCTCCACCGGCAGCACCTCCACCGGCAGCTCCCGCTCCAGCTGCGCGCAGATCGCCTCCACGCGCGGGTCGGTGCCGGCGCTGGTGACGATGCCATCGGCCCCGTGGGCGCGGGCGAAGGCGAGCACTTCTGCGGCCACATCACCCTTGCGCAGGCTCACCGGCAGCTCCAGCAGGCACTCGTAGAGAAAGCCGATGCGCTTGAGGCTCACCGATTCCGCGCCGCTGGCCGGATCGCCGGTGGTGGGGCTGCGGCCGGCGAGCAGTTCGGCATCGAACACGAACACCGCCGGGCGGCCGGGGTGAGCCCGCAGGGCTGGGTTGGCGGGGCCGAGCGCCTCGCCGTGGATCCAGAGGATGGGTTGTTGCATGAACTCAGCGGCGGCGGGTGGGGCGGCTGAAGGCCGAGGGATTGGCGGTGGTGGCGGAACCGCGGCTGGTCTGGCGGCGCGGCTGGCGGTCGCTGCCGCCTGATCGGATGGCCGGCATCGGGGCAAACAGTTCCGCCTCCAGTTGCTCGTAGCTGGCGTCGAACGGGCAGCCCTGCTCGCTCAGCGGGCAGCTGCGGCAGAACGTGCCGTTGCTGTAGCGCTCGAGGTTGCCCCGATTGAAGAAGTAGGGCTTGTGGCTGAAGCTGCTGGCCACCCACTGCCAGCTGAGGTTGTTGCTGGCCGGGTCGCCATCGAGCAGGTGGCGCAGGAACCACTGGGCGCCGGCCTGCCAGCGCACCCGGCGCCAGTGCACCAGGTAGGCCGCCAGCCACATGCGGGCGTGGTTGTGCAGCCAGCCCGTTTCGTGCAATTCGGCGATGAAGCCATCCATGCAGGCCAGGCCGGTGCGGCCCTCGGCCACGTCGGCCGGGAGCTCGCGGGCGTAGGCGCCTGGCTGATGGCCGGTTTTGAGCTCCTCCTGATCGCGCCAGATGCCATCGCCCAGCTGCTGCCACAGGCGCTGCCAGTAGTCGCGCCAGCCCAGTTCGTTGATCAGCTTCTCGCTGCCCTGGCGGCTGCGGGTGCGGGCGAACACGGCATCGCGCACCTCCGCCAGGGTGAGCGCCCCATGGCGGATGTAGGGCGAAAGCCGGGTGACAGGGCCGTTGAGGAAGTTGCGGGCCTTGGCGTAACGCTCGGGCTGCACGCGGCCCAGCAGCTGTTCCGCCTGGCGGCGACCGCCGCGGATCGGGCTGAGTGCACCGGGCGCCTCGGGGAAGAGCGCGCGCAGCTGCTGTTCAAGCGCGGCGCGGCTGGCGAAGCGGCGGGGCAGATCGCCCGGCTGCTCCGGCCACGGCAAGGGGGCGCCGGCAAGGGGTTCGGAGGCCAAGGGCAACGGCAGGGCAGCGGCTGATCCTGCCGGGTTTCCGCGGCGGCCGTGAGCGGGTGGGGGAGAATCCCCCGATCGCAAGCGCCCGTTTCATGCTTCTCGATCTGCGCGGCAAGAAGGCCCTCGTCACCGGCATCGCCAACAACAAGTCGATCGCCTGGGGCATTGCCCAGCAGCTGCACGCCGCCGGCGCCGAGCTGGGGGTGACCTACCTGCCCGATGAGAAGGGCCGCTTCGAGGGCAAGGTGCGCGATCTCACCGCGCCGCTGGCTCCCACCCTGTTCGAGCCCCTGAACGTGCAGGACCCGGCTCAGATCGAGGCGGTGTTCGCCAAGGTGAAGGAGCAGTGGGGCTCGATCGATGTGCTCGTGCACTGCCTGGCCTACGCCGGCAAGGACGAGCTGGTGGGCGACTACTCGAACATCTCGCCTGAGGGCTTCGCCCGGGCCCTGGAGGTGAGCGCCTACTCCCTGGCCCCCCTGTGCCGTCACGCCAAGCCCCTGTTCAACGAGGGCGCCAGCGTGATCACCCTCAGCTACCTGGGCGCCGAGCGCGCTATCCCCAACTACAACGTGATGGGCGTGGCCAAGGCAGCCCTGGAGGCCTCGGTGCGCTACCTGGCGGCTGAGCTGGGCGCCGAGAAGCAGGTGCGCGTGAACGCGATCAGCGCCGGCCCGATCCGCACCCTGGCCAGCTCCGCCATCGGCGGCATCCTCGACATGATCCACAACGTGGA
>CAJXSQ010000042.1 GCA_913061215.1 uncultured Synechococcus sp. | reverse complement strand
CCGCCGGCACCGCCACCCTCAAGGACGCCACCAGCGAAGCGATCCGCGATTGGGTGACCAACGTGGAAACCACCCACTACATCCTTGGCTCCGTGGCCGGACCGCACCCGTTCCCGATGCTGGTGCGCGATTTCCACGCCGTGATCGGAGAGGAAACCAAGCGCCAGTGCCATGAGGCCTTCGGCCGCAACCCCGATGTGCTCGTGGCCTGCGTGGGCGGCGGTTCCAATGCGATGGGGCTGTTCCACCCCTTCGTGCAGGACACCGCTGTGCGCCTGATCGGCGTGGAGGCCGCCGGTGATGGCGTGCCCACCGGCCGCCATGCCGCCACGATCACCGAGGGCCGGGTGGGTGTGCTGCACGGTGCCATGAGCCTGCTGCTGCAGGACAGCGAAGGCCAGGTGCAGGAGGCTCACTCGATCAGCGCCGGCCTCGATTACCCCGGCGTTGGCCCGGAGCACAGTTACCTGAAAACCATCGGCCGGGCTGAATACGGCGCTGTCACCGACGCCGAAGCCCTCGATGCCCTGCAGCTGCTCTGCCGCCTGGAGGGGATCATTCCCGCCCTGGAAACGGCCCATGCCTTCGCCTGGCTCGACAAGCTCTGCCCCACCCTCGCGCCAGGCACCGAGGTGGTGCTGAACCTCTCCGGCCGCGGCGACAAGGATGTGAACACCGTGGCCGACAAGCTGGGCAGCGCCCTGGGCGGCTGAGGTTCAGCTCAGCAGCCGTTCCAGGCTGGCCGCCACGGCCTGCACGGCGGAGCGGGCTGTGGCGTAGGCCATCCGCATCGGCCCGATCAACGCCACCTGGCCCCTGCTGCCGCTGCTGGTGCGATAGCCCGCCTGCACCACGGCGCAGTTGTGGAGAGCGGGGTGGGGATGTTCAGCGCCGATCCACACGCCGCCGTAGTGCAGGGCCTGCTCGCTCTGCAGCACCTCTGCCGGCTGCTCCTCCACCAGCTGCAGCAGTGGCCGCAGGCTGGCGCTCTGGCCGAATTCCGGTTGGCTGAGCAGGCCTCCAAGGCCGAGGGTCACCGCACCATCGCCCTGGGCGACGGGCGCCTGCTCATGGCTGCTCAGTCCTTGGCGCAGCAGCTGGCCGCTGAGCTGCAGCTGCGGCGGCAGGGCATCCCAGTTGAGCTGGCCTTGGCTGAGCTGAGCACTGGCCCAGCGCTCCAGGGCGGGCACTTCCGCGGCTGCGGTTGTGGGCATGCGCAGGTTGAGGCTGGTGGCGGAGGCACCGCGATCCACCAGAAACACCAGCAGGCGATCACCGCTGGGCACCAGCCGCAGGTCCTGCAGGGTGGGGCTGGTGCGTTGGGGTCGGGTGATCAGGCTGAGCAGGCCCGTGAGGTCGGCCAGGCGGCGGGCCAGGTGCAGCAGCAGATCGTCCAGGGCCGCCCACTGCAGGCTCAGCGCCGCCAGTTCCCGCTGCAGTTGCCCGGCTGCCGCCCCCGGTGCCGGCAGCAGGCAGTTCACGTAGTGCCGGTAGCCCTGGGGGCTGGGCACCCGGCCGGCGGAGGTGTGGGGCTGGGTGAGCAGCCCGCGCTGCTCCAGCGCGCCCATGGCGGAGCGGATGGTGGCGGGGCTGGCATCCAGCCCGAAGCGCCGCACCAGCGTTTTGCTGCCCACCGGCTCGGTGGTGTCCACGTAGTGGCGCACCGTGGCCTGCAGCACCTGCTCTTGCCGTTGGGGCAGCGGCTGCACGGAAACCGGGATCTGCGGTGGAGTGGGGGGATCGTAGGGGCGATTTCCGCTCAGTAGCGCGGCACCTCGGGATCCACCTCGCAGCTCCAGGCCTCGATGCCGCCCTGCAGATTCCACACATGCGGGAAGCCCTGGGCCTCCATCAGCCAGCAGGCGAACTGCCAGCTGCGCACACCGGCATGGCAGAGCACCACCACGTCGCCTTCGGGGTTGAGCTGCTCGCGCAGGCTGCCGATCCAGCGCTCCGATTCACTCAGGGGCAGGTGGATCACCGGCTGCTTCAGCCGCGCCAGCTCCAGTTCCATCGCCTCCCGCACATCCACCAGCTGCAGCGGTTCGCCGTTGTCGAGCCGTGCCTTCAGTTGAACGGCCGTGAGGGGGCGGGGAGTGGTCATCGCGCAACGCTAGGGCTGTTCAGCGTGCCAAAGGCTGCCCCCATGCATAAAGATGAGGCCAGTCCTGCAGGCAACCCATGAAGGCCCGCCCCTTCCTGGCGGCTGTGCTCGCGGTGGCCCTCGCCCTGCTGAGCCTGGGTGCCGCTGGCTGGTGGCTGCTCTTGCAGCGCGGCCCTCTGGCGCTGCAGAACCAACCCCTCAGCCTGCCTCTGGCGGCCCGCTTCGTGCCCCGCACGGCGCCGCTGAGCCTGCACTGGCTGCTCTCCCCCGAGCAGCCCTCCGCCTATGCCCGCGCCGTGGCCCCGCCCCGCCAGCGCCGCCAGGCCGCTGCAGCGGCTGATCGTCTGCGGGATGCCGCCTTTGCGGCCGCCGGCCTCGATTACCCCACTGAGTTGGCCAGCTGGCTGGGCCGCGAAAGCAGCTTCGCGCTGCTCACGCCGCCTGGCGACAGCGAGGAACCCGGCTGGGTGCTGGCCCTGCGCAGCCGCAACAGCGAAGGGGCCAGGCGCTTTCTGCAGCGCTTCTGGCAGAGCCGCAGCCTGGCCGGCACCGATCTGCAGATCAGCAGCTACAGGGGCATGGGCCTGATCAGCGGTCGCGGTGCGCTGCTGGGGCAGGCCCCCCAGCCGCTGGCCACGGCCCTGATCAACGACGACCTGGTGTTGATCGCCTCCGGCCGGGGCGTGCTCGAGCAGGCCCTGGATGTGTCCCAGATCGATGAGCTGAATCAGGCGGCCAGCGCGCCGCTGCAACAGGCGGTCAACCGTCTGGGGCGTGGTGTGGCCCTGCTCACCGCCAGGCCGCAGGCGATGGAGGCCTGGCTTGGCCTGCCGCTGGCAACCGCTGATGAGCCCGCCGTGGCCGTTGAACTGGTGGCGGCGCTCAGTCCGGCCGGTCGCGGCCTGCAGGTGGAGGCCATCACGCACTTGCGGGAAGCCCTGCCGGCCCTGCCCGCACCGCCGGCGGCCCTGCTCGAACAGCTGCAGGTGCCCGCCGCAAGCCTCGCCCTGCTCAGTGAGCCGGCAGCGCTGCTCAGCCCCGAGCCCGGCCCGTGGGGAGCGCTGCTGGGTCCGGTGCTGCAACAGGCCCTGGCGCGGATTCCCGGGGCGATGCCGGCCCTGGTGGCCGCGGCGGATCAGGGGCCTCTGCTCTGGGCCCAGCCGGCCGAGGGCTGGCTCCTCGGCACGGCGGCTGATCAACCTGCGCTGGAACAGGTGCAGCAGGCCCTGGCGGCCGAGGGCTACAGCGCTTCACCCCTGCAGAGCGGCAGCCTCAGCCTGCAGGCCTGGACCCGGCTGGAAGCGCGGCCCGTGAAGGGCAACCCCGATCAGCTGCAGGCCCAGCTGGCCGGTGCCCGCAGCCTGCAGGCCCCCTGGAGCTGGTGGGGGCAGGGGCTGGCGGTGCTCAACCAGCAGGCGGAGGGCCATCACCCCCCCCAGCGGCGGCTGGCCCAGCTGGAGGCTCTGGCGATGCCGCAGGCCCCGTTCCAGTGGGCCGTGGATGGGGCCACCGCCCGCAGCCTGATCGTCGACTGGCAGCCCTGGCGCCTGATCAGCGCCCTCTCCAGCACGCCGCTCACCCCCTTGGTGGATGGCGCCGCTGTTGGCCTGGACAGCGACGGTTCCTCCAGCCGCAGCCTGCATCTGCGCGCCCGGCTGCAGCTCCGCTCCTGACCCCATGGCCCCTCGCAAGCGGGAACTGCTGCTGTTGCGCCACGGCATCGCCGAGGAGCGCTCCATCGGGCTTGAGGACGCCCAACGCAGCCTCACACCGGAGGGCCGTGAGCGCACGCGCCATCAGCTCGCGCGCCTGGAGGCGCTCGGCCTCCACTGCGACCTCGTGCTGAGCAGTCCCTTGGTGCGGGCTCGCCAGACGGCCGAACTGGCGGTGGCGGCTGGGCTGGCCCCGGAACTGGAGCTGGCGGCGGCGCTGGCTCCGCTGGCGGATCCGCTGCCGCTGCTCGAGCGTTGGCTGGGGGCGGTATCACCGCGGCCGGGTTGGCGCCGCCTGGCTCTGGTGGGCCATGAGCCGGATCTGAGCACGCTGGCGGCGCTGCTGATCGGGGTGCCGATGGCCCGTGCCCCGCAGGCGCTGCAGCTGAAGAAGGCCGGCGTGGCTCTGCTGCAGTGGCCGGGCCCGCCGCCGATGGACCTGCTGGGCAGTGCCCGGCTGGAGCTGCTCCTGCCGCCGCGGGTGCTGCTGGGGACCCGGCCGAGACCACCATCCGGTGGCTGACGGCACCGAAGCGCGCAGGCAGCCGCCTTAGGTTGCCGGAACAGATCAGGTTGAAGCGGCCATGGTGATTGCAGCGGCGGCTGATGCACAGTCCTCAGCGGCGGCTCCGGCGTATCGCCCCGGTCTTGAGGGCGTGCCGGCCACCCAGTCGGCGGTGTGCGACATCGACGGTCAACGGGGCCTGCTCACCTACAGGGGCTACAGCGTGGAGGAGCTGGCGACGCGCAGCACCTTCCTTGAAACCGTTTATCTGCTGATCTGGGGTGAGCTGCCCACCACCGAACAGCTGCGGGAGTTTGAGCACGAGGTGCAGATGCACCGGCGGGTGAGCTTCCGCATCCGCGACATGATGAAGAGCTTCCCCTCCCAGGGGCACCCGATGGATGCGCTGCAGGCCAGCGCCGCCTCGCTCGGGCTCTTCTATTCGCGCCGCGCTCTCGACAACCCCGAATACATCGTTTCGGCCGTGGTGCGGCTGATCGCCAAGATCCCCACGATGGTGGCGGCGTTCCAGCTGATCCGCAAAGGCCAGGATCCGATCCAGCCCCGCGACGATCTGCCCTATGCGGCCAACTTCCTCTACATGCTCACCGAGCGGGAGCCCGATCCCCTGGCCGCCCGCATCTTTGACGCCTGCCTGATCCTCCACGCTGAGCACAGCCTCAACGCCAGCACCTTCAGCGCCCGTGTGACGGCCAGCACCCTCACCGATCCCTATGCGGTGGTGGCCTCGGCGGTGGGCACCCTGGCCGGGCCGCTGCACGGCGGTGCCAATGAGGATGTGCTGGAGATGCTGGAGAGCATCGGCACGGCGGATCAGGTGGAGCCCTGGCTCGATCAGGCCATCGCCGAGAAGCGCAAGATCATGGGCTTCGGCCACCGCGAATACAAGGTGAAGGACCCGCGCGCCGTGATCCTGCAGAAGCTGGCGGAGCAGCTGTTCGATCAGTTCGGCCACGACCCCCTCTACGACCTGGCCCGCAAGCTGGAGGAGGCCGCCGCCGTGCGCCTCGGCCCCAAGGGCATCTATCCGAACGTGGACTTCTATTCGGGACTCGTGTACCGCAAGCTCGGCATCCCCGAGGACCTCTTCACCCCGATCTTCGCCATCGCCCGCACCGCCGGCTGGCTGGCCCACTGGAAGGAGCAGCTCGGTGCCAACCGCATCTACCGCCCCACGCAGATCTACACCGGTTCCAGCGGCCGCGCCTGGGCGCCGCTCGAAGCCCGATGACCCGAGGGCGGCTGCGGCCGCTTAAGTTGCCCCCATCCACAGGCCACCCATGGTGTTTGCCAATCCCGCTGTCGTGAGCGCCGGCCTCGACCTGGAGGCCAGCTTCACCGACCTGCTCCAGGGTCTGGGTCTGTCGCCCGGGGCGGCCCATCTGCTCTGGCTGCCCCTGCCGATGCTCACCGTGCTGGTGGCTGCCGTGGTGGGCGTGCTGGTGAACGTGTGGCTGGAGCGCAAGATCTCCGCCGCCGTGCAGCAGCGCATCGGCCCCGAATACGCCGGTGCCCTGGGCATCCTGCAGCCCCTGGCCGACGGCCTCAAGCTGCTGTTCAAGGAGGACGTGATCCCGGCCCGGGCCGATGGCCTGCTGTTCACGCTGGGCCCGGTGCTGGTGCTGGTGCCGGTGATCCTGAGCTGGTTGGTGGTGCCCTTCGGCCAGAACCTGCTGATCAGCAATGTGGGCGTGGGGATCTTCCTCTGGATCTCCCTGAGCAGCATCCAGCCGATCGGCCTGCTGATGGCCGGCTACGCCTCCAACAACAAGTATTCGCTGCTGGGTGGCCTGCGGGCCGCCGCGCAGTCGATCTCCTACGAGATCCCCCTGGCCCTGGCGGTGCTGGCGGTGGTGATGATGAGCAACTCGCTCAGCACCGTCGACATCGTCGACCAGCAGACCGGCGCCGGCATCCTCAGCTGGAACATCTGGCGCCAGCCGGTGGGCTTCGCCATCTTCTGGATCTGCGCTCTGGCCGAATGCGAACGCCTCCCCTTCGACCTGCCGGAGGCGGAAGAGGAGCTGGTGGCCGGTTACCAGACCGAGTACGCCGGCATGAAGTTCGCCCTGTTTTATCTGGGCAGCTACATCAACCTGGTGCTCTCGGCCCTGCTGGTGTCGGTGCTTTACCTGGGCGGCTGGGGCTTCCCGCTGCCGGTGGAGTGGATCGTGCATCTCACCGGCCAGCCGATCGATGCGCCGCTGGTGCAGGTGATCACCGCCACCACCGGCATCGTGATGACCGTGCTCAAGGCCTACCTGCTGGTGTTCTTCGCGATCCTGCTGCGCTGGACCGTGCCCCGGGTGCGCATCGACCAGCTGCTCGATCTGGGCTGGAAGTTCCTGCTGCCGATCGCCCTGGTGAACCTGCTGGTCACCGCCGGCCTCAAGCTCGCCTTCCCCGCCTTCTTCGGCGGCTGATCACCCCCACCACCTCTTGTCATGTTCGGGTTCCTCAAGAAAGTCGGTGATTACACCCGCGATGCGGTGGGTGCGGCCAACTACCTGACCCAGGGCTTGTCGGTCACCTTCGACCACCTGCGGCGGCGGCCGATCACGGTGCAGTACCCCTACGAGAAGCTGATCCCCTCGGAGCGCTACCGGGGCCGCATCCACTACGAATTCGACAAGTGCATCGCCTGCGAGGTGTGTGTGCGGGTGTGCCCGATCAACCTGCCCGTGGTGGATTGGGTGATGAACAAGGCCACCAAGAAGAAGGAGTTGCGCAACTACTCCATCGATTTCGGGGTGTGTATCTTCTGCGGCAACTGCGTGGAGTATTGCCCCACCAACTGCCTCTCGATGACCGAGGAATACGAGCTGGCGGCCTTCGATCGCCACAGCCTCAACTACGACAATGTGGCCCTGGGGCGTCTGCCCACCAGCGTGACCACCGATCCAGCCGTGATCCCGCTGCGGGAACTGGCCTATCTGCCCAAGGGTGAGATGGACCCCCACGGCGTGGATCCCAACCGGCCCCGCGCCGGCCAACTGCCCTCCCAGGTGCAAACTACCCCTGCCGCCAAGAGCGAGGAGAACGCCTGATGACCATCGCCTCCTCCGCCCAGCTGATCTGCTTCACGGTGCTCTCCGCCGTGGTGGCCATCGGTGCCCTGGGTGTGGTGTTGCTGCCCAACATCGTGTATTCCGCCTTCCTGCTCGGGGGGGTGTTCCTCTCGGTGGCCGGCCTCTACCTGCTGCTCAACGCCAGTTTCGTGGCCGCCGCCCAGGTGCTCGTGTATGTGGGCGCGGTGAACGTGCTGATCCTGTTCGCGATCATGCTCGTGAACAAGAAGGAGGATCTCTCCGCCATTCCGGGGCTGGGTGTGCGCCGCTTGCTCTCCGGTGCCGTGTGCGCTGGCCTGTTCGCCCTGCTGCTGCGCGTGGCCTTCACCACCCCCTGGGCCACCCCCGGGCCTGAGCCCGTGGGTGAAGAAGCCACGATCCGCATCGGTGAGCACCTGTTCAGCGACTATCTGCTGCCCTTTGAGCTGGCCTCGGTGCTGCTGCTGATGGCGATGATCGGTGCGATCGTGCTGGCCCGCCGCGATGTGCTCACGGCGGATATCGCCACCGGTGAACCGGCCGATCAGGGCCTGATTGAAAAGTCCCGCACCCCGCTGCTGCTGGAGAAAACCAACTGATGAACCTCGAGCTGCCCACCACCGTGCCCCTGCAGGCCTACCTGGCCCTGGCGGCGATCCTGTTCTGCACCGGCGTTTGGGGCCTGATCAACAGCCGCAATGCCGTGCGCGTGCTGATGAGCATCGAGCTGATGCTCAATGCCGTGAACATCAATCTGATGGCCTTCTCCAGCTACCTGGACGGCCAGCTGATCCGCGGCCAGGTGTTCACCATCTTCGTGATCACCGTGGCAGCTGCCGAGGCGGCTGTGGGTCTGGCCATCCTGCTCTCGCTCTACCGCAACCGTGAGACGGTGGACATGGAGCGTTTCAACCTGCTGCGCTGGTAGCCAGGCTGGGGCTGTTGCCCGCATGCCATGCGTCTGGACACCGTCTGGTTGATTCACCGCGCCGCCAGCCAGGCGGCCCTGCGCCAGGCTCGCCGCAGCGCCGAGACCCTGCGGGAGCAGGGCGTGAAGGTGGCCGTGGCGATGAGCGGCCCCACCGCCAATCCCTTCCCCGGTCTGCTCGCCGATGAGGGTGGGCCGCCGGATCTGGCTGTGGTGCTCGGCGGGGATGGCACGGTGCTCGGCGCGGCTCGCCATCTGGCACCCCTGGACGTGCCGATTCTCTGCTTCAACGTGGGCGGCCATTTCGGCTTCCTCACCCACGAGCGCAAGTTGCTCAGCCAGGGCCACGGTCCCGACGGTGAGAGCGACCTCTGGCAGCGCCTGCGCGACGACCGCTTTGCCCTTGAGCGGCGGATGATGCTCGAGGCCCGCACCGACCGCAGCGATGCGGTGTACGCCGCCCTCAACGACTTCTACTTCCGGCCCGGCCTCGATGAGGTGTCGCCCACCTGTGTGCTGGAGCTGGAGATCGATGGTGAGGTGGTGGATCAATACCGCGGTGATGGATTGATCATCTCCACCGCCACCGGCTCCACCGGTTATTCGATGGCCGCCGGCGGCCCGATCCTGCACCCCGGCGTGGAGGCGATCGTGGTGAATCCGATCTGCCCGATGAGCCTCTCCAGCCGGCCTGTGGTGGTGCCGCCGCGGGCTCAGCTGGCGGTGTGGCCGCTGGGGGAGGCCAGCCGGCGGGTGCGGCTCTGGAACGATGGCGCCTTCGCCACGGTGCTGGAGCCCGGCGATCGCTGCGATGTGAGCCGCTCCCCCCATCACGCGCTGATGCTGCTGCTGGAGCAGAGCCCCTCCTACTACCGCACCCTCAGCCGCAAGTTGCACTGGGCCGGCAGCCTCACGGCGGCGGAGCCCTCGCCCAACTGAGATCCGCCATGGCCCTTGAGATCGAACGACGCTTTCTGGTGGCCGGTGACGGCTGGCGGGAGCACGTGTGCTGGAGCCGCCAGCTGCAGCAGGGGTACCTGGCCGGTTCGGCCCGGGGGCTCACCCTGCGGGTGCGCAGCGATGGGGCCGGCGCCGCCTGGCTCACGCTCAAATATCCGGCGGCCGGCATCGCCCGGCACGAGTTCGAATACGCCATTCCCCCGGGCGATGCGCAGGCGCTGCTCGAGCGCAGCGAGGCGCGGCTGCTCAAGTGCCGGCATGGCCTGGACCTGCCGGGCGGAGACTGGGTGCTGGATGTGTTCGATGCGGAGAATGCGCCGCTGGTGATCGCGGAGGTGGAGCTGGAGCGGGAGGAGCAGGCCCTGGAGCTGCCCGGCTGGTGCCGGCGCGAGATCACGGGCATCGGCGCCTTCAGCAATGCCGCCCTGGCCCAACGCCCCTTCGCGAGCTGGAGCGCTGAGGAGCGCGACCCCTGGCTACTGGATCTGCGCGAGCATCCCGCTTAGGATTCTCTTAAGGATTGAGGGATGAGCGGTGCTCGGGCTTTACGACCAGCAGGGGCTGTTGCGCTTCAGTGGGCGCGATCTGGCCGATTGCCTGGCCTATGCCGAGCTCTTCGCCCTGCCGGAGGGCAGCTTCAGCCTCGAATCCCTGGTGCATGAGGCCGGAGGCGAAGCGTCCGGGCGTCAGCGCCGCTCGCCCTCCTGAGGCAGGTTGCAGCAGTTGAAGCCATCGCGGCAGATCTTGCCGTGATCCATCGCCCAGTTCAGCAGCGCCACGCGGTTCTTGGCGCCGGTTTTGGTGAACACGTTGCTCACGTGGTTGTCCACCGTGCGCTTGCTGATCATCAGCCGCTCGCCGATCTCCTGGTTGGTGAGCCCCTGGGCCACCAGATCGATGATCTCCAGTTCCCGCTCCGAGAGATCCATCTCCGCCCGCCGGCCGAAGCCCCACTCTAGGGAGGGTGCCGCCGCCGCACAGGGCTGTGGTTGATGATGGCCGGCATCTGAAGCGTGGTGACTTGAGGCTGCAGCAGGCACTGGAGGCGGGCTCCTTCGCCATCACAGCCGAGGTGATGCCCCCCCGGGGTGGTGATGCGAGCGGCACCCTCGCCCATGCCCGTGCCCTCAAGGGCCGCGTGCATGCCGTGAACGTCACCGATGGCAGCCGGGCGGTGATGCGGATGAGCAGCCTGGCGGTGTGCCGCCTGCTGCTGGATGCCGGGATCGAACCGGTGTGGCAGCTGGCCTGCCGCGACCGCAACCGCATCGCCCTGCAGGCGGATCTGCTGGGAGCCCATGCTCTGGGCATCCGCAATGTGCTCTGCCTCACCGGTGATCCGGTGCGGGCCGGGGATCAGCCCGGGGCCCGGCCCGTGAACGAGCTGGAATCGGTGCGGCTGCTGCAGCAGCTGCAGGCCCTCAACCAGGGACTCGACCCGGTGCAGGGTGATCTGGCCGATGGCCCCACGGCGCTCTTCGCCGGGGCTGCTGCGGATCCTCAGAGCCCCAGCTGGAGCGGGCTGAAGAGCCGCATCACCCGTAAGCATCAGGCCGGTGCCCGCTTCCTGCAGACCCAGATGGTGATGGATGCCGAGTGCCTCCGGCGCTTCGTGGGGGAGATCACCGGCCCCCTGGGGCTGCCGGTGCTGGCGGGGGTGTTTCTGCTGAAGTCGGCGAAGAACGCGGCCTTCATCAACCGGGTGGTGCCCGGCGCCAACATTCCCCAGGCCATCATCGATCGCCTGGCGGCCGCCGCCAATCCGGCCGACGAGGGAATCAGCATCGCCGCCGAGCAGGTGGCCAGCTACGCCGGCATCGCCCAGGGCGTGCACCTGATGGCCGTGAAGGCCGAAGAGCGGATTCCGCTGATCCTGGAGCGCGCCGGCGTCAGCCTGCGTTGCTGATCGCCAGATCCGTGCCCAGCAGCTCGGCCATCGCCTTCTGCTGGGGTGAGGGTGCGGCGTGGTCCTGCCGGCGGGCGTCGGTGATCAGCCAGTCGAGGGCCGCTTCCTGGAGGTCGAAGTGGTCGCCGTTGCGGTCCACGCAGTAGCGGCCGAACACCAGCTTCTCCACCAGGCGCACGCCGGGGCCGATGCGCGAGTAGTCGAAGATGATCGAGTTATCGATCGTGGCGCCCTCGCAGATGTGGCAGCTGGGGCCGATCATCGCCGGGCCGATGATTGTGGCGCCGTCTTCGATCTTGGTCATCCCGCCCACGTAGATGGGCCCTTCCACGTGGATCTTGTCCCAGTTGGCGGCCACGTTCAGGCCGGCGTACACGCCCGGGCGGATCTCCTTGCCGGGGATCTGCACCTGCCGCACCTGCCCCTGCAGCACGCTGCGGATCGCCTGCCAGTAGTCGGGCACCTTGCCGATGTCCACCCACTCGAATTCCATCGGCAGGGCGTAGAAGGCCGCCTTGGCCTCCACCAGCCGGGGGAACAGATCCGAGCCGATGTCGAACGGCATGCCCTCCGGCACATAGTCGAGCACTTCCGGCTCGAAGATGTAGATGCCGGTGTTGATCATGTCGCTGGCGGCCTCATCCACCGCCGGCTTCTCCTGGAAGGAGCGCACCAGGCCGTTCTCGTCGGTGACGACCACGCCATAGCTGCTCACCTGATCGCGGGGGACCCGCTTGGTGATCAGGCTGGCCATGGCGCCCTTCTCCTTGTGACGGCGCACGGCCTCGCTGAGGTCGAGGTCGATCAGGGCATCGCCGCAGAGCACCACGAAGGTGTCGTCGAAGAAGCGCTGGAACGTCTGGATCTTCTTGAGGCCGCCGGCGGAGCCGAGGGCATCGCCGATCAGCTGGCCATCCTCGATGCGGCCTTCAAAGCTGTAGGCGATCTCCACGCCGAAGCGCTGGCCATCGCGGAAATAGTTCTCGATCTCCTCCGCCAGGTGGGACACGTTCACCATGATTTCGGTGAAGCCGTGTTCCCGCAGCAGCTCCAGCAGAAACTCCATCACGGGTTTCTGCAGGATCGGAATCATCGGTTTGGGGACGATGTGGGTGATCGGTCGCACCCGCGTCCCCTTACCGGCCGCCAGGATCATCGCCTTCATCGGCGCTGTCTGCTTTCGGTGGGTCAGGCCACCCTACGCACCTGGCCTAGGCAGCAAGCGATTCCCGAGCCGGCCCCCGAGCTGACCCCAGCTCCACCGGCTCCTCCTGCAGGCGCTTGAGCTGCAGTGGGCCGAACAGGCCGCCCTGCTGTTCCAGCTCCACCCTGCCCTGCGAGCAGAGAAACAGCAGCGCCCAGAACACCCCCACCCGATCGCTGTCGAGATCGGCGGGTGCCACGGCACGCCAGGCCGCCACGAGCTGATCGAACCCGGTCCACTCCAGGGCTTCCGGCCACTGCTGCAGAAACCGGCTGAGGGCGGCGGTGGTTTCGGGCAGCTTTTCGCGGTGGGCCAGGGCCGCCACCTGTTCGATCACGGCCCGGTCGCTGTAGCGCCGGCTGCGTTGACGCCTGTTGCGTTGCCCGTCCTCCTGCTCGAGGCGCTCGGCGATGTCCTCCAGCTGGCGGATCAGCTCCCCCAGGGTCACGGGCCGCTGCAGGGGTGGGGGTGCCACAGGCCGGCGCAGCAGATGCCGTTCCGGACGCCTGGGCAGTTCCAGGCCGGAGCTGAGCAGCCAGCCATCAGCCTCCGCCTCGTAGCCGAAGTCGCCCTCCTCCAGCTCCGGTTCTGGCGGGAACGTTTGCTCTTCCAGCGCTGCAGCCTTGAGGCTCACCAGCATCGAAGCGGCCAGAAAGGCCTCGCTGGTTTCGGCCAGATCCTGTTCGTAGCTGCCGCCGCGCCCGAGGCTGGCCACCAGCCGCGGCACTTCGATGCGCTGGCGCAGTTGATCGAGAAAGCCGTCCACAACGGCGATCACATCCACGTCCCAGGGGTCGAGATCGCCCCGTTCAGCCGCGTCCTGCAACAGCCGGATGGCCAGCCTGGCGCCATCTGTGGCCACGGGAACGCCTGCACTCACCCGACCCTATCGGCTAGACGCCTCTGGGGCCAGTCCTGATCTGCGGTTCAGCCCGCTTCGCTCTGCGCCGAGCTCTCGCCGGCGGCCGGCAGCAGACCCAGCTGGGCGTCCACGGTGGCGCGGTAGCGCTGCACGTCCTCCTCGAGCTCGCGGATGCGCACCTCCTGGGCGGCGCGTTCATCCGGATCGAGCTGGCTCTCCACCCGCTTCACCACGCCGGTCCACACCGCAAACACCCAGGCGGCGGTGGCGCCGATGCCGCCCACCACGAGCAGCAGCGCGGCCAGAGGCATCGTGCTGCTCAGCCCCGGCAGGAATTTCACCGTGGTGGGGGCGGTGTTCTCCAACGTGAACATCACCGTCGCCAGACCGAAGCTGAAGATCAGCAGGAAGTTCAGCTGCTTCATCGGACCGTTGTTGTGCCCAGTGCTGAGCCAGAGATTACGCAGATCGTGCCGCGCTGAGATCGCGCTGGCGAGCGAGCCTGAAAGCTTTGTTACCCGCGTCCGCCGCCGGATCAGCCCGTGAGGGCAGGGGCGCGCAGCGGTGTCTGGCGGATCAGTCCGGCGCCGGCGGGTGCATTCAGGGCCTTCATCGCGCTTTCATCCCGGGCCACCAGCACCTCCATCGAGGCCTTGTAGCTGTCGGTCATCAGGCGGGGGTAGAGACCGATGCCGATGATCGGCACCAGCAGGCAGCCGATGATGTAGATCTCGCGCGGTTCGGCATCCACCAGGTTGGTGTGGCCCACCAGCTCAGCCTTCTCCTGGCCGTAGAAGATCTCCCGCAGCATCGAGAGCAGATAGATCGGCGTGAGGATCACGCCGATGGCGGCCAGGCCATCGATCGCCACCCGGAAGGGCAGGGTGTAGGCGTCATCGGTGGCGAAGCCCACGAACACCATCAGCTCGCTCACAAAGCCGCTCATGCCGGGCAGCGCCAGCGAGGCCAGCGAGCACACGGTCCAGAGGGCGAACATCTTGCGCATCTTCTGGCCCACGCCGCCCATCTCATCGAGCTGCAGCGTGTGGGTGCGGTCGTAGGTGGCACCCACCAGGAAGAAGAGTGAGGCGCCGATCAGGCCGTGGCTGATCATCTGCAGCATGGCGCCGCTGGAGCCCAGGGCGCTGAAGCTGCCGATGCCGATCAGCACGAAGCCCATGTGGCTGATCGAGCTGTAGGCGATCTTGCGTTTGAGGTTGCGCTGGGCGAAGGAGGTGAGGGCGGCGTAGATGATGTTCACCACCCCGAGCACCACCAGCAGCGGCGCGAACACCGCGTGGGCAT
>CAJXSQ010000041.1 GCA_913061215.1 uncultured Synechococcus sp. | reverse complement strand
AGAAGGGTCGGATAGGTCTTGCTGGGGGCGTACCAGCGGGACCGGTGCTCCTGGGTGATCCCCAGGCGCAGGCCGGTTGGATGGATCTTGTGTCCCATCGGTCGGTGTCCTCGGGGGTCAGGCGGCAGGAGCCACAGCAATGCTGATGTGGCAGGTCTTTTTCTGGATCGCGTAGGCGCGACCCTGGGCGCGGGGGCGATAGCGCTTCATCACCGGACCCATGTCCGCCGTGGCGGAGGAGATCACGAGGGAAGCGGGATCGAGACCCAGGTTGTGCTCGGCGTTGGCCACCGCACTGCGCAGCACCTTGGTGATCGGGCCGGTGGAGCGGTAGGGCATGAACTCGAGCATGATCAGCGCGTCGCGATAGCTGCGACCGCGGATCTGATCGAGCACCCGGCGCACCTTGGACACGGAGCCGCGGATGTAGCGGCCGTGGGCCTGGGCAGTGGTGGATGAGGTGTTAGCCATGTCCTCAGCGGCCTCCTTTCTTGTCCTTGATGTGGCCGCGGAAATTGCGCGTGGGCGCAAATTCCCCGAGCTTGTGGCCCACCATCTGCTCCGTCACGTAGACGGGCACGTGAGCCTTGCCGTTGTGCACGGCAATCGTGTGGCCGATCATCATCGGCAGGATGGTGGAAGCGCGCGACCAGGTTTTGATCACGGACTTATCACCGGCCGCGTTCTGCTTTTCAACCTTGCGAAGCAGGCTGTCGGCAATGAACGGACCTTTTTTGAGAGAGCGTCCCATAGCGGTTTAAACGAACAGCAAAGCGGTGAGTTGGATCACGAATCGCGTCCGCCGCGGCTCCGCTTGGAGGTGCGACGACGTTTCCGGAGCACAAACCGATTGCTGGGTTTGTTCCGCTTGCGGGTCTTGAGACCCAGGGCCGGTTTGCCCCAGGGGGTGACAGGGCCGGAGCGGCCGATCGGAGCGCGGCCCTCGCCACCACCGTGGGGGTGATCGCAGGGGTTCATCACGCTGCCTCGCACCTGCGGGCGACGACCCAGCCAGCGGCGACGACCGGCCTTACCCAGGCTGGTGTTGCGCACTTCCGAGTTGCCCACTTCGCCGAGGGTGGCGTAGCACTCACGGCGCACCAGGCGCACCTCGGTGGAGGGCAGCTTGAGGGCGACGTAATCGCCTTCCTTGGCCATCACCTGGGCGCTGGCACCAGCGGTGCGCACCATCTGACCGCCGCGACCGGCGTAGAGCTCAACGCAGTGAACGCTGGAGCCGAGGGGGATGGCGGAGAGGGGCAGAGCGTTGCCGTTCTCGATCGGGGCCTCGGGGCCCGACACCACGGTGGAGCCCACGCTCACACCAGCCGGGGCCAGGATGTAGCGCTTCTCGCCATCGGCGTAGAAGAGCAGCGCCAGGCGGGCGTTGCGGTGCGGGTCGTAGTGGATGGCGGCCACCTTGGCGACCACGCCGTGCTTGTCGCGGCGGAAGTCGACCAGGCGGTAGAGGCGCTTGTGGCCACCGCCGCGGTGGCGGCAGGTGATCACGCCGCGGTTGTTGCGGCCCTTGCGCTGGTGCTTGGCCACCACCAGGCCCCGCTCGCGCCCGCGGCCGGTGACTTCAGCGAAGTCGCTGGCCACACGGGTGCGGGTGCCGGGGGTGATGGGGCGGTACTTACGGATTCCCATGATTCGTTAAACCCCTCAGGCTTCAGGGAAGAGCTGGATGGCGTTGCCATCGGCCAGGCGCACCACGGCCTTCTTCACCTGGGCACGCTTGCCGGCGAAACGGCCCACGCGACGGGTGCGACGCGGGGGATTCATGGTGCTGACGCCGACGACCTTGACGTCGAACAGCTGCTCGACGGCGGCCTTGATATCGGGCTTGGCAGCGCGGTGGTCCACCTCGAAGGTGTACTGGTTCTGCTCGATGGCCCGGGTGGCCTTCTCGGTGATCAGCGGCCGGCGGATCACATCCGCCAGACGCCCCTTAAAGCGTTCAGTCATCGCCGTAGACCTCCTGAATCTTCGCGAGCGCTTCCTCGCTCACCACCAGGGCGTTGGCGTGGAGCAGATCGAACACGTTGAGCTGATCAGCGGCGATCAGCTTCACCTTTTCAAGGTTGCGCACCGAGCGGCGCACCACCTCGCTGGGGGCATCCAGCACCACCAGCACCTTGGCGCCATCGGCGATGCCGAAGCGGCTCAGAGCAGCGGTGATTTCCTTGGTCTTGGGGGTGTCCAGACCAGCGGCGAAACCCTTCACCACGGTGATGTCCGCCGCGCGGCTCATCAGGGCGGTGCGCAGGGCGAGGCGACGCTCCTTGCGGTTCATCGCCAGGTTGTAGGTGCGGGGCTTGGGCCCGAACACCACGCCACCACCGGGACGCAGCGGGGTGCGGATCGAACCCTGACGGGCGCGACCGGTGCCCTTCTGCTTGTAGGGCTTGCGACCACCACCGGCCACCTCGGCGCGGGTGAGGGTGCTGGCCGTGCCCTGACGGGCGTGGGCCAGCTGACGCACCACAGCGCGGTGCACCAGATCCTTGGCGGTGGTTTCCTTGGCGACCTTCAGCTCAAGGGTGGCCTTGCCGGCCTCCTTGCCCTGCCAGTCGCGAACAACACAGTTAGCCATCTCTGTCCTCCTCAGTTCGCGGCTTTAGCGCCCACCCGCTTGGCGGGGAGGATGTTCAGCAGGGCGCCGGGCTTGCCGGGCACCGAGCCCTTCACCACCAGCAGGTTGCGCTCGGTGTCCACTTTCAGGATCACGAGGCCACGGGTGGTGATCTGCTTGCCGCCGTAGCGACCAGCCATGCGCTTGCCGGGGTACACGCGGCCGGGGGTGGTGCCGGCGCCGGTGGAACCCGGTTCGCGGTGGTTCTTCGAACCGTGGGTCATGGGGCCGCGGCTGAAGCCGTGGCGCTTCTGGTAACCAGCGAAACCACGACCGATGGTGTCGCCGCTCACATCGACCTTCTGGCCCGCCTCAAAGGCGGCCACGGTGATCGCGCCACCGAGCTCCAGACCGTCGACGGAATCGACGCGGTACTCCTTGAGGTGACGCAGGGGCTCGCTGCCGGACTTGGCCAGGTGACCCTTGGCCGGCTTGTTGACGAGCTTCTCGCGGATGTCACCGAAGCCCAGCTGGACGGCGGTATAGCCGTCGGTGCTGTCGGTTTTGAGTTGGGTGATACGGCAGGGACCCGCCTCGATCACGGTGACCGGGATGGATCTGCCTTCGTCGTCGAAGAACTGGGACATGCCCAGTTTCTTCCCAAGAATGCCGATGGACATAAGTAGGGAGAAACGCCAGCAGGACCACCACTCCGCTGGAGTGGCGTGGCTGAATCGGGTTGCGCAGTTGGGCCGGATCAGGGCGGCTGCAGCCGGAGCGATCCGGGGGCGCAGCGCAGAGATTCGGTTGGGCTAGCAGCGTCGAAACAGCGGGGGCTGGGACTTGCCGGGGCAGCGCGGGGGACCCGCACACCAGATTCAGCAGTTTCCCGGTGACTCCGAAGAGCCACGCAGGCCCAGGAAGGCCGCCACCACTGGCGACCTTGTGCAGTGCGCTGGAGGCCCGGCTAGCGGACGGGCACAGTTGCAATTGCACAAGGGCCCATGGTATCCCACCGGGGTACACCCCCCTGAGCTGGACGTCTCCTGCCAGACTCGCGGCAACACCTCTCAGCACCATGCCTCTGCTGCTCACCGGCCGTGGATTCCGCCAGGAGCTGGAGCAGGCCGGGGCTCTGGCGCTCTACGCCCCCCTGGAAGGCGGAGCCGAGACGCGGCTGCTGCGACGGATGCGGGCGGCAGGCTATCGGGCTCAGATCACGTCGGCCCGGGGCCTGGGCGATCCGGAGGCCTTCCTGCTGCAACAGCACGGCGTGCGTCCACCCCATCTCGGCCATCAGAGCGTCGGTCGCGGTGCTGCCGTGGGCGAGGTGCAGATGGCGGCGCCTCAGCTCGGCCACCTGTTCGATGGTGAGGCGCCGGTGCTGCTCTGGCTGCTGGAGGGCCAGGTGCTCTCCCGGGCGGAGCTCTCGGCCCTGGTGGAACTCACCCGGCGGGAGCCGCGGCTGAAGATCGTGGTGGAGCTGGGCGGCGCCCGGGCCCTGCGCTGGCAACCGCTCACCGCCGTTCTCAGCCAGGCGGCTTGATCGCGGCGCAGCACCCGGACGCAGCTCTCGCTGCCGGGCGCTGGGTGAAGCTGATCTGCGGCGCCGGCAACCAGGACCTCGCGGCGATCGAAGACCTCTGCGCTGTGTACAGCCTGGCGGGGGTGCACTGCATCGACGTGGCGGCGGACACCGCTGTGGCCGCGGCCGCCCGGCGCGGCATGGCCTGGGCGGAGCAGCGCGGTGCCCGACGCCCCTGGCTGATGCTCAGCCTCAGCGATGGCGCTGACCCCCACTTCCGCAAGGCGGCCTTCGATCCAGAGCACTGCCCGGCCGACTGCCCGCGGCCCTGCCAGCGGGTGTGCCCGGCCCTGGCGATCGGCCCCAGCGGCGGCGTGCAGCAGGAGCGCTGCTATGGCTGTGGCCGCTGCCTGCCCGCCTGCCCACTGGGGCTCATCAACGAGCAGCAGGTGCTGCTCAGCGCGGAGGCCGTGCCGGAGCTGCTGGCGGCGGTGCAGCCCGATGCGGTGGAGCTGCACACCCAGATCGGACGACAGACCGCCTTCGCGGAGCGACTGCAGCAGGTGCAACGCAGTGGGGTGGCGCTGCAGCGCGTGGCGGTGAGCTGCGGCCTTGAGCGGGGGGCCGTTGGCAACGCTGCAGGCACCAAAAGCGAGACACCAACAGCGCAGGAGCTGGCGCGGGAGCTGTGGCAACGCTTCGCGCTTGTGCGGCACGCGGGATTCAGGCCGCTCTGGCAACTCGACGGCCGGCCGATGAGCGGCGATGTGGGCGCGGGCACCGCCCGATCCGCCGTGAAGCTGCTGGAGGAGATCCGCGCCTGGGCTCCCCCCGGGCCGCTGCAGCTGGCGGGCGGCACCAACGCCAGCACCGCAGCGCTGCTGGACGCCGGCAGCGGCGCCGCTGGCGTGGCCTTCGGGGGAATGGCCCGCAGCCTGCTGCAACCGCTGCTGCTGCAGGCCGAGAGCCGAAGCCGGCCGCTGCGCGACTGCCCCGATCTGCTGGCGCAGGCTCTGGAGCTGGCCCATGGGCTGCTCGCTCCCTGGCGGAGCCGTTGATGGCTAGAACGCCAGTTCAGGAGTCGGGCCCCTGCCGCCGGCTCCGCCCCCTGTGATGGTTTCCGCCCCGATCACGCCCCAGCGCATCACCGACGACCTCGACCGCCTGCTGGAGGTGCTGCCCGAGCCCGTGCGCGCGGCGCTGGAGCCCCCGGAGGCGCGGCAGCAGCTGCTGGAGGTGGTGCTCGATCTGGGGCGCGTGCCCGAGGCCCGCTACCCGGGCCGGGCTGTGAACCTCGGCGATGCCGTGGTGGAACGGGCTGATCTGGCGGCGGTGGTGGAGCAGCTGGGCAGCTTCGGCGGCGACAACCGCGCCGGCATCGAACGCACCCTGCACCGCATCAGCGCCATCCGCAATCGCACCGGCACGATCGTGGGCCTCACCTGCCGGGTGGGCCGGGCCGTGTTCGGCACGGTGGCGATGGTGCGCGACCTGATGGATTCGGGCCAATCGCTGCTGCTGATGGGCCGCCCCGGCGTGGGCAAGACCACGGCCCTGCGCGAGATCGCCCGGGTGCTGGCCGATGAGCTGGGCAAACGGGTGGTGGTGATCGACACCAGCAACGAGATCGCCGGCGACGGCGACATCCCGCACCCGGCGATCGGCCGGGCCCGGCGCATGCAGGTGGCCAAACCCGAGCTGCAGCACCAGGTGATGATCGAGGCGGTGGAAAACCACATGCCCGAAGTGATCGTGATCGATGAGATCGGCACGGAACTCGAGGCCCAGGCCGCCCGCACCATTGCCGAGCGGGGCGTGATGCTCGTGGCCACGGCCCACGGCAACGAGCTGGCCAATCTGGTGAAGAACCCCACCCTCAGCGATCTGGTGGGCGGCATCGAATCGGTGACCCTCGGCGATGAGGAGGCGCGGCGGCGCCGCAGCCAGAAAACGGTGCTGGAGCGAGCCGCCGAGCCCACCTTTCCGCTGGCGGTGGAGATGCACAGCCGCCACCGCTGGCTGGTGCACCGCGATGTGGCCCGCACCGTGGATCTGCTGCTGCGCGGCCAGCTGCCCCGGCCCCAGGTGCGCGAGCTCGACGGCGACGGACGGCTGCGCCTGGAGGAGCCAGCGGCACCGCAGCCACAGGCCGCGCCCCGCCCTCCCCAGCGGCCCCACAGCCCACGCCAACCGGCGGCACTGGCGCCGGTGCCGCTGCCGGAGCCGCCGGGCACAGCCCGCGCCGCCAGCCGCGAATCCACCGCGATGCCCGAGCCGCCCCTGCTGGTGTGCAGCGTGGGGGTGAGCACGCTGCTGCTGGAGCAGGCCATTCGCAGCCGCCGCCTGCCGGTGCAGCTGGTGGACGCCGTGGAGGATGCGGATGTGGTGCTGGCGCTGCGGCAGCAGCTGGGCCAGCGGCCGGAGCTGCGGCGCCGGGCGCAACAGGCCGGCCTGCCGATCCTGGTGATCAAGGCCGACACCCTGCCCCAGGTGCAGCGCGGCCTGGAGCGGCTGCTGCAGCGGCGGGAGCCCACCGACACCCCGCCCGACGGGCTGGAGGGCGATGGCACGGATCACGGCGGCCAGGACGACGATCTGGCGGCACTGGAGGAATGCCGGCTGGCGGTGGAGCAGCTGGTGCTGGCCAAGGGGCAGCCGGTGGAACTGCTGCCCCGCAGCGCGCGGGTGCGGCAGCTGCAGGCGGAGCTGGCAGGCCACTACCAGCTGAGCTGCGCCGAATTCGGCAGCGGCCAGCGGCAGCGGCTGCGCATCTTTCCGCGCTGAGGCCCGGCTGAGTTTCGGGACTGAGATTGACGAAGGTCGACCCGCTGTGGGTAACTATCTGAGTGCTCGCGAGACAGCGCTTCGGCGCCTGATCTGAGCGGCGCGTTGGGCCGTCGCCAAGTGGTAAGGCAGCGGGTTTTGGTCCCGCCATTCCTAGGTTCGAATCCTAGCGGCCCAGTTTTCCACAGTTCCAGCCATGGCTGATGCGCCACTGCTGGTGTTCGACTTCGACGGCGTGCTGGTGGACGGCATGGCCGAGTACTGGTGGAGCGCCCGCCGCGCCGCCCTGGCCCTCCAGCCCGGATGCGAGCTGCCCGAACAGGCACCGCCGGGCTTCAGCCAGCTGCGGCCGCTGATCCACAAGGGCTGGGAGATGGTGCTGGCCGCCCTGGAACTCTCCCGGCCCGACGTTGACCTGCCGGGCGCGCTGGCCCACTACGACGCTCATCTGCAGGCGGCCCTGAGCCGCTGGCAGCTGCAGCCCAGCACCCTGCAGGACACGCTGGAGCAACTGCGCAGCGAGGCGATCCAGCAGGACCGCAACGCCTGGCTGGCCCTGCATCAGCCCTACCCCGGCGTGATCGAGCGGCTGCGCAGCCTGAACAGCGAGGCCACCCCCTGGCGGGTGCTCACCACCAAGGGAGGAGCCTTCGCCCGCGAACTGCTGCAGGCCTACGGCCTGGAGCCCGAGGCGGTGGACGGCCACGAACAGGGCAGCAAACCGGAGGTGCTGCTGCAGCTCAGCCGCAGCCAGCCGCGGCCCCTGTGGTTCGTGGAAGACCGCCGACCCACCCTGGAAGCGGTGCGCGCCACCGCCGGCCTGGAAGCGGTGCGCTGCTTCCTGGTGTCGTGGGGCTACCTGGCACCGGGGGATCGGGAGCAACTGCCGGCCGGCATTCACCTGCTCGAGCCGGAAGGCTTCGCCGCACCCTTGGCGCACTGGCCATGAACCGCTAGCGTACGCCTGTACTACAGCCAGATGGAGCCGGCAGCGGTGAAACATCTGGCGCCTGCGGTGGCACTTCTTGTGATGAGGTCGCCCAGGATGAGTCCGGTTCCGCCGGCTCCCTGCACCGCGGCCTGCCCCCATCGCTGAATCGCAGACATGCCAGCCGAATCCAAAACCACGGCCACCCCCAACGGCGCCGCCAGCAACGGCGCAAACCCCGAGCGCGACAAGGCTCTGGGCCTGGTGCTCAACCAGATCGAGCGCAACTTCGGCAAGGGCTCGATCATGCGCCTGGGCGATGCCTCGCGCATGCGCATCGAAACCAGCCCCACCGGCGCCCTCACCCTCGATCTGGCCCTGGGTGGCGGCTACCCCAAGGGCCGCGTGGTGGAGATCTACGGCCCGGAGAGCTCCGGTAAAACCACCCTCACCCTGCATGCCATCGCCGAGGTGCAGCGACGCGGTGGCGTGGCTGCCTTTGTGGACGCGGAACACGCCCTCGATCCGGTGTACGCCGCCGCCCTGGGCGTCGACATCGAGAACCTGCTGGTCTCCCAGCCGGACACCGGCGAGATGGCCCTGGAGATCGTGGATCAGCTGGTGCGCTCCGCCGCGGTGGACATCGTGGTGGTCGACTCGGTGGCCGCTCTCACCCCCCGCGCCGAGATTGAAGGCGAGATGGGCGATCTGGCGGTGGGCAGCCAGGCGCGTCTGATGAGCCAGGCCATGCGCAAGATCACCGGCAACATCGGCAAATCCGGCTGCACGGTGATCTTCCTCAACCAGCTGCGCCAGAAGATCGGCGTCACCTACGGCAACCCCGAAACCACCACCGGCGGCAACGCCCTGAAGTTCTATGCCTCGGTGCGCCTCGACATCCGCCGCATCCAGACCCTCAAGCGCGGCACGGAGGAATACGGCATCCGGGCCAAGGTGAAGGTGGCCAAGAACAAGGTGGCGCCGCCGTTCCGCATCGCCGAGTTCGACATCCTCTTCGGCCGCGGCATCAGCACCGTGGGCTGCCTGCTGGATCTGGCGGAGGAGAACGGTGTGGTGGTGCGCAAGGGCGCCTGGTACAGCTACGAGGGCGACAACATCGGCCAGGGCCGCGACAACACGATCACCTGGCTGGAGCAGAACCCCGAGCAGAAGGAGAGGATCGAGCTGCAGGTGCGCGAGAAGCTCAGCGAAGCCACCGATTCGCTCAAGCCCGTGGCGGCCGCCGCGGCCCGCCTGGCCGCCAGCGGCTCAGCCAGCAGCGCCGCGGCCAGCCGCGAAGAAACGCCAACGGCCGCTGCCACCGCCAGCCGCAGCGCCTGAACACAGAAAAGCCCCCGCCGCAAGGCGGGGGCCTGAAGGCGAGAACCGGTGCTACAGCAGGGGCATCAGGCCTCGACGGGCGCTTCGACAACCAGCGAGCGGCCGTGCAGGGTGGCGGCAACACGCTCGAGCTCCTGAATGGCCTCGGCGCCTTCAAACTTCACCAGCTCGTGGCCGTTGCGGGACTCCACCCAGCTGATGCCGTAATCAGACACCAGAAAACGCACCATGTGGCCATCGCCCAGATCGGCGACAAAGGAGGCACCGTGGCCGTCGCGGTCGTCGCCGCAGACGTAACAGGTGGCCGCAAAACCCTGTTGCTGGAGGCCATCGGCGAGAGCGCGGAGGCTCATCACCAGGTCTTCAACAACCGACCGATAGTGCTCAGCAAGACGCGCGAACATGGGCGCAGAGCAACGAATCAGCCAATCCTAATCTTTTCTTCAGGATTGTGCGGGTCGCGTGATCGTTCCGGGATCAACCCGGGATCAACCGTCGGCCAGGGTCCACCAGCCAGCGGCGGGACCAATGAAGCGCACGATCACCCAGAACAGCACCAGGGCCGCGATCCCGATCCAGGCGCCGCGTGTGGTGATCCGCACAAACTGCTCACCCTGACGCTCCGTGAGCGGCAGCCAGGGGGCAATCCGCGGTGAGGTGTCGGCCGGCTTCTTGGGCTTGGCCGGTTTCGGGCGAGGCGGCAGACCCTGCTCAGCGCGGCGCTTGGCTTCTCCCATCGTCCCCGTTGGCAACAGCGCCTCAGGCTAGTGGCCTCAACCGGGCCGCAATCGCGTCAGCTCCACCCAGGGCTCGAGCGCCTGCAGCACCTGGCGCCCCCAGCCGCGGCGGCGCATGCGGCCATCCAGCACCGCCAGGCGCCCCCCCTGACGGCGCACGCCGGCCACGGCCAGCTGCAGGCGGCTCAGCGCCTCCGGCAACAACAACTCGCGGAACCAGTCGCGGCCGCGCAGCCGCAGCGCCGCCACCCGCGCCGCCGTGAGCGGATCCTCCAGGCTGGCGATCGGCAGGGTGGCCGCCACCAGCTGCCCAGGCAGCGGCAGCCGCTGCTGGTGCTCGAGCCACCAGCCCCAGCTGCAGCAGATCACGCCATTGCTCTCCGGCGCCGTGTGCTGATGGCCCACCCGCGAGCCGAACTCGGCTGCCAGCGCGCTGGTGAGGCCGAGCCGCAGGCCCTCGTCATCGAGCAGCACCACCGTGAGCCCGGCCTGGCCAAGCACGAGGCGCCGGCACTGATCCAGCAGGTGAGCGGCGTAGTGGGGCGCGTTGGGCAGGGGCTGGCCCTGGGGGGCGAACAGGGGCAGGGGATCCAGCAGCGGCGGATCCGCCAGCGCCAGCTCCACATCGGGGCTGAAGCCCAGCACCGGCCCGCAGCTCTCCGGCCATGGCCCCACCAGCACCACACCCCGGTGTTGCAGCAGGCCATCCATCACCGCCAGGGGGTCGAGCGGCTGGCGATGCCACTGCCACTGCAGCAGCTGGGCATTGATCTGGGCCCAGCTGGCCCAGCCATCGCCGCCGCTGGCCAGCAGATGCGGCCAGGGTTCCGGCAGGGGACCCAGCACCGAGAGCAGCTGACGCAGCGGCGCCTCCTCCTCCGGCGTGATCGGCAGGCGCTGCAGCGGCCCGCAGGGACGCGCCAGCAGCCGGCGGCTCAGGCGCTCATGCAGCTGCAGCAGGCTGGCGGAGGCTGCGGGCAGGCTGCGGCGGAGCTGCTCCCAGTGGTGGGTTTCGATCAGCACGCCGAGGGCCTGGCGCAGCAACGGCTCGAGCTGATCGCCCTCGGGCACCACGAGTTGATGCTGGGCCAGGGCACCGCTGCGCCAGGCCTGCACCAGATCGCCATGATCGAGCAACCACAGCTGCTGCCCTGGCGGGGCCTGGGGGCCCTCCCAGCAGGCCAGGCTCAGGCCCACCGCCTCCAGCCGCGGCAGCTCCACCTGCAGCAGGCGCTGCTTCAGCGGCGGGCTGAGCACAAGCGCCACGTTCTGCGGGTGCAGGGCCAGCGGCACGAGCAGGGCCAGCAACCAGCTGGCATCGCTGCCGGGAGCCAGGCGCACCAGGGTGCGATCGGCGCGGCGCAGGCTGCGGGCCACCAGCCGGCTCAGGGTGAGGTGATGCGGCCAGCGCGGTTCACCGGCCTCACGCAGCAAGGCCTTGAGTTGATCGTGGGCCCGTGCTTCCAGCATCGCGAGATCGTAGGAAGCTGGCCTGAAGCCACTGTTCAGCCATGACATCCAGCGGGCTGGAACCCCAGCAGAACGGCAGCGATCTGGCGCAACAGCCCGTGGGGATCGTGGGGCTGGGCCTGATCGGCGGCTCCCTCGGCCTCGACCTGCAGGCGCGCGGCCTGGAGGTGCGTGCCCTGGTGCACCGCAGCAGCACCGCCGACCGCGCCCGAGAGCGCGGGCTGGCCCAACGGGTGGACACCAACCCGGCCGTGCTGCAGGGCTGCGGCCTGATCGTGCTGGCCCTGCCCCTGGATCGGCTGCTGGATCCACCGCTGGAGCTGCGCGAAGCCCTGCCCGCCGAAGCGGTGATCACCGATGTGGGCTCGGTGAAACAACCGGTGCTGGAGCGCTGGCGGGCCTGGCATCCGCGCTTCGTGGCCAGCCATCCGATGGCCGGCACCGCCGAAGCCGGTGTGGAAGCGGGCCTGGCCGGGCTGTTCGCCGGGCGGCCCTGGGTGGCCACGCCCGATGCCGGCACCGATCCGGCCGCCCTGGCGCTGGTGCGGCAGTTGGCGGAGTGCGTGGGGGCGCAGTGGCTGCCCTGCGATGCCGCAGCCCACGATCAGGCCGTGGCCCTGATCTCCCATATGCCGGTGCTGGTGAGCGCCGCCCTGCTGGAGGCCGCTGATCAAGGCGGCCAGGTCGCCGGGGCAGCCGCCCTGGTGCGCCAGCTGGCCTCCAGCGGCTTCGCCGACACCAGCCGCATCGGCGGCGGCAATCCTGAGCTGGGCAGCCTGATGGCCCGCTGCAACCGCGAGGCGGTGCTCACCGCCCTCGCCACCTACCGCCAGCAGCTCGAGCAACTGGAGCAGCTGGTGCAGCAGGAGCGCTGGGACGCCCTGGCGCAGCGGCTGCAGGGCACGCAGGCGCTGCGGCCGGAGTTCATCTGAGCTGCAGCTGCCGCCCGCCTGCCGCCAGCAGCTGCCGGCAGGCGGTGAAGGCCGAGAGGCTCACCCCGGCGGTGCCCTCGCCTGGATAGATGGCATCGCCGCAGAGCCAGAGCCCCGGCAGCGGTGTGCGGCTGGCCAGGCCGAAGGGCCCGAAGCGGCTGGGGTGCTGGCCCAGCCCGCCCACGAAGCCAAAGGGCCGCCCCGTCCAGCCGGCAAAGCCGCGCGGGGTGGCCAGCTCGGCGTGCAGGTAGTGAGCCGGGCTGACGCCGAGCAGAACCTCCAGCCCGGCCTGGATCTGGCGCAGGGCCTCCTGCTTGCGCTGCTGATACACCGGTTCCGGCAGGTTGAACCAGGGCCGCGCCGGCGTGAACACACTGGCGATCAGCGTGGCCTGGCCCTGGGGCGCACGGCCGTCGCCCTCGGCACTGACCGACACGAACAGGCTGCCGGGCTGCTCCCACTCCAGCTGGGCATGCAGGCCCAGCTGATCCGGCAGCAGCTGGCGGGGCACCGCTCCATAAAGCACCAGCGCACCGGAGGGATCGGGGAACGCCTCGATGCGGCGCTGATAGGCCGCAGGCATCGCCTCGCCCAGCAGGGGGGGCAACAGCTGCGGCGGCAGGGTGTTCACCACCTGAGCGGCGTGCAGGCGGAAGGGCTGCCGGCCCGGCCCCACCCCCTCGAGCTGCCAGCCAGCGGCCGAGGGCCGCAGGGCCTCAACGCGATGGCGCAGCAGCAGCCGGCCGCCGCCCTGCTGCAGCGCCTGCTCCAGGGCGCGGCTCAGCTCCTGCATCGAACCATGCAGATGCCAAAGCCCCAGCGGCTCCTGTGCCATGGCCAGCACCGTGGCGCCATACAGAGCAGCCGTGCGATCGGCCGGCTCCTGGGAATAGAGCTTGAGCTGCAGATCCAGGAACCGGCGCAGCCGCTGATCGCCCCCGCAACCGCACAGCTGCAGCAGATCGGCAATCGTGGCGCCCACCAGCACTCCGCTGGCCAGGCTGGCGGGGCCCACCGCCGCCAGCAGCTGGCGCAGATCCCAGAGGTTGCGCGGCGGCAGCACGGGATCGCGGCCGGCGAAGGCCCAGTTGCCGCGATGCAGCAGGGCGCAGAGCTGCCAGAAACGCTCGCTGCCGGGGAACTGCTGCTGCCGCTCCTGCCGCCAGCGCTGGGGATCGCGCCAGAGGCGGATGGGCTGCGTTTCGCCGGCGAGCTGCACGCTGCAGCCGGGATCGAGGGGGGTGGCCGCCGGCAGGGGCAGGCCGAAATGGTGGAACAGGCGCTGATGGATGCCGCCCGGCTCGAAGCCGGCCACCTGGGTGGCACCGGCATCAAAGGTGTAGGGCCCGCGGCGGAAGGTGCCGGCACAGCCACCGCTCTGACTGTGCGCCTCCAGCAGCACCACCTCCAGGCCTTCGGCGGCGAGCAGCGCTGCGGCGGTGAGGCCGGCGATACCGCCCCCCACCACCGCCACATCACAACGGCTGAGCATCGCGGCATGCTGGCAGCGCCCTCGCTCCGGCGCGAGCCGGGATCCGCCATGCAGCTGGCCACGCTGGCCCCCTGGATCGAGGCGCAGCTGGAGCGCCAGGTGATCGCCATGCAGCCGGTGGGTGGTGGCTGCATCCACCGCGCCTGGCGGCTGCAGCTCAGCGACGGCACGCAGCTGTTCGCCAAAACCAACCGCGCCGAGCTGGCGCCCGTGCTGGAGGCGGAAGCCGATGGCCTCACAGCCCTGCACTCAGCCGCCAACCAGGCCAGCGGCAGCGGCCCCATCGCGGCGATCCCAGAGCCCCTGGCCCTGGGCACCGTGAGCGGTGAGGCTGTGCTGGTGCTCAGCTGGCTGGAGCTGCAAAGCGGAGCTGGCGATGCCGCCGCCTGGCAGCGGCTCGGAGCAGCACTGGCACAGCTGCATCGCGCCAGCCTGCAGGGGCACAACGGCGCCTACGGCTGGCATCGCGACAACTTCATCGGCGCCGGCCCGCAACCCAACGGCTGGAGCAGCAGCTGGGCCTCGTTCTTCGTGGAGCAGCGCTTAGGAGCGCAGCTGGCCCTGGCGGAGCAGGCGGGGCGCGCGCTGCCGAACGCCGCCGTGCTGCTGGAGCGTGCTGCAGCCTGGCTGGCACCGCATCAGCCCGAGGCCTGCCTCGTGCATGGCGACCTCTGGAGCGGCAATGCCGGAGTGCTGGCCGGCGGCGGGGCAGCCCTGTTCGATCCGGCGGTCCACCGCGCCGATCGCGAGGTGGATCTGGCGATGGCCCGGCTGTTCGGCGGCTTCCCGGCGAGCTTCTTCGCGGGTTACGAAGCCACCTGGCCCCTACCGGCGGACCATCGCCAGCGCGTGGAGCTCTACAACCTGTATCACCTGCTCAACCACGCCAACCTGTTCGGCGGCGGCTACTGGCAGCAGAGTGCCGCCAGCATCCAGGCGCTGCTGCGCCAGTGGAGCTGACGGC
>CAJXSQ010000040.1 GCA_913061215.1 uncultured Synechococcus sp. | reverse complement strand
TTCCAGCAGCTTGTCGATGTTCTCGCCCTTGATGGCGCTCACCGGCACCATCACGGTGCTGCCGCCCCAGTCCTCCGCCACGAGCTCGTGCGAGGACAGCTCCTGTTTGACGCGATCGGGCGAGGCACCCTCCTTGTCGATCTTGTTGATCGCCACCACGATCGGCACCTTGGCGGCGCGGGCGTGGCTGATCGCTTCCAGGGTCTGGGGGCGAACGCCGTCGTCGGCGGCCACCACCAGCACGGCCACGTCGGTCACCTTGGTGCCGCGGGCACGCATGGCGGTGAAGGCTTCGTGGCCCGGCGTGTCGAGGAAGGTGATCTTGCGCTGCTCGCCGGCGTGGGGCACCTCCACCTGGTAAGCGCCGATGTGCTGGGTGATGCCACCGGCTTCGCCGGCGGTGACCCGGGTCTTGCGGATCGAGTCGAGCAGGCTGGTTTTGCCGTGGTCCACGTGGCCCATCACGGTGACCACGGGCGGACGGCGGATCAGGTGAGCCAGATCGCTCTCCTCGATCATCTCCACCGTCTTGGCGGCGGCGGCCTCCACGTCGTCCTCGAGCACCGGCACGCCGAACTCCTCAGACACGTTCTCGATCGCCGAGAGATCGAGGGTCTGGGTGACGGTGGCGATGATGCCCTTGAAGAACAGGCTCTTGATGATCTCGGAGCTGTCCACGCCCAGGCGATCGGCCAGCTCCTGCACCGTGAGGTTGCCCTCCGGCACGATCAGCATCTCGGGCCGCTGCTGCTTCGCCTCGCGGGCGGCGCGCAGCTCCATGGCGCGGCGGCGCTGGCGCTGACGGGTGGTTTCCTTGCGGCGCTTGCGGGCCACGGCCGTGGGCTTGCGCTGTGCCGTGGCGGCACTCTTGGGCTTGGCGGGACGGGCCAGGGAGGCCTGCAGCACCACTGCGTCGTGCTCGCCGGCGAAGCCACCGGTCTGCGCGGCCAGCGAGTCGTCGTTCTCGCCAATGATGTGGACCCTCTGGCGCTGCTTCTGGGGTGAGCGGCTGCGCAGGGCATCCAGGCGGGCGCTGTCGTCCCAGTCGGGACGGCGAGGTCGACCACCAGCGGGTGGCTGCGGTGCGCGGAAGTTGGGGCGGCGCGGTGCTGCCGGTGGCGTGGCGGTGGGGCGTGCGCCCTCTTCACCGGCGCCGGCGCCGGCACCAGCGGGTGCAGCCGGGCGCCGCGGCGGTGCCGCCATGGGCCGTGCACCCGGCTTCTGCAGCTGCATCAGCTCGCCGGGCGCCACCGGTTTGCGCATGCCGGGCATGCCGGGTCGGGTCGGCGGAGCCGGGCGGTTGCCACCACCCGACGGACCGGACACATCGCGGCGGATCGGCTTGCCCACCAGTTCCACCTGGGGCCGCTGCGGCGGAGCGCCGGGCTTGGCGCCACGCACGGGTGCCGGGGCACCGGGGCGGGTGGGCATGCCAGGCCGCTGGCTCAGGGAAGGGCGACCGGATGGTGACGCCGGGCGACCACCGCCCTGACCGCTCTGCGGACGTCCCACCAGCTGGGGCTTGTTGCCGCCGCCGGGACGCACCGGTGCCGGGGCGCTGGGGCGCTGGGGCTGGGCCACGGGCCGCTGCGGCGGTGCCGTGGGCCGGGAGGGTGCTCCGGCGCTGGGCGGCGCGGGCTTGCGGGTTGGAGCGGGAGACTTGGCCACGATGGCCGGAGCTGGCCGTGCCGGTGCGCTGGGCCGCGCTGGGGAGGGTGCGGCCGGTTTGGCGGCGGCTGGCCGTGCCGGTGGAGCAGCCGGAGCGGAGGGGCGTGGCGGTGGCGCCGCAGGGGTGGGTTTGGCGGCCTTGGGAGCGGGAGCCGCTGGCCTGGGGGCCGGTGGTGCGGGCTTGGCAGCGGCCGGGCGTGCCGGGGCGGGTGCAGCTGGTTTGGCAGCGGCGGGTGCTGCCGGCTTGGCGACCACGGGCTTCACCGGTGCAGCGGGAGCCGCTGGGGCGCTGGCAGCCGGTTTCGGAGCCTGAGGAGCGGCCGGTGCCGGGGCGCTGGGAGCTTTCTTCACCGAAAGAATCGCCTTCTGAGGCGCAGCGGCCTCTGGCGCTGCCGCCTTCGGGGAACCGTTGCTGCCGGTCTTGATCAGATTGCGGATACGGGCTGCCTCGTCGTCGCTGATCGAGCTGCTGTGGCTCTTCGCTGCGATCGACAGCTTCTCGGCGGCATCGAGCACGTCCTTGTTCTCAAGGCCCAGGTCCTTGGACAGCTCGTAAATCCTGACTTTGCCGCTGCTGGTCATTCAGTGCTCCAAAGGGTCGGTGCCACGGGTGCCACCGGGCCTCCACACGCAGTGAGGCCAACATTCATCTTGCCTCAGAGCCTGCAGAAGAGGTGGCATGCAGGCGCTGCTCCAGGGCCGCGTAGATGGAATCTGCAACCTGACAACGCAGGGCCTTCTGCAGTTTCTTGCGGCGCTTGGCTTCTTCAAGGCAGCTCTGGTGCGGGCAGAGATAGGCCGAACGGCCCATGCCCCGGTCGAGAGCGATGCCTCCGTCCGCCAGGCGGATGACACGCCAGAGCTGCCGGCGATCCAGCAGCTCTCGGCAGGTCACACAGCGCCTGAGGACGCTGCGTTCACTCACCGGGCTCCATCCTCGCTGGTTTCGGCGTCGGCGGGGGCTTCTGCTTCGCTTTCGGCTTCTGCCACGGCTTCGGCCTCTGCGGACGGCTGCTCCTGCTCCACCGGCTCCTCAGTGCTGGCTTCAGCCCCGTACTCCTCTTCATCCTCCGGCAGGGGATACAGCTCGCGCAGGCGGGCATCCTCTTCGGCGCGCAAGGCCTGTTCGGCCTCCAGCCGCGCTTCGGCCTCGGCCTGGAGGGCCTCCTCTTCCTGGCGCTGGGCGATCAGGGCAGACACCTTCTCATCCTCGGAGGCCTGGTCGTATTCGGTGCTGTTCTTGATGTCGATCTTCCAGCCGGTGAGGCGGGCGGCCAGGCGCACGTTCTGGCCCTCGCGGCCGATGGCCAGGCTGAGCTGATCGGGCGGCACGAGCACGTGGGCGTGCTGGCCCTCGGGATCCACCAGCCGCACGGCTTCCACGCGGGCCGGGCTGAGGGAGTTGGCGATGTACTGGCCGGGGTCCTGCGACCAGCGGATCACATCGATCTTTTCGCCACGCAGTTCGTTCACCACCTGCTGGATGCGGGAGCCGCGGGCGCCGATGCAGGCACCCACCGGGTCCACCTCGCGCTCCACGGAATCCACGGCCACCTTGGTGCGCGGGCCCACCGAGCGGCTGGGGGGATTGGCCTCGCGGGCCACGGCCACGATCCGCACCGAACCCTCCTGGATCTCGGGCACCTCGTTCTCGAACAGGTACACCACCAGGCCGGCGTTGGCGCGGCTCACGAACAGCTGCGGCCCGCGGCGCGGCACCTCGCTCACCTCCTTGAGGAACACCTTGAAGGTGGCGTTGGCGCGGTAGTTGTCGTTGGGCAGCTGGTCGCGGCGGGGCAGCTCGGCCTCCACCTCAGGGCGACCGAGGCCGCTGCTCACGGCCATGATCACGCTCTGGCGCTCGAAGCGGATCACGCGGGCGGTGAGCACCGGATCCTCCAGATCCGCGAACTCCTCCTGGATCATCCGGCGCTGGTGATCGCGCAGCTTCTGGGCCAGCACCTGTTTGGTGGTGGCGGCGGCCATGCGGCCGAAATCCTCTTTCTCCGGGGTGACGTCCAGCACCACGGTGTCGCCCACCTGGGCGTCCTCGGCCACCTGCATCACCTCGGCCAGGGCGATCTGGTGGTCTTCGCTCTCCACCTCCTCCACGATGATCTTGGAGGCGAGCACGCGGTAACCCTCCTCATCGAGGTCGAGGGCCACGTCGAAGTTGGAGAAGTAGTCCTCTTCGAAGGGGTCTTCGCTGATGCCGAGATAGAGGGTGCGGCGATAGCGCTCGTAGCCCTTGAGCAGCGCCTCGCGCAGGGCCGATTCCACCACCTGGGCGGGCAGCTTCTTCTCTTCGCTGATGTCCTCGATCAGGTTCGACAGACCGGGGAGCAGAACCAGTGCCATAGGTGGGGGGAGAAACGGGTGATCGGTGGGCGAGCGGCGCGGCCGGCTAGCCCTCGGTCGGGGTGGTGAGGCGCACGGCGATCACGTCGGCGCGGGGGAAGCGAACCGTGCGGCCGCGCACATTGATCTGCACGCTGTCGTCGGTCCGCTCGAGCAGGAGGCCTTCCCGTTCGGCCTCAGCCCCGGTTTTGGCATCGCGGTAGCGAACACACACCGGAAATCCGCGAAAGCTGCGGAAGTCGCGATCGTCGCTCAGCGTTTCGGCAATGCCTGGACTGCTGATCTCCAGAACATACGCCTCCTCGAGCACGCCGGCGCTCTCCAGCGCATCGCCGAGCAGGTTGCTGAAGCCGGCGCAGTTGTCGAGGCTCACGTCGCCGCCGTCGGCCAGGCGCAGCTGCACCACCAGCGTCATCGGGATGCGGTGGGTGAGCAGCTGCACGCCACACACCTGAAACCCGGCGTCGGCGGCCACCTGGCTGGCCAGGCGCTCCAGATCGGGGATGAGGGGATGGGGCAAGCCGGATCGCTGGTCGGGGGACGGGCAACCCGTCCGGCACCTGCAGTGATCTGCAACCTGCGGGTGCGTGCGTCAGGAGACGCGCGAACCACAGGGGTGCCCGCCGGGCACATCCCGACCCTAGAGGATCAGCTGTTGAAGTCCACCGCCGGCGGCTCCATGTAGGCGTCACCGGGCTGCTGTTCGCCGCGCACGGTTGGGTCCTGGTTGATGCACTGCGCCTTCTGCTCATCGGTGCGCAGGTACTGGCACACCCGGGCCCAGAGCTTGGAGCGGGTGGAGGGTGCCCCCTGGCTGAAGTGCACCAGATCGCCGCCGCCGGCCATCCCCTGGATCTCCACCTGGCAGAGGGCGCAGCGTTGACGGGTACCCGGGGGAATCGCGGCCATGCCACATGCGATGAGAACGGGCAACTTAGGTCCATTCCCCCTGCCGCAGTGATGTGCTCCGGGTTCTGCAGCTGAGCGATCCCCATCTGCTGGCCGACCCCTGTGGCCGCTGCCGCGCTCGGGTGGCGCTCGCCGGGCTGGTGCGCGCCTGGCAGCAGGCCATCGCGCAGCTGGGGGAGCACCCGGATCTGCTGTTGATCAGCGGTGATCTCTGCCAGGACGAAAGCCTGGGGGGCTACGTGCGCCTGCGGGAGCAGCTGGAGCACTGGGGGGTGCCCGCCGCACTGTTGCCCGGCAACCACGACCATCCGGCCCTGCTGCGGGCCGCTCTGGGGCGCCGGGCCTGGATCGCGCCGGCGGTGGTGCCGCTGGGTTCCTGGCGGGTGCTGTTGCTCAGCACGCACCGCAGTGGCGCCGTGGCGGGATGGATGGAGTCCGGGCAGCTGGCCTGGCTGGAGCAGCAGCTCGCGGCGGAGTCCACTCCTGCCCTGGTGGCGCTGCATCACCCGCCGCTGCCGATCGGCCACATGGAGCTCGATCGCATCGCCTTGCAGCGCCCCGAACCTCTGCTGCAGACCCTTCTGGCCGCCCCGGCGGTGCGCGGCGTGGTGTTTGGCCATGTGCACCAGCACTGGCAGGGGCAGCTGGCGCGGTCTGCTGGCGGCGAACCGCTGCCGCTCTGGGCCTGCCCCTCCACCCTGGCGGCCTTCACCGCCGTGCAGCCCTGCCCGCTCGGCAAGCCCCACTGGCCCGGTGGCCGCCTGCTGGAGCTGGCGCCCGATGGGGGGATCTCCACCCGCCTGCTGCGCTGGCCGCCCCTCGAGCCTGCCTAGCCTGCAGCCCAGTCGCTTTCGCCTGCGTGCGCCGCGTCCTCATCCTGCCGCTGGTGCTGCTGCTGAGCCTGTGGCTGGTGGCACCGGCCTGGGCGGAGAGCCGTGTGTCCGCCAACAGCTTCGTCACCGCCGCGGTGAAGCGGGTGGCGCCGGCGGTGGTGCGGATCGACACCGAGCGCACCGTGCCCCGGATCGGTCTGGATCCCGCCTTCAACGATCCGCTGCTGCGGGAGCTGTTCGGTGATCAGATCCCCCACAGCCGTGAGCGCGGGCAGGGTTCCGGCATCGTGATCGACAGCAAGGGTCTGGTGCTCACCAACGCCCACGTGGTGGATGGCGCCGATCGGGTGGAGGTGAGCCTCGCCGATGGCCGCGAGCTGGAGGGGCGGGTGCTTGGAGCTGATCCGATCACCGATCTGGCGGTGGTGAGCATCCCGGGTGGCCATGGCCTCAAGGCTGCGCCCCTGGGCGATTCCGAGGCGCTGGAGGTGGGCGACTGGGCGATCGCCCTGGGCACCCCCTATGGCCTGGAGCGCACGGTGACGCTCGGCATCGTGAGCAGCCTGCACCGCAACATCACCAGCCTCGGCTTCTCCGATAAGCGCCTGGAGCTGATCCAGACCGATGCCGCGATCAACCCCGGCAATTCCGGTGGCCCGCTGATCAATGCCGGCGGTGAGGTGGTGGGTATCAACACGCTGGTGCGCTCGGGTCCGGGGGCGGGCCTGGGCTTCGCGATCCCGATCAACCTGGCCAAAGGGGTGGCGGCGCAGCTGGGCGACGGTGGTTCCGTGGTGCACCCCTACCTGGGATTGCAGCTGGTGCCGCTCAATGCCCGTCTGGCCCGCGACAACAACAGCGATCCCAACGCCCTGCTGCAGCTGCCCGAGCGCGATGGCGCCCTGGTGCAGCGCGTGATCCCGGAGAGTCCGGCCGAGAAGGCAGGACTGCGCCGCGGTGATCTGGTGGTGGCCGCAGCCGATCAGAGCGTGCCTGATCCGGCCGCCCTGCTGCGGCTGGTGGAGGCCTCCCAGGTGGGTGAGGCTCTGCCGCTCACCGTGTTGCGCGGCGATCAGCAGTTGCAGCTGTCGATCCGGCCGGAGGCGCTCCCCGCCGCCTGAGCTACCGTCAGCGCCCAGAGAGAACGGCGTGATGGCGGATCTGCAGGATCAGATGAAGCAGGCGGTGGCAGCGGCTGCCACCGAGCAGATCCGAAGCGGCATGGTGGTGGGCCTGGGCTCCGGCTCCACGGCCGCCCTGATGATCAAGGCCCTCGGCGCCAAGCTCAAGAGCGGTGAGCTCACCGACATCGTGGGTGTGACCACCTCCTTTCAGGGCGAGGTGCTGGCCGCTGAGCTGGGTATCCCCCTGCAGAGCCTCAACGCCGTGGACCGGATCGATCTGGCCATCGACGGCGCCGATGAGGTGGACCCCTCCTTCCAGCTGATCAAAGGCGGCGGCGCCTGCCACGTGCAGGAGAAGCTGGTGGCTGTGCGGGCCGAGCGCTTCGTGGTGGTGGTGGACTCCACCAAGCTGGTGGACACCCTCAACCTCGGCTTCCTGCTGCCTGTGGAGGTTCTGCCCGGCGCCTGGCGCCAGGTGCAGGCCCAGCTGGCGGCCATGGGCGGCGATGCCCAGCTGCGCATGGCGGTGAAGAAGGCCGGCCCGGTGGTCACCGATCAGGGCAACCTGGTGCTGGATGTGAAGTTCGCCGGTGGCATCAGCGATCCGGCCAGCCTGGAGAAGGAGATCAACAACCTGCCCGGCGTGCTGGAGAACGGCCTGTTCGTGAACATCACCGACCAGGTGCTGGTCGGTGAGATCAACGACGGCGTTGCCGGTGTGCGCGACCTGGTGAAGCGCTAGGCCAGCCGGCGCCGCACCGATTCAGCGTGGCTGTGCAGCCCCTCGCTGTCGGCGAGGGCACCCACGGCCGCGCCCGTGGCTTCCAGGGCCTGACGGTTGAACTGGATCAGGCTGGTGTGGCGCAGGAAGGTTTCCACGCACAGGGCGCCGGCGAAGCGGGCGGTGCCTGAGGTGGGCAGGGTGTGGTTCGGGCCGGCCAGGTAGTCGCCCACGGCTTCCGGCGTCCAGGCGCCGAGGAAGATGGCGCCGGCATGGTTGATCTGCTCGGCCAGCGGCTCGGGCCGCTCCACCTGCAGCTCCAGATGTTCGGGCGCGAAGCGATCGCTCAGGCGTGCGGCTTGATCGAGGCTGTCGCACACCACGATCAGCCCCCAGTCGTTCAGGGCCTGGCGGGTGATCGCGGCCCTTGGGTGGCCGGCCAGCTGGGCTTCGATGGCGGCCGGCACCGCCGCCGCCAGCTCGGGGCTGGTGGTGAGCAGGATCGCGGCAGCCAGAGGGTCGTGCTCCGCCTGGGCCAGCAGGTCGGCGGCCACATGCTCGGGGTTGGCGCTGTGGTCGGCGATCACCAGCACCTCGCTGGGGCCGGCCAGCGAATCGATCGACACCCGGCCGTAAACCGCCTTCTTGGCCAGGGTGACGTACAGGTTCCCCGGGCCGCTGATCACATCCACCCGGGGGATCGATGCGGTGCCGTAGGCCAGGGCGGCGATCGCCTGGGCGCCGCCCACGCGGTAGATCTCCTCGATGCCGGCCAGATGAGCGGCGGCCAGCACGGTCTGGTTCACGCGCCCGTCCGGGCCTGGTGGGGTCACCATCACCAGCCGCTGCACCCCGGCCACGCGGGCGGGCACGGCATTCATCAGCACGGTGCTCGGGTAGCTGGCGCGGCCGCCGGGCACATAGAGCCCGGCCCGCTCCACCGGCCGCCAGCGCCGCCCCAGCCGCTCGCCGTGCACACCGGTCACGTTCAGATCCGCCGGCTTCTGGCGCTGGTGGAAATCCACGATGCGGCGGTGGGCCAGCTGCAGGGCGGCCTGCAGATCGGCCGGCGTGGCCTGCCAGGCGGCCGCCAGCTCCTCGGCGGGGATGCGCAGCGGATCGGGGCGCACGCCATCGAAGCGTTCGGTGAGCTCCATCAGCGCGGCGTCGCCCTGCTGGCGCACCTGCTCGATGATCGCGTCCACCCGTTCGGCGGCTTCCCGGCTCTGGCCACTGCCCGTGCGTTCCGCGATCGCTTCCAGCCGGGCACCGGCGGCAGTCACGTCATGCAGCAGCTCGATCCGCAGCTCGGTGAGGTCGCTCGGGGCAGGCGCGGCGGCGGCGGTGGCGCTCATGGCGAAGGGCGTTCTCCGATCAAGCTAGTGGCCCGGCCCACCGGACCCGGCAGGCTGGAGGGGTAGAGTCTCTGTTTGCCGAGTCAGCGCAGTACAGCCTGTGGCCAATAACAAGTCGTCGAAGAAGCGCGTTCTGATCGCCGAGCGCAATCGCCTGCACAACCGCAGCTACAAGTCTGCGGTGCGCACCCTGATGAAGCGCTGCTTCTCCGCCTGTGATGCCTACAGCAAGGAGCCCGGCGATGCCGCCAAGGAGGCTGTGCAATCCACGATGAACGCTGCGTTCAGCAAGATCGACAAGGCTGTGAAGGTGGGTGTGCTGCACCGCAACAACGGTGCCCATCAGAAGTCGCGCCTCAGCGCTGCCGTGAAGCAGGCCGTTGAGCCCGCAGCCAAGGCCTGAGCTCAGGCTGAGGATTGATTAGGGTTCGGGCCTCGCCTGATCCCCTGTTGCCATGGCTGCGGCCGTCGCCCTCGAGAGCCTCGATGCTCCTCTGATCGACAGCCACTGCCACATCGTCTTCCGCAACTTTGACGACGACCTGGAGGAGGTGGCCCAGCGCTGGCGTGATGCCGGCGTGGGTCGCCTCCTTCACGCGTGTGTGGAGCCTTCGGAGATCCCCGCGATCCGTGCCCTGGCCGATCGTTTCCCCGAGCTGCGCTACGCCGTGGGGGTGCACCCCCTCGATCCCGAGCACTGGCAGAGCGATACGCCGGCTGTGCTGCGAGCCGCCGCTCTCGATGATCCCCGCGTGGTGGCCATCGGCGAGCTGGGCCTCGATCTGTTCCGGGTGAAGAATCTGGAGGAGCAGCTCGTGATGCTTCGCCCCCAGCTCGATCTGGCGGTGGAGCTCGATCGGCCGGTGATCATTCACTGCCGCGACGCGGCCGAGCCGATGCTGGCCGAACTGCGCGGGCGGGCCGAACGGGGTGCTTGTCCCCGCGGCGTGATGCACTGCTGGAGCGGCACGCCCGCCGAGATGGCGGCCTTTCTGGAGCTGGGGCTCTACATCAGCTTCAGCGGCAACGTCACCTTCCCCAAGGCCAGCGACACCCATGCCTGCGCCCAGGCTGTGCCGGCGGATCGCTTCCTGGTGGAAACCGACTGCCCGTTCCTGGCGCCGGTGCCGCGCCGCGGCAAGCGCAACGAGCCGGCCTATGTGGCGGCGGTGGCGGCGCGGGTGGCCGAGCTGCGCGGCGTCTCGCTGCAGGACGTGGCCCGGCAGAGCACGGCCAACGCCTGCGCCCTGTTTGGGCCGGCTCTTCACAATGTATGATGTTTCATTGGCCTGGCAGCGGGTTGTGGTTTATCCAAGCCCGCTGCAGCCCGAAAGCGCTCGCCAGAGCTCTGGTGCGCCTGCCCATCCCCGTGGTGCTGTTGTCTTTCCGGTGCGAGTTGTCGTTGCCTCCTCGGTTGAAGCGAGCTGAATAGGTCTGCCGGCGGGCCAGTCGCTCCCCCTCGGGGCGGCTGGCTCGCTCGTCTGTCATGGCTTCGCCCCGCTGGTCGCCTCTCGCTCCAGGCCCCGTTGTCCCGTCCAATCCGTTCCTGCAGGTTCCCCGCATGAGCAGCGCGATCCAGGTCGCCAAGACCGCCACTTACCTGCCCGATCTGGTGGAGGTACAGCGCGCGAGCTTCAAATGGTTTCTGGAGAAGGGCCTGATCGAGGAGCTGGAGAGCTTCTCGCCGATCACCGATTACACCGGCAAGCTGGAGCTGCACTTCATCGGTAGCGAGTACCGCCTGAAGCGCCCCCGCCACGATGTGGAAGAGGCCAAGCGTCGCGATGCGACCTTCGCTTCGCAGATGTATGTCACCTGCCGTCTGGTCAACAAGGAGACCGGCGAGATCAAGGAGCAGGAGGTGTTCATCGGGGAACTGCCCCTGATGACCGAGCGCGGCACGTTCATCATCAACGGCGCCGAGCGCGTGATCGTGAACCAGATCGTGCGCTCCCCTGGCGTTTATTTCAAGGACGAGCAGGACAAGAACGGCCGCAAGACCTTCAACGCCAGCCTGATCCCCAACCGTGGCGCCTGGCTGAAGTTCGAAACCGACAAGAACGACCTGCTGCACGTCCGCGTCGACAAGACCCGCAAGATCAACGCCCACGTGTTGATGCGGGCCATCGGCCTGTCGGACAACGACGTGCTCGACAAGCTGCGCCACCCCGAGTACTACCAGAAGTCGATCGAGGCCGCCAACGACGAAGGCATTGCCTCGGAAGACCAGGCCCTGCTGGAGCTCTACAAGAAGCTGCGTCCGGGTGAACCGCCCTCGGTGAGCGGTGGCCAGACCCTGCTGCACAGCCGCTTCTTCGATCCCAAGCGCTACGACCTCGGCCGGGTGGGTCGTTACAAGATCAACAAGAAGCTGCGTCTCACGATCCCCGACGCCACCCGCACCCTCACGCCTGAGGACGTGCTGAGCACGATCGATTACCTGATCAACCTCGAGCTCGATGTGGGCGGCGCCACGCTGGACGACATCGACCACCTCGGCAACCGCCGCGTTCGCTCCGTGGGCGAACTGCTGCAGAACCAGGTGCGCGTGGGCCTGAACCGCCTCGAGCGGATCATCAAGGAACGCATGACCGTGGGTGAGACCGAGAGCCTCACCCCGGCCCAGCTGGTGAACCCCAAGCCCCTGGTGGCGGCGATCAAGGAGTTCTTCGGCTCCAGCCAGCTGAGCCAGTTCATGGATCAGACCAACCCCCTGGCTGAGCTCACCCACAAGCGCCGCATCAGCGCCCTCGGCCCCGGTGGTCTCACCCGCGAGCGCGCCGGCTTCGCCGTGCGCGACATCCACCCCTCCCACTACGGCCGCATCTGCCCGATCGAAACGCCGGAAGGTCCGAACGCCGGTCTGATCGGTTCGCTGGCCACCCACGCCCGGGTGAACGAATACGGCTTCATCGAAACCCCCTTCTGGAAGGTGGAGAACGGGATCGTGCTCAAGCAGGGCGATCCGCTCTATCTCTCGGCTGACCTCGAGGACGAGTGCCGCGTTGCTCCTGGCGACGTGGCCACCGACGCCGAGGGCCGCATCACGGCCGATCTGGTGCCGGTGCGCTACCGCCAGGACTTTGAGACCGTGCCGCCGGAGCAGGTGGATTACGTGCAGCTCTCACCGGTGCAGGTGATCTCCGTGGCCACCTCGCTGATTCCCTTCCTCGAGCACGACGATGCCAACCGCGCCCTGATGGGCTCGAACATGCAGCGTCAGGCCGTGCCGCTGCTGCGCCCTGAGCGCCCGCTGGTGGGCACCGGCCTGGAAACCCAGGTGGCGCGCGACTCCGGCATGGTGCCGATCACCACGGTGAACGGCACGGTGACCTACGTGGATGCCACCGCGATCGTGATCCGCGACGAGGAGGGCAACGACCACACCCACTACCTGCAGAAGTATCAGCGCTCCAACCAGGACACCTGCCTGAACCACCGGCCGATCGTGAAGCTGGGCGACCAGGTGATCGCCGGTCAGGTGCTGGCCAACGGTTCGGCCTGCGAGGGCGGCGAGATCGCCCTGGGTCAGAACGTGCTGATCGCCTACATGCCCTGGGAGGGCTACAACTACGAGGACGCGATCCTGGTGTCTGAGCGCCTGGTGCGCGACGACCTCTACACCTCGGTGCACATCGAGAAGTACGAGATCGAAGCCCGGCAGACCAAGCTCGGCCCTGAGGAGATCACCCGCGAGATCCCGAACGTTGCCGAGGAGAGCCTGGGCAACCTCGATGAGATGGGCATCATCCGCATCGGTGCCTATGTGGAGAGCGGCGACATCCTCGTGGGCAAGGTGACGCCCAAGGGCGAATCCGATCAGCCCCCGGAAGAGAAGCTGCTGCGCGCCATCTTCGGCGAGAAGGCCCGCGACGTGCGCGACAACTCCCTGCGTGTTCCCAGCACCGAGCGCGGTCGCGTGGTGGATGTGCGCATCTACACCCGTGAACAGGGTGATGAGCTGCCGCCGGGCGCGAACATGGTGGTGCGGGTCTATGTGGCGCAGCGCCGCAAGATCCAGGTGGGCGACAAGATGGCCGGCCGCCACGGCAACAAGGGCATCATCAGCCGCATTCTTCCGTTGGAAGACATGCCCTACCTGCCGGATGGCAGCCCGATCGACATCGTGCTCAACCCCCTGGGTGTGCCGAGCCGGATGAACGTGGGTCAGGTGTTCGAGTGCCTGATGGGCTGGGCTGCCTCGCACCTGGATTGCCGGGTGAAGGTGGTGCCGTTCGATGAGATGCACGGCCCCGAAACCTCGAAGAACACCGTGCAGGCGTATCTGGAGGCCGCCAAGTCGCAACCGGGCAAGGACTGGGTGTACAACCCCGACAACCCCGGCAAGATCCAGCTGATTGATGGCCGCACCGGCGAACCGTTCGACCAGCCCGTGACCGTGGGCTACGCCCACATCCTCAAGCTGGTGCACCTGGTGGACGACAAGATCCACGCCCGCTCCACCGGCCCCTACTCGCTGGTGACCCAGCAGCCCCTCGGCGGTAAAGCCCAGCAGGGCGGCCAGCGCCTGGGTGAGATGGAGGTGTGGGCCCTCGAGGCCTACGGCGCCGCCTACACCCTGCAGGAACTGCTCACCGTCAAGTCCGACGACATGCAGGGCCGCAACGAGGCACTCAACGCGATTGTGAAGGGCAAGCCGATCCCCCGCCCCGGCACGCCCGAGTCGTTCAAGGTGCTGATGCGCGAGCTGCAGTCGCTCGGCCTCGACATCGCGGTGTACACCGACGCCGGCGAGGAAGTGGACCTGATGCAGGACATCAACCCCCGCCGCAGCACGCCCAACCGGCCCACGTACGAATCCCTCGGCGTCGCGGATTACGACGACGACTGAATCCTTTCCGTTTTCTCCGAACCATCCGCGCGCTCTAGGCCATGACCAACAGCAATCTCCGCACCGAGAACCACTTCGATTACGTCAAGATCACCCTTGCTTCGCCGGATCGGGTGATGCAGTGGGGGCAGCGCACGCTGCCCAATGGTCAGGTGGTGGGTGAGGTCACCAAGCCCGAAACCATCAACTACCGCACACTCAAGCCCGAGATGGACGGGCTCTTCTGCGAGAAGATCTTCGGTCCTTCCAAGGACTGGGAGTGCCACTGCGGTAAGTACAAGCGGGTGCGCCACCGCGGCATCGTCTGCGAGCGCTGCGGTGTGGAGGTCACCGAGAGCCGCGTGCGGCGTCACCGCATGGGCTTCATCAAGCTGGCGGCCCCCGTGTCGCACGTGTGGTACCTGAAGGGGATCCCCAGCTACGTGGCCATCCTGCTCGACATGCCCCTGCGGGATGTGGAGCAGATCGTGTATTTCAACTGCTACGTGGTGCTCGATCAGGGCGACCACAAGGACCTCACCTATAAGCAGCTGCTCACCGAAGACGAGTGGCTGGAGATTGAGGATGAGATCTACGCCGAGGATTCGGAGATCGAGAACGAGCCCACCGTGGGCATCGGTGCTGAAGCGCTGAAGCAGCTGCTGGAAGATCTCGATCTGCCCGTGGTGGCCGAACAGCTGCGCGAGGAGATCGCCGGTTCCAAGGGCCAGAAGCGCGCCAAGCTGATCAAGCGCCTGCGCGTGATCGACAACTTCATCGCCACCGGCGCCCGGCCCGAGTGGATGGTGCTGGATGTGATCCCCGTGATTCCGCCCGATCTGCGCCCGATGGTGCAGCTCGATGGCGGCCGTTTCGCCACCTCCGACCTCAACGACCTCTACCGCCGTGTGATCAACCGGAACAACCGGTTGGCGCGTCTGCAGGAGATCCTTGCCCCTGAAATCATCGTCCGCAACGAGAAGCGGATGCTGCAGGAGGCCGTCGATG
>CAJXSQ010000039.1 GCA_913061215.1 uncultured Synechococcus sp. | reverse complement strand
ATCGAGGACGTCGAACCATCCCCGCTGCGGCGCGCGCCCTACAGCGATCGTCATGGGTGGGAAAAACCGCGGGCTGTTGGGTTACCGGGCGATGGTAACAACGTTGATCCGCACTGCGAGGCGGGTTCTGGTGGCCTGACACGGCCCGTCACCATTGCGTTTTGGGTATTTGTGCTCAGGCTCTGGCCGGGCCGGTGCGCGGCCGCGCCAAGATGGCGGACCCACCGGTTCAGCCCCCCTATGGCCTCGGCTCCCGCAGCGAAGCCTGCATCCTCCACCGCCGTGCTGGAGCAGGCGGTTCTGGGCTCCCGGCGCTTCTCCAACGTGCTCGTGGCGGCGGTGGTGAGCACGGGTGGTCTCGGTTTCCTGCTCACCAGTGGCTCCAGCTATCTGGGCACCGATCTGCTGCCGATCGGCCACCCGGCCGCCCTCAGCTTTGTGCCGCAGGGCCTGGTGATGGGGCTCTACGGCATCGCCGCCGCCCTGCTCTCCACCTATCTGTGGTCGGTGATCGCCATTGATGTGGGCGCCGGCTCCAACCGCTTCGATAAAACCGCCGGCACCCTCACGGTGACCCGCCGCGGCTTTCGCCAGCTGATCACGGTCACCACCCCCCTCAAGGACATCCAGGCCGTGAAGGTGGATGTGCGCGAGGGCCTCAATCCCCGCCGCCGCCTGGCGCTGCGGGTGCAGGGTCGCCGTGATCTCCCTCTCACCCGCGTGGGTGAGCCGATGCCCCTGGCTGATCTGGAGCGCGGCGGCGCTGAGCTGGCCCGCTTCCTGGGCGTGCCCCTGGAGGGCGTGTGATGCCGGCCGTGCGTTCGCTTCTGCTGGCGCTGCTGCTGGTGCTCAGCCCGCTCGGGCTGGTGGCCTGCGCCGCCCCCGGTCCCAGTTCCAGCTACGGCTGCGGCACCTCAGGGGTTCCCTGCCTCAAGGGCACGGCCCTGGTGCAGCTCACCACCAGCAAGGGCACGGTGGAGCTCAGCCTCGATGGCGATGCGGCCCCGCTCACTGCCGGCAACTTCGTGGATCTGGTGCGTCGCGGTGCTTACAACGGCACCCTTTTCCACCGCGTGGTGAAGGAGCCGATTCCCTTTGTGGTGCAGGGTGGCGACCCCCAGAGCGCCAACCCCAACACCCCCGTGGATCTGCTCGGCACGGGCAGCTTCATCGACCCCACCAGCGGTCAGCCGCGCCTGATCCCCCTCGAGCTCTCACTCGATGGCGAGGCCTCACCGCGCTACGGCGAGATCGCCGTGGGTCCCGGGCAGCAGTCCCGCCTGAAGCTGCAGCACGAGCGCGGCGCCCTGGCCATGGCTCGCTCCAATGATCCCAATTCAGCCAGCGCTCAGTTCTATATCGCCCTGCGGGCCCTGCCGGAGCTGGATGGCCGCTATGCGGTTTTCGGTCGGGTGACCAAGGGCATGGAGGTGGTGGACCGGATTGAGCAGGGCGACAAACTGATCAGCGCCAAGCTGCTGCAGGGCGGCACCCTGGTGCAGGACAACGACGCCAACTAGGCCGGCACGCGCTTGTCGAGGCTGGTGACCTTCAGATACGGGGTGCTCACGCCGGAGGCCCGCTCCAGGGAAATCCTTCCGGTGCGGGCGATCTCGAGGATGCCGTAGGGCTCGAGCACGTTCTCGAGGGCCACCAGCTTGCCGGGGTCGCCCACGATTTCGATCGTGAGGGCATCGCTGGCCACATCCACCACCTTGGCGCGGAACACCTGCACCAGATCCAGGATGGCGGCGCGCTGGCTTTCCGGTGCCGACACCTTCAGCAGCATCAGCTCCCGCTCCACCGCCGGAATGCGCGTGAGGTCGGTGACCTCCAGCACGTTGATCAGCTTGTCGAGCTGTTTGCTCATCTGAGCGAGGGTGCGCTCGTCGCCCTCCACCACCATCGTGAGCCGCGACACGCCGCTGCGCTCCGCCGGGCCCACCGCCAGGCTCTCGATATTGAACCCGCGGCGGGCGAACAGGCCGGAGATGCGGCTGAGCACGCCGGATTCGTCTTCCACCAGCACCGAGAGGGTGTGCTTCATGCCCAGGGCTGTTCGTGTGGCTGACCGTTGCCCAAATTACGTGCCAGCCAGCCGGTGACGTGGCGGTTGAACAGCTCCGGCCGTTCATCGTGCGGGCAATGCCCCAGATCGGGCAGCAGCTGCAGCTCCAGATCCACCTTGTGATCGCGCAGCCGCTCACTGATCTGCGGCGGCACCAGGCGATCGTCGCTGCCCCAGAGCACCAGCAGGGGCTGGTTCATCCGCTGCAGCAGCTCGGCCGCCGTGGCCGCCCGCGGTCGCAGGGCCATGCCGATGCTCATGGCCCGCAGTGCCCGCGCTGCCCGTGGCCGCTGGGCCGGACGGGCCACCACCCTTCTGAGCTCGGCATCCACCGGGCTCTGATCGCTGTAGGCGCTGCGCAGGCCCAGATCCAGCAGCGGCGTGCGGGCGATCAGTGGCACCAGCAGCTCCAGGGGCAGCAGCCGGCAGAGCACCACCACCACCCGGCGCTTCAGCCCTCGCCGCCAGGGGCCACGCCGGCGCCGCACCGGCATCAGCAGGCTCGGATCCGGCAGCGGTGCCGCCACCACGGCCGCCACCCAGCCGGGAAAGAACACCGCGCAGGTGACGGCCACCAGGCTGCCGAGGGAGTTGCCCACCAGAACGGCCGGCCCCTGCACCACCTGCTCGATGAAGGCCTGCAGCTGCCGCGCCCAGAGGCGGTTGTCCAGCGGTCTGTGGCGCTGATGACCGGGCTGGCTGGAGGCGCCGAAGCCCACCAGATCGATCGCGTACACGCACCAGCCCGCCTCAGCCAGCGAGGCGGCGTTGTGACGCCAGTGGCCGCTGGCGGCGCCGAAACCGTGGATCAGCACCAAGGCCGGCTGGCTCCGGTCTCCCAGCACCCGCCAATGGCAGGCGTGGTCCTGCCAGTGCCAGGTGCTGTGGTCACCCCAGTGGGCCCCCGTGGCGGCAGGCTGGGGTTCGGATCGGGGCGAGGCGGGACGGGTGGAGGCCGGCACAGCGGAGCGGGAAGAGCACGGCACCGGGGGCAGTGCCTCTCAGGATCACTATTGCGAAGGCGCGGCCCGCCTGCAGCTGGGGACCGGCTTCTTCCGGCCGGAATCCCGCCCCTCCCGCGATCTGGGGGTGCTCCTGGCCACGCTGCTCGCCCGCGGCGATCTGGAGCTGAAGCCTCCTCTGCGGGTGCTTGATCTGATGGCGGGCTGCGGCGTGCGCGGCCTGCGCTACGGCCTGGAAGCTGGCGCGGCGGAGGTGTGGGCGAATGATGCCGACGCTGACCGCCTGCCGGTTCTCCGCACCAACCTGGACCGGCTCAGCGCTGCTGGGTGCCGGGTGCAGACCAGCGCCCGCACGGCCCAGAAGCTTCTCGCCGCCTGCCTGCTGGAGGAGCAGCGCTTCGGCCTGCTCGATCTCGATGCCTTTGGCTGCCCCTCGGCGCTGGTGCCAGCTGCCCTGGAGGCGTTGCAGTTCGAGGGGGTGCTCTATCTGGCCAGCACCGATGGCCGCTCCCCCACCGGCCACGACCGCAGCGCCGCGATCCGCTCGCTGGCGGCCTCGGCCCGTGCCCATCCCGCCAGCTGGGAGCTGGCCCTGCGCCTGCAGATCGCCGTGGTGGCCCGCGCCGCCTGGGCCCTGGGCCGGGGTGTGCGGCCGCTGTTCAGCTTCAGTGAAGGTCGCACCTTCCGCGTTGCCATCCAGCTGCAGCGCCGCGCCGAGCCGCGGCAGGAGCAGCAGCTGGGTCTGCTGGCCCACTGCCATGGCTGCGGCGAGCAGCTGCACCAGAGCCTGCTGCGGCTGCGCCGCTGGCCGGCCTGCGGCTGCGGCGATGCGGCGCCCCCGCTCACGATCTCAGGCCCCCTCTGGCTCGGCCCGCTGCAGCACGCCCCCACGCTGCGGGCCATGCAGCAGCTGGCGGCAGGGCTGCCTGCTGGCCGCGTCGGGCGGAGCAGCGAGCGATTGCTGGCACGGCTCCTGGCCGATCCGGGCCTGCCCCCGCGCTGCTGGCCCACGGCGGAGCTGGGCAGGAGGCTGGGCGGGGGGCCGCCGGCGACCGACGATCTGCTGGTGGCGCTGCGGGCTGAAGGATTCGAGGCCCTGCGCTCCGGTGTGATGAACGGCCAGTTTCGCTGCAATGCCCCCTGGCAGCGGGTGCTGGAGCTGGCGGCTGCGCTAAACAGGTAGCCGTTTCGCCATCGGTCATGGCCTCGGAAATCTTCGGCACTGCTGCGCTGTTCTGGGTTCTGATCCCGATCGGTCTGGTGGGTGGTGCGCTGCTGCTGAAGCTTCAGGGCGACAGCTGAGCACCGGCGCGATCGCGCCCCTGCAGGCACACACCTAGGCTCGTGCCTCGCTGAACAAGCCTCATGCAGGTGCTGGTGATCGGTGCTACGGGCACGCTGGGCCGACAGATCGCCCGGCAGGCGCTCGATGCCGGCCATCAGGTGCGCTGCATGGTGCGCTCCCCCCGCAAGGCCTCGTTCCTGCAGGAATGGGGCTGCGAGCTCACCCGGGGCGACCTGCTTGAGCCCGACAGCCTCGATTACGCCCTGGAAGGCCAGGAGGCTGTGATCGATGCCTCCGCTGCCCGCGCCAGCGACCCGGGCAGCAGCTACGACGTGGAGTGGACCGGCAAGCTCAACCTGCTCAACGCCTGTGAGCGGGCCGGCGTGAAGCGTTTCATCTTTGTGTCGCTGCTCGATGCGGAGAAGCACCGCGACGTGCCGCTGATGGACATCAAGTACTGCACCGAGCAGGCCTTGATCCAGTCGGATTTCGATTACACGATCCTGCGCTGCGTGGCCTTCATGCAGGGTCTGATCAGCCAGATCGCCATTCCGGTGCTGGAAAACCAGACGGTGTGGGTGAGCGGCACGCCCACGCCGATTGCCTACATGAACACCCAGGACGTGGCCCGCTTTGCCGTGGCGGCCCTGGGACGCTCGGAAACGGTGCGTCAGGCCTTCCCGGTGGTGGGGCCCCGCGCCTGGAGCACCGGTGAGATCACCCAGCTCTGCGAGAAGTTCACCGGCAAGAGCGCCCGGGTGTTCCGCGTGAGGCCGTTCCTGCTGCGGCTGATGCAAGGGCTGGCCTCGTTCTTTGAGCCCGCGGTGAACGTGGCCGAGCGCCTCGCCTTCGACAAGGTGATCGGTGGCGGTACCCCGCTCAATGCCCCGATGGAAGCCAGCTATGCCGCCTTCGGCCTCGATGAGGCCGACACCACTGGCCTGGAGAGCTACCTCAAGGAGTACTACGACACGATCCTCAAGCGCCTGCGGGAGATGGAGGCTGATCTCGATAAGGACGCCAAGAAGAAGCTGCCCTTCTGAAGCGCGCCTGGTGCGTCTGTACTATTGAGCTCTGTTGTTGCGCCTGCGGCGTTGTTCTGATGGGTATTGCGCAGACCAAGAACCTGCAGCGTCGTCTGGGGGTGCTCGAGCAGGAGGCGGTGGAGGAGATCACCCGCGCCTGCGGCAATGAGCTCTGGCAGAGCGTGGGCTTCGATGTGCTCGACAGCCTCACCGATGCCGATGCCCGCGCCCGCGCCAACTACTACTACGGCCAGCTGCAGGTGGTGCGGGAGCTCAAGGATGCGCTGGCCTGAGGCCAGGCCCCCCTATCCGCCGCCGCCGGCCCGGCCTGATTTCCCGCCGCCGGCCCGCCCGCCACGGCCAGGGGAGCGGCGCCCGCCCTGGGTGCGCTGAGCTGACGCCGCTGAACGTTTCGGTTGCTGCAGCAGCGCCTTCAGCCGTTGCTGCTCGTGGTCATTCGGTTCGCGCCACTGTCCCGGTTCCAGGCCGGCCAGGCTGAGGGGTGGTTCACCATCCATCAGGTCGATCGCCACCCGCAGCAGCCGCAGGGTCGGCAGGCCCACGGCCGCTGTCATCCGGCGCACCTGGCGATTGCGTCCCTCCCGCAGTTCGATCTGCAGCCAGCTGGTGGGAATGTGGCGGCGCTGCCGGATCGGTGGGTTGCGGTCGGGCAGTTGCGGATCGGCCAGGCGCTCAGCTCTGGCCGGAAGGGTGCGGTGGCCCTGGATCATGAGGCCGTTGCACAGCGCGTCCAGTTGTTCATCGCTGGCCAGGCCTTCCACCTGAACCCAGTAACGGCGCCAGTGGCCCCAGGCCGGGTCGGTGAGCCGCTGCTGCAGGCGCCCATTGGCGGTGAGCAGCAGCAGGCCCTCGCTGTCGGCATCGAGGCGGCCTGCTGCGTACACCCCGGGCACCTCAATGTGATCAGCCAGGCATCCCCAGCGACTGCCCGCTTCGGGGGTGAACTGGCTCAGCACCCCGTAGGGCTTGTGGAACAGCAGTGTGGTCAGGAGGCCTGACGCGCACGCCAGAGATTCACCACCCCGATTGAGATCAGCAGCAGGCCAACATCCATCGACACGGGTGGGAGGATCATTGCTGGCTCGGGTTGGTGCGGATTCAGAGCGCCGACCTTAGCGGGTGAACAGCATCCACCCGGCGGCGCCCATGCGGGTGCGGCTGCGGGCGCCAACTAGACTGATCCGAGCAGATCGACTTTTCAGCGGCAGCCACGCATGATCGAGACCTCCGGCGTGATCGAGAAGGAGCAGGGCAACGGGTTCTACCTGGTCACCCTCGAGCAGCCCGCAGGCCACCAATGCCTCTGCCGGGCCGCTGGCAAGCTCACCAAATTCCGCATCAAGCTGCTCGCCGGCGACAAGGTGCTGGTGGAGATCAGCCCCTACGACCTGAGCCGCGGCCGCATCACCTACCGCGAGCGCAACGCCAACGCCGGCCCGCGCCCCGGCGGTAACCGCCCCGGCGGCCCCCGCCGTCGCTGATCGCTGCTGGGCAGCCCTGGTTCCAACGGCGAGTGGTCGCCGCTCCTGTTTCCGACGGGGCGGCATGGTGCGGCGCGCTCGCGAGGTTGAGCGTTTTGAGGTGTGGGGCCTTTTCGGGCTGATCGGCTTTTCAGGATTTTGGGCGTTTTCAGGATTTAGGGCGTTTTGGGACCGTCCATAGGCGGATATCCACGGATATTCGCCTATGGACACCTTCCTGAGCTCCCGCTTTCCTGAGCTCGCCCAGTGCTCGCGCTTTCCTGAGTTCGCTCTGAGCTCGCCGCCAGCACGGGCCCGCTTGGGGCCCAGGCTTCAGCTCACGGCGGCGCCGAGCAGTTGCTCGATCGCGGCCTTGAACTCGCTGCGCTGCTTCACGCCGCGGAACTGTTGCTTCAGTTCCTTCTGGAAGAACAGCTGCACGGTGGGCGTGCCGCTCACCCCTGCCTGCTGGGCGATCTCCTGATCGGCTTCGATGTCGATCTCCACGCCCTGGGCGCGGCCACCGAGTTCATCGAGCACCCGCTTCAGTTGCGGCTTGAGCACGTGGCAGGGACCGCAGGTGGGTGAGGTGTAGACCACCAGCAGCGGCTTGTCGCTGTCGTGGTACAGCTTGCGCAGGGCATAGGCGCCCTTCTGCCACAGGGCGTTGGGGTCGTAGTTGGCCTCATCGCTGGTGGCGGTGGGTTTGGCCTCGCCCACTTCCTGGGGATCCACCGGGTCGTGGCTCACGGTGACGGCCAGGTTGTGGTGGGTGAGCCAGCGCTCCGCCGCCAGGGCCGCCTGGCAGCCGCTGCCGGCGGCGGTGATGCCCTGGCGCCACTCCGCATCGGCCACATCACCGGCGGCGAACACGCCTTCCAGTGAGGTTTCGGGCCGGCCGGGCTTCGTGATCAGATAGCCGTGGCTATCCACGTCCAGCTGCTCACGCACCAGGCGTGTGTTGGGGGTGTGGCCGATGGCATAGAAGAGGCCGCGCACCGGGATGGTTTCAGCGCTGTTGCCCTCGGCATCCACCAGTTCGATCGCCTCGAGCCAGTCGCTGCCGCTGCAGTCGCGGATGCGGCGGTTCCAGTGCACGGTGATGCTGGGGTTGGCCAGCACCCGATCGGCCATGGCCTTGCTGGCACGCAGCTGGCCGGAGCGCACGATCAGATGCACACGGCTGCCGTACTTGGTGAGATACACGGCTTCCTCGCAGGCGGAGTCGCCGCCGCCCACCACGGCCAGCTCCTCATTGCGGAACTGGGGCGTGGCGCCGTCGCAGATGGCGCAGGCGCTGATGCCGGCGTTCCAGAAGCGCTCCTCGCTGGGCAGGCCCAGGCGGTTGGCGCTGGCGCCGGTGGCCAGGATCACGGCGTGGGCGGTGATCGTTTCGCCATCGGCCTGGATGCGGAAGGGCCGCTGGGAGAGATCAAGGCTGTCGGCATCGGCCTCCACCAGGCGGGTGCCCCAGCGCACGGCCTGGGCCTTGAGCCGGTCCATCAGATCCGGTCCCAGGATGCCGTCCGGAAATCCGGGGAAGTTCTCCACGTGGGTGGTGGTCATCAACTGACCGCCGGGGATGCCGCCGTCCTGGAAGCCCGTGATCACGATCGGGCGCAGATTGGCGCGGGCGGCGTAGATGGCCGCGGTGTAGCCGGCTGGGCCGGAGCCCACGATCACCAGATTCTCAACGCCGCCAGCAGCTGCGGCAGCCACCTCGTCGGCCATGGCTAAAGCGGAACGACTTCGCCTTGGAGCGTAGCGCCGCCGCCGTCGGCCTGGCGATGTCGCCACCGTTGCTTGACGGCGGGCGGCTTGACCTTTCCGAGTGGTTCCTTTAGGTTTTCTTCAGATTTCCAGGAGTCCATCGGAACCGCTGCTGTCTCCGATGTCACGGCTGTTGCGCAGCTGGCTGAAGTCGGGAACCATCAACACCTGCTCCGCCATCAGCTCGGGGTGTTGGTCCACGCAGAGGATCCATTCACGGAATTCTTCCGTGAGCGCGAAGCTGTCCTCGTAGCGCTCGCGGTCGTCGAGGCTGGCGATGCGGGCCGCAGACCAGTTGATGGCAACGGTGAGACGGCGCTGGATCGAGCCTTTCATGGGTTTCCCGCGATGGCACCACGCTGGACGGCCTGAGGCCGTTTCTGGGTGCGATTTCGCACAACGTCGCACTTTTTGCCGCAATCGAATGTATTTATCGCTGCATTAAGAAGTCCGGCAGCTGTGGGCCGCGCATGCGGATCACGGCGCCAGCGCCATCTTCTACGGCCTGAAGCGGTAGCTGGGCGCCGCGGCCGGCGCCCGAGGGTTCTGCCTCGCTGTCCACGCTGCGGGAGCGCAGCACATAGGGCTCGCTCAGCGACCAGGTGCGGGCGTACTGCATCAGCAGCGGATCGGCCGGTGCGAACACATAGGAGGGATGCCGCGGCACCGATTCGGTGGCGGAGCGTCCGGCATCCATGCGCACGGCCCGGGTGATGCCCTGCACGAAGCGGGTGCGGGTCACCACGGTGGTGAGATAGGCCACCACCCGCAGCCGCGGCGCATCGAAGCCTTCGGCGCACATGTCGATGCTCACCAGCCAGTCGGCTTCGCCGGCCTTGAAGGCCTCCATCCGCTGCGGCGCCTCGGGGTCCTGGGAGTGCACCAGATGCACGCGGTCGCCCTCCTCTTCGAGCAGCCCGCAGATGCGGCGGGCGTGGGCGATGTCGCGGGCGATCACCAGGCCGCCGGCCTCGGCATGGTCGCGCCGCACGGTCTCCAGCCGTCGCCGGGCGTTGAGCAGCAGCCGCAGGGCGATGCTGCTGCTGTCGCCGAGGCGGATGGCGCGCCGCAGGTTGCGGGCCCGCCAGCTCTCGCGCTGCTCCTGCGACAGGGGCGAGCGCTCGCTGTCGCCCAGTTCCCCCTGGCGGCCGTGGTCCACCCAGCCGTCCTGAAAGCGGAACTCCAGTGGGCGCACATCGCCGGCGGCGATCAGCTCCCGCGGCTCCACGCTCAGGTCCGGCGCGATCTGCTCCACCCACTCCGCGCCATCGCGCACCTGGACGCGGCGGGCGGCGCAGAAGGCCAGGTTGTCGGCGCGGAAGGGGGTGCCGGTGAGGCCGAGGCGCAGGCGGGCGCCACTGCTGAGCCGGCTGAAGGCATGGCCCCAGGCGGTTGCGTCCGGTTCCTCCGGATCCACGCCCAGGTGGTGCACCTCATCGGCGATGGCCAGCCAGGGACCCCAGTCGGCAGTTGTCAGCTGCTGCTCGAGCTGCTCGAGGTTGCGGCCGGCGGCCTGATAGGTGATCAGCAGACCGTGGGCCTTGCGGATGGCCTCCTGGTTCAGATCGGTTCCCGGTTGCCATTCCTCGAGATGCACGCCCAGGCGTGCGGCGGCGGCCAGCCACTGGCTGGCGATCGAGCTGCGATGGCAGAACACCAGCAGCCGCTCCAGGCGCCCCTCCCCCTGCAGTCGCTCGAAACCCAGCAGCGCGCCGAGGGTCTTGCCGGCGCCGGGGCCGGCATTGATCAACACGTCGTGGCTGCCGGGGCGCTCCAGGCGGCGCCGCAGCAGCGCGATCAACTGCGCCTGCCACTGCCGCGGCTGCACGGAGCCAGGGCCGGCGCTGCGACCCGGCCGGGCGCCCTGGGGCGGCTGCAGATCGAAGGACGGCGATGGCATCCCGCCATTTTGAGGCTGCCGGAGCAAAAAAGATGAGGATTTCTACCTATTCGCTTTGGCGCTGGAGTCCTTAAGTTCCGGCCATCACCCCGCTCCCGGGCCTCAACCCGTCTGCCCATGGATGAGCGTTCTCTCTTCCTGTTCAGTTCCGACGACCTGCGCCGCCGCTTTGAGCGGGCGCTCGATCTCGAGTGCGACCTCGACCCGATGATCCTGCGGGCCCGCCAGCTGCGGCAGCAGGGCTCCACCCCCCAGGCCCGCTGCCTGGAGCAGGAGTTGCTGCCGCTGTTCTGAAGGTTGGCTGCTGGCCGGGCGTGTGCGGATGTGATCACACGCTGCGCCAGGGCGTTGCCGCTCCCGGCTCGGCCGGCGAACACTGGGCCCGTTGTGACGTGAAGGCGGCGAACACTTGATTCGTGTGTTGGTGCCGCGGGAGTGCCGCCCCGGTGAAACGCGCGTGGCGGCCACCCCGGAAACGGTGCGCCGGCTGGCGGCCCGGGGCTGCACCCTGCAGGTGGAGCGTGGGGCCGGCCTGGCCAGCGGCTTCCAGGACGAGGCCTACGGCGAGGCCGGTGCCGAACTGATCGAAACCAGCGCCGCGGCGTTGGATCCCTGGCGCACCGCCGATGTGGTGCTGGCGGTGCAGGCGGCCGCCCTCGCCGCGGAGCGGCGCGAACTCGCGGCGCTGCGGCCCGGGGCGTTGCTGCTCGGTTTGCTGGAGCCCCATGGCAATGCGCGGCTCAAGCAGCAGCTGGAGCAGCAGCGCCTCACGGCCATGGCCCTGGAGCTCCTGCCCCGGATCAGTCGCGCCCAGACCATGGACGTGCTCTCCTCCCAGGCGAACATCGCCGGCTACAAGGCGGTGCTGCTGGCCGCGGCGGCCCTGGATCGCTACGTGCCGATGCTGATGACGGCCGCAGGCACGATCCAGCCCGCCCGCGCCCTGATCCTCGGAGCCGGTGTGGCCGGGCTGCAGGCCCTGGCCACGGCCCGCCGCCTCGGGGCGGTGGCCTACGTGAGCGATGTGCGGGCTGCCGCCAAAGAACAGGTGGAATCCCTGGGGGGCCGCTTCATCGATCCCCCGGAACAGGAGCAGAAGCCCGGCGAAACCGGCGGCTACGCCCAGCAGGCCACCGAGGATTTCCTGGCGGCCCAGCGCCGTCAGCTCACCGAGCAGCTGGCCCTGGCCGACATGGTGATCTGCACCGCCCAGGTGCCCGGCCGGCCGGCGCCGCGCCTGATCGACGACGCCATGCTCCAGCACATGCGCCCCGGCAGCGTGGTGGTGGATCTGGCGGTGGCCCAGGGCGGCAACTGCGAAGGCAGCCAGCCCGGCACCACCGTGCTGCGCCACGGGGTGCAGCTGATCGGCGCGGATCAGCTGCCCTGCAGCGTGGCCAACCACGCCAGTGCTCTGTACGCGCGCAATGTGGCGGCCCTGCTGGAGCACCTGCTGGCTGCCTCCGGCGATGAGCCTTCAGCCCTGCAACTCGACCTTGAGGATCCGATCGTGAGCGGTTGCCTGTTCACCCACCACAGCCCGGCTGGAGGTGCGGCATGACCACCCTCTCCCAGGCCCTGTGGGTGCTGCTGCTCGGCAGCCTGCTGGGGCTCGAGCTGATCGGCAAGGTGCCCCCCACCCTGCACACACCGTTGATGAGCGGTGCCAATGCGATCAGCGGCATCACGGTGCTGGCCTCGCTCACCCTGATCGCCAACGCCCAGGACAACCCGGCCCTGCTGATCCTCGGTTCGGTGTCGCTCGGCTTCGCCCTGTTCAACGTGGTGGGCGGCTTCCTGGTCACCGACCGGATGCTCGCCATGTTCAGCCGCAAGAAGCGTGGAGGCGGGCGATGAGCATTCTCGACGTTTTTGGTTATCTGATCGATCTGCTGGCGGTGCTGCTGCTGGCGCTGGGGCTGAAGGGCCTCTCCACCGTGCGCTCCGCCCGTTCCGCCAATGGTCTGGCGGCGCTGGCCATGGGGCTGGCGGTGTTCGGGCTGCTGCTGCAGCTGCAACCGGATCCGATCGCCTGGCTGTGGATCGCGATCGGCACCGCCATCGGCGGCCTGCTCGGCCTGATCACGGCCCGGCGCGTGCCGATGACGGCCATGCCCGAAACCGTGGCGCTGTTCAACGGCTGCGGCGGTATGGCCTCACTGCTGGTGGCCCTGGCGGTGGCCCTCTACGACAGCGATGGCGCCGATCGGGTGGAGCTGATCTCGATCGTGATCTCGGTGTTCGTGGGGGCGATCACCTTCACGGGCTCGATCGCGGCGATGGGCAAGTTGCAGGGCTGGCTCGGCACCCCGGGCTGGACCCAGAGCAGCGTGCGCCACGGCGTGAACATTGCCCTGGCCATCGCGGCCCTGGTGGGGGCCTTTGCGCTGCCGGGCGATCCCACCGGAACAGCGCTGTGGTTGTTGCTGGTGGCCTCCGGCCTGCTGGGCATCGGCGTGACCCTGCCCATCGGCGGCGCCGACATGCCGGTGGTGATCTCGCTGCTCAACTCCTATTCCGGTGTGGCGGCGGCGGCGGCCGGCTTTGTGGTGGGCAGCCAGCTGCTGATCGTGGCCGGCGCCATGGTGGGTGCCGCCGGCCTGATCCTCACCCAGGTGATGTGCACCGGCATGAACCGCTCGCTGGTGAGCGTGCTGTTCGGTGGGGCCCTCGGCGGCAGCGCCCCGGTGGGCGGCGGCGGCGATGAGGCCGGCTACAGCCGCATCGTGAGCTGCAGCGCCGAGGAGTGCGCCATGGCCCTGGAGAACGCCGAGCGGGTGGTGTTCGTGCCGGGTTATGGCCTGGCGGTGGCCCAGGCCCAGCACGCCCTGCGCGAGCTGGCCAAGCTGCTGGAGGCCAACGGCTCTGAGGTGAGCTACGCCATCCACCCGGTGGCGGGCCGCATGCCCGGCCACATGAATGTGCTGCTGGCCGAGGCCGATGTGCCCTACGAGCAGCTGCTCGAGATGGACACGATCAACCCCGAGTTCCCCCGCACCGATGTGGTGATCGTGCTCGGCGCCAACGATGTGGTGAATCCCGACGCCAAGAACGACGCCCAGAGCCCCCTCTACGGCATGCCCGTGCTGGAGGTGGATCAGGCCCGCCAGGTGTTCGTGGTGAAGCGCAGCCTTGGCGCTGGCTACGCCGGCATCAAGAATGCCCTCTTCGAGCTGCCGCAGACGGCCATGGTGTTCGGTGATGCCAAGGCGGTGTTGCAGCAGCTCTGCACGGAGCTGCGCAGCCAGGGTGTTGGAAAAGCCGCTTGATTCGAACCTCCCCGCGGACGTTCTTCCCGCGGCCCTGGGCCTGGAGCCCTTCCGGCCGCGGCTGCCCTGGCTGAACGGCGACCTGCAGACCCTGCGGGACACCCTGCGCCCGGTGCCGCTGCCGCCTGAGGGCGGGGAGCCGATCAGGATCCCCGTGGGCGGCGGCGATCAGCTGCTGGCGCTGCTGGATCCGCCCCTTGATGGGGGCGATCCCAGGGCGCTGGTGCTGTTGATGCATGGCCTGGGGGGCAGCAGCTGCCGCAGCGGCCTGCGGCGGATGGGGCTCACCCTGCAGCACGCCGGCTTTGCCGTGCTGCGCCTCAACATGCGCGGCGCCGGCCCCGGGCGGGAGCTGGCCCGCGGCACCTATGCCGCCAGCTGCAACAGCGATCTGCTGCCGGCCCTGGCCCGCGCCCGCCAACTGGCGGAGGGCCGGCCGCTGCTGGGTATGGGCATCTCCCTGGGGGGCACCAAGCTGCTCAATGCGCTGCTCACGGTGCCCGGCCTGCTCGATGGCCTGGTGACGATCAGCTCACCCCTGGATCTGGCCGCCTGCTCCGCCCAGATCGAGCGCCCCCGCAACCGCCTCTACAAGCGCTGGCTGCTGCAACGGCTGGTGGCCCAGACCCTCGCCGATCCCTTCGGAGTGAGCGAGCCGGAGCGGGAGGCGCTGGCCGGCCGCGGCCCCGTGGGCCCCATGGACAGCATCCTGGCCTTTGATGCCGCGATCACGGCCCCCCGCTGGGGCTATGGCTCGGTGGAGCACTACTACCGGGAGGCCAGTCCGCTGCGGCAGCTGCAGGCCCGGGCGGCCGTGTTGCCGCCCACCCTGGTGCTGCATGCCATCGACGATCCCTGGGTGCCGGTGGCTGCCGCGCGGGATCTGGCGGCGTTGCAGCTGCCGGGGGTGGAGGTGCTGCTCACGGCCGGCGGCGGGCACAACGGCTTTCACGCCCGCTGTGATCGCCGTGGTGATGGGCACTTGAGCGGCGAACCCGGCAACTGGGGCGATCGGCTCACGGCCCGCTGGTTCCAGCGCCTGCTGGCGTAGGGCTGAACGGCATCCGTTTCACGATCCATTCCTCGATCGGCCTGCCGCCGATCACGTGCTCGCGCAGGATCCGCTCGATCCGCTCGGCGTTCACGCCGCCGTAAACGATCCCTTCCGGCCAGAGCAGCAGCACTGGGCCCTCGGCGCAGATGCGCAGGCAGTCGGCCTTGGTGCGCAGCACGATCCCTTCGGGCCGCGTTGGATCCTCGAGGCCCAGCTCCCGGATGCCGCGTTTGAGGGCCTCCCAGCTGGCGATGCCCACGGCGGGATCGGGACAGCAGAGCGCCTTGGCGGGGGTGGCGCAGAGCAGCAGGTGGTG
>CAJXSQ010000038.1 GCA_913061215.1 uncultured Synechococcus sp. | reverse complement strand
GGCCCGCGGCGATCAGCAGCGGGTGATGACCCCGGCCGAGGCGATCCGCGCCGGTTCCAGCCACCTGGTGATCGGCCGGCCGATCACGGCGGCGGCCGATCCGGCAGAGGCTTTCGCCGCCTGCTGCGCCGAGCTTCCGGCCTAGGCCGCCAGGCTGCCCTGCGGCACCAGCTCGGCGTAGAGCTGCTCGAGCTGGTCGATGTTGCGCTCGAGGGTGTAGCGCGCGAGGGCCCGCTGGCGGGCGCGACGGCCCAGTTCGGCGGTGAGCACCGGCTGATCGCGCAGCACCGGCAGCAGGGTGCGCAGCTGGGTGGTCACCCCCTGGGTGCTGATCACGATGCCGGCGCCGCCTTCCAGCACCTCACCATCGGCGCCGGCATCGGTGGCCACGCAGGCGGTGCCGCTGGCCATCGCCTCCAGCAGCGCCAGGCTCAGCCCCTCCACCAGCGAGGGCAGCAGGAACACCTCCGCCAGCTGCAGCAGCGCCAGACGCCGCGCCTGATCGGGTTCGTGGCCCCACCAGTGCACATCGATCTCGGGGCCGTAGGTCTGCATCAGGGCCTGGCGCACCGGCCCATCGCCCACCACCACCAGCGTGCAGCCCTCGGGCTGCACCAGGCGCCAGGCCCGCAGCAGCGCCTCCACGTTCTTTTCCGTGGCGATGCGGCCCATGTAGAGGAACACGCGCCGGCCGCTGAAGCGTTGGCGCAGCTCCAGCAGCTCCGGTGATTCCGCCGCCGGCAGGCTGGGCTTCCAGCGCTCCGGGTCCACACCGTTGGGAATCACCGCCAGCCTCTGGGCCGGCACCCCCAGCCGCATCAGCACATCGGCCTGCAGATCGGAGAACACCACCACCCGGTCGTAGCGGGCCAGGAAGGGGGCATACAGCTGATAGGTGAGCTGCTGGGTGCCGGAGCTGAGGTTGCGCAGCGCCGCATCGAAGGGCGGATGGAAGGTGGCCACCAGCGGCAGCCCCAGCTGCTGGCACAGATCCGGCAGGCGGAAATCCAGGGGGGAAAGCGTGAGGCTGGCGTGCACCAGATGCGGCCTGAGCCGCTCCAGCGATTCGCGCAGCTCCCGCTGGGCCCCGGGGGAAGGGATTGTGTAGACCTGGGATTTCACCAGATAGGGCAGGGCCACTTCCGGGCCGGGCTCAGGGTCGTGTCTGCCCAGGGAGCCGGCCGGTGTGTCGAAGTGGATGAAGCTGATCTCGTGCCCGCGCTGCTTCAGGGCTTCAGTGGTGGCCAGCCCGTAGGTGACGTTGCCGCAGAAGGGTGACTTCTTGCCCAGCCAGGCGATGTGGGCCACTCAGAAGCAGGCTCCTGCAAAGTCTGACGCTAGCAGCGTTCCCAGGGCCTCTCCAGCAGCGCCGCCGCCAGGGCCAGCGCGGCCAGGGCCCACAGCACCGGCAGCAGCCCGTAGCGGCTCACCACCGTGCCGGCCAGCACCAGCGGCAGGCTGAGGGCGATGTTGATCAGGTTGTTCTGCAGGCCGAACACCTTGCCGCGCATCGCTTCCGGCGTGTCCTCCTGGATGGTGGTCTGGGCGGGGATCGCCAGCAGCGCCGCCCCCACACCCAGCACGGCGCAGAGGGTGAGCGTGAAGCTGAGGTTGCCGCGCAGCTGACCCAGCAGCACCAGGCTCCAGGCGATCGTGCCCAGGCCGGCGGAGGCCAGCCGCCGGCGGTTGAAGCGATGGCCCACCTGGGCCACGGCCACCGCGCCCAGCGCAAGGCCGATGCCGCTCATGGCCAGCAGCGTGCCGAACTGGGTGGGACCGAGCTGCTGGATCGCTGAAGCCAGGCTGATGGCCAGCACGTAGAGCGCTGCCAGCAGGCTGTAGAGCAGCACCAGCTGCAGCAGGGCGCTGCGCACGCTCGGCCGCTCCCGCAGCACCTGCAGGCCGTCGGCCATCTCCTGCCACACCGTTTGCTCGCGCTCCTGGCGTGGGGTTTCCTCCACCCGGATCCAGGCGATCGAGAGGGCCGCCAGGCCGTAGCAGAGGGGCAGCAGGGCAAATTCGCCGTTGGCGATGCCGATCGCCCCCAGGCCGTACTTGAGCAGGCGCAGGATCGGATCACCGAGGGCGAAGCCCACGATCGTGGCGCCCATGCTGGTGGCCTGATAGAGCGAATTGGCTGCCAGCAGCTGGCGGGTGGGCACCAGCATCGGGATCGCCGCCTGCTCCGCCGGCGCGAAGAACTGGGTGAGCACCGATTCCAGAAAGGTGATCACCAGCAGCGCCCAGTAACCCCAGCTCAGCCCCAGCCATTCCGGACCCGGCAGCAGGCTGAGCGGTGCCAGCAGCGCCAGGCCGGCGCGGATGGCGTTGCTGGCCACCATCACCTCGCGCTTGCGCCAGCGGTCGGCCCACACGCCCGCCACCAGCCCCAGCACCATCGCCGGGATCGTGTTGGCCACGTAGATGCCGGTGGCCAGCAGCGTGATCAGCTGGGCCCGGCTCTCGATGCTGAAGCGGAAGGCCCCGGCGGCTTCCGCCAGGGCCCCATCGGCGGGGAGCGGTTCCGTCACCCAGTACTGGGCGATCAGGAACACCATCAACACGATGTAGAACTTGTCCGCCAGCTGGCTGAAGATCTGCCCCAGCCAGAGCTTGCGGAACTCCGGCAGGGCGAGCACGCCCTGCAGGCCAGAAGAACGCGGCGGCTCGCTCAAGGGGTGCTCCGGCTGGGGGGAGTCGTTGCGGCTCACGATGATGCCCCATCGGCAAAGCACTGGCGCAGCAGCCGCCAGGAGCGGGGGCTGCGGCCCAGGTGTTCGCGGCTCCACAGCTCCACCAGCTGCAGCAGCCGCAGCCACACGGGCAGCGGCCCCATCAGCTCCCCATCGCGCCGGCGGGGCAGGGCCGGCCGCAGCAGCCGTTGCAGCAGGGCCAGCTCCGAGGCGTTGAGCACCAGCTGCGCACCGGCCACCGCACCGATGGCGAAACCCTCCCCCGGCAGCAGGCTGCAGCGCCAGTCCCAGTTGCCCAGCGGTGGCTCCAGCGGCGCGCCGCTGCGGGCGCAGCAGGCCAGCGGCAGGGCGTAGCCCCCCAGGGCCAGCAGATGCACAACACCCTGCACGGCGATCGCCAGGGCTTCGCTGCTGGGCTGCCGTTCCTTCACCAGCAGCTCCAGCCGGCCCAGCTGCAGCAGCAGGTCTTCCAGCACGCCATCCACCGCATCGCCGCTCGGCACCAGCAGCAGCGTCTGCTCGGCCAGGCCCTGGGCTGCGGCCAGGCTCTCCAGCCGCTCCGCCAGGCCGGAGAAGTTGCGCTGCACCCGCAGCTGGCGCACCCGCTTGAGGCTGCCGCGGCCGCCCACCTGCAGCTGCAGCAGCGCCAGCGGCACCGCGGCCGCCAGGGCGCTCTTGGGCTTGCGGGCCCCCGGTGCCGCCAGGCGGGTGAGGCCCTCGCTGCGGCTGAGCACGGTGAGGAGCCGATCGGTTTCGCCCAGGGGGCTGCTGCGCAGCACCAGCCCCTCCAGCCGCTGCTCGGCGCTCACGGCACGGGGTTGGCCGGGCTGCTGCTCTCCTGGCGCAGGGCCTGCATCAGGGCAACGCCGCGGCTGGTGCCCAGGCGGCTGGCGCCGGCTTCCACCAGGGCGGCGGCCTGCTCGAGGCTGCTGATGCCGCCCGATGCCTTCACGGCGGCGCGGCCGCGGGCCAGCTGGCGCAGCAGCTTCACCTGCTCCACGCTGGCCGCAGGCCCGAAGCCGCTGCCGGTTTTGAGCATGGCGGCGCCCACATCGATGCTGGCCTCCACCGCCAGCTCCAGGGCAGCCGGGCTGAGCCGGCCCACCTCCAGGATCACCTTCACCGGCAGCCCCAGCTCCACGATCGGAGCGAGGTCGTTGCAGAAGCGGCTGCTGTCGCCATCGGCGAGGGCGCCGAAATCGGGCACCACATCGAGCTCCTCGGCTCCGGTGGCAGCCGCCCATTCCGCTTCCGCCCGTTTGATCTCGGCCGGCACGGCGCCGAAGGGGAAGCCCACCACGCTCACCAGGCGCGGGCCGCGGCCGCCCGAGGGGCCGAGCCGCTCGCGGGCTTCCGGCAGCCAGCGCGAGGCGAGGCACACCCCGGCAAAACCGAAATGGCGTGCCTCATCGCAGCAACGCAGCACCGCCTCCCGGCCCTGATGGGGATCCAGCAGGGCGTGATCGATCAGCGGGGCGAGATCGGGCAGGTCGCGCATGGGGGCCGTTTTAGCCCTTGGCCTGGATCACCCCGAAGCCGCCGTGATTGCGGCGATACACCACCTGCAGCTCGCCGCTGGCCTCATCGCGGAACAGGTAGAAATCGTGGTCGATCAGCTCCAGTTGGTGCAGGGCGTCGTCGATGCTCATCGGGGGCATCGCGAAGTACTTGCGGCGCACGCCACGGCTGGGGAGCGTGGCCTCCTTGCCCTCGAGCAGGGATTCGCTCACGGCTTCCTGGCCGGGCAGTTCCGCCAGGCTGGGGGTGGCTGTGGCGTGATGGCCGGGGCTGTGGTGGTGATCGTTGTGGCGGTCCTTGTAGCGGCGCAGCTGGCGGGTGAGCTTGCCGGCCACCAGATCGATGCTGGCGTAGAGGTTCTCGCTGCGCTCCTGGGCGCGGATCACGGTGCCGTTGGCGAACACGGTCACCTCGGCGGTCTGCTGGGGCACCCGCGGATTGCGGGCCACCGAGAGATGCACGTCCGCTTCCTTCACCATCCCGTCGAAATGACCGATGGCTCGCTTGAGCTTGTCTTCGGTGTAGTCGCGGATGGCTGGAGTGACCTCCAGATTGCGGCCGTGGATCAACAACTTCATCCCTTGCCTCCCGGGCGATGGGCTCAGTTGAACGCTAGGAACGGAGGGTGATTTCAACCACCGGCGACGCAATCTGTTTCGTGCCGCCCGGGCCGGTTCCCTTCCCGCGCGCCTGGGGCTGGCAGCAGCAGCTGCAGCAGCGGTTGCTGGAGGATCCCGGCGGACCGGATGCCCTGCTGTTGCTGGAGCATGAGCCCTGCTACACCCTGGGCCGCGGCGCTGATCCGGCCTTCCTCCGCTTTGATCCGGCCGCTCCACCGGCTCCCCTTTATCGGATCGATCGCGGCGGTGAGGTGACCCATCACTGCCCGGGCCAGCTGGTGCTTTACCCCGTGCTCAACCTGCAGCGCCACGGCGCCGACCTGCACCGTTATCTGCGGGAGCTGGAGGCGGTGGTGATCGACCTGCTGGCGGAGCTGGGGTTGCAGGGTGAGCGCATCCCGGGCCTCACGGGCGTGTGGTTGGAGGGGCGCAAGCTGGCGGCGATCGGCGTGGGTGCACGGCGCTGGATCAGCCAGCACGGCCTGGCGCTGAACGTGGAGGCCGACCTGACCGGCTTTGCCCAGGTGGTGCCCTGCGGCATCGCCGATCGGCCGGTGGGGCGTCTGGCCGACTGGCGGCCGGAGCTGAGCGCCGCCGCCCTGGCGCCGCTGCTGTTGCGCTGCTTCAGCCGCCGCTTCGGCCTGCGCCTGCGGCCCCCCACCCGCCAGGAAGCGCTGCAGGGGTGGTAAGACCGGTTCCACCTTTTTGATGCGCGGGATCGCTCAGCCCATGCAGATGGCGGAGATCAGCTGGAGCGGCAGCCGCCGCGATCAGCAGGCCCTGGCTCAACGGCCCGACTGGAGCGATCTCAGCGGCCTGGAGCAGCTCTGGGGCCGGCTGGCGGAGCGCCACGGTGCGGCCACCGCTCTGGATGCCCCCCACGCCAAGCCTGCGGAGCAGCTGAGCTTCCGGGATCTGCATGCCCGCATTGAGCAGGCCGCCGCCGGCTTCGCTGCCCTGGGCGTGAAGCCGGGGGAGGTGGTGGCGCTGTTCTCCGAGAACAGTCCCCGCTGGCTGGTGGCCGACCAAGGCCTGATGCGCCTGGGTGCGGCGGATGCCGTGCGCGGCAGCGCTGCCCCGGTGGAGGAGCTGCGCTACATCGCCGCCGATTCCGGCGCCGTGGCGTTGGTGCTCGAGTCGGCTGAGCTGCTCACCCGGTTGAAGCTGAGCAGTGAGCTGCTGGGACAGCTGCGGTTCGTGGTGCTGCTCCAGGGCGATCGCGGATCGGTGGTGCCGGTGCTGCCCTGTTACACCTGGGATGAACTGATGGCCGCCGGGGCCAAGGCGCCGGCACCGGCCTGGCCTGAAGGCGGTGAGCAGCGGCTGGCCACGGTGCTCTACACCTCCGGCACCACGGGACAGCCCAAGGGCGTTCCCCTCAGCCACGCCAACCTGCTGCACCAGCTGCGCCACCTGGGTGTGGCGGTGGCGCCCCAGCCCGGCGATCGCGTGCTCAGTGTGCTGCCGATCTGGCATGCCTACGAGCGCAGCGCCGAATACTTCCTGCTGGCCTGCGGCTGCGCGCAGACCTACACCACGCTCAAGCAGCTGCGCGCTGATCTGCAGCGGGTGCGGCCCCACTACCTGATCAGCGTGCCGCGCCTGTGGGAGGCGCTGCTGGGGGGCTTTGAGGACGCCCTGGCGGCGATGCCGGCCTCGCGGCAGAAGCTGCTGCGTTCCGCCCTCGGCCTCAGCCGCTATCACTGCCTGGCGCGGCGGGTGGCGGCGGATCGCACCCTGGCCCCCGAATCCGCCGGCAGCCGCCTGCGGGCGGCGGGTGGAGCGCTGCTGAGCTGGCCGCTGCATGGCCTGGCCAGCCGCGTGCTCTGGCCGAAGGTGCGGCAGCAGCTGGTGGGCGGCCGTCTGCGCACGGCCATCAGCGGTGGCGGTGCCCTGGCGATTCACGTGGATGGCTTCTTCGAGGCGGTGGGCATCGAGCTGCTGGTGGGCTATGGCCTCACCGAAACCAGCCCCGTGCTCACCTGCCGCCGCCGCTGGAACAACCGCCGCGGCAGCTCCGGCCAGCCCCTGCCCGGCACGGCGATCCGGATCGTGGATCCCGAGAGCGGTGCCCTGCTGCCGGTGGGCCAGCGCGGCCGGGTGCTGGCGCGGGGGCCGCAGGTGATGGCGGGCTACCTGGGCAAACCGGAAGCCACCGCCAAGGTGCTCGATGGCGATGGCTGGTTCGATACGGGCGACCTGGGCCAGCTGCTGGCCGATGGAACCCTCGTGCTCACCGGCCGCGCCAAGGACACGATCGTGCTCAGCAGCGGCGAGAACATCGAGCCCGGTCCGCTGGAGGAGTGCCTGGTGGCCTGCGCGCTGGTGGAGCAGGTGATGCTGGTGGGGCAGGACCGCAAGGCCCTCGGCGCCTTGGTGGTGCCCAAGGCTGAGGCTCTGGCCAGCTGGGCCCGCGAGGCGGGCTTGCCCGTGCCTGCCGGTACCCACGCCGAGCCGGCTCTGCTCAAGGCCTTCACCAGTCGCCTGAACCGTCGCCTGCAGGCCCGGCCCGGTGGCCGGCCCGATGAACGGCTGGCGGGGGTGGCTCTGGTGGAGCCGTTCACGCTGGAGAACGGCCTGCTCACCCAGACCCTCAAGCAGAAGCGCGATCGGATCACCGATCGGGATGCCGCGGCGATCGAGGCGATCTACAGCCGTTGAGGCGGGCTGGGCGCCCCTGGGCGGCTCCCGGCCGGAAACCCGCCCTGCTGCCGCGTTGCCGCCCTTGCTGGCTGCTGACAACCTGAGCGCTGCACTTGCAAACTCATGGCCGACGGCAGCCTTTCGATCAAGCGTTCGATCAACGTGCGCGCCGTGGTGACCCCCCGCTGGAAGGAGGACGCCGAGCGCGAGATCAGCAACGCCATCGCCGGCAGCGATGCCCAGCTGGCGCAGCTGGAGCAGGAAGGCCAGCAGCTGGTGGATGCCATCCGCAGCCAGAGCATCAATCCCCTCGATCCGCGCGTGCAGGAGCAGGTTGCTTCCGTGCAGGAGCAGGTGGCTGCCAAGCGCAGCGAGCTCGAGGAGCAGAAGCGGCAGCTGATCGAGCAGCAGCGCCAGGTCCGCGATTTCGAGATGGAGCAGATCGTGGATCAGGGGCAGCTCGAAAGCTTCTGCGACGTGCGCGTGGGCGACAACCTGGTGGAGAAGCTGCAGGTGGCCATCGTGGTGCGCGATGGCGTGATCGAGGCGATCGAAGGCCAGCTCTGATCCACCGGGCCGGGGCGGCAAGCCACGTAAAATCCGCCCCAATTGCGCGGCAGACCTCCGTTGGCCACCCACGAAATCTTCATGCCCGCCCTCTCCTCCACCATGACGGAGGGCAAGATCGTGGAGTGGCTGAAGAAGCCCGGCGACAAGGTGGAGCGGGGTGAGTCGGTGCTCGTGGTCGAGTCCGACAAGGCCGACATGGACGTGGAATCGTTCAACGAGGGCTATCTGGCCGCCGTGCTGATGCCGGCTGGTGGCACGGCTCCCGTGGGCGAGACCATCGGCCTGATCGTGGAGAGCGAGGCGGAGATCGCCGAGGTTCAGGCCAAGGCCCCCAGCGGTGGTGCAGCAGCAGCGGCCCCTGCAGCTCCCGCCGCCGCTCCGGCACCGGCGCCCGCCGCCACCCCGGCTCCGGCACCGGCGCCAGCGCCTGCCCCCGTGGCCGTGGCTGCTCCTGCAGCTCCGGTGGCCAGTGGCCGCGTGGTGGCCAGCCCCCGTGCCAAGAAGCTCGCCAGCCAGCACGGCGTGGCCCTGGAAACCCTGCGCGGCAGCGGCCCCCATGGCCGTATCCAGGCGGAAGACGTGGAGCGCGCCCTGGGCCTCACCGTGGCGGTGCCCCGGGTGGCGGAGGGCTCCGCTGCGGCTGTGGTGGCCGCTGCCGGCAATGGCGCCGCTGCTCCGGCCCCTGCCCCCGCTGGTGATGCCTTCGGCCGGCCCGGCGAGAGCGTGAGCTTCAACACGCTGCAGAACGCGGTGAACCGCAACATGCTGGCCAGCCTGGAGGTGCCCTGCTTCCGCGTGGGCTACACGATCACCACCACCAAGCTCGATGCCTTCTACAAGCAGGTGAAGAGCAAGGGCGTCACCATGACCGCCCTGCTGGCCAAGGCCGTGGGCGTGGTGCTGGCCCGCCATCCCCAGGTGAATGCTGCCACCAGTGCTGATGGCGCCGCCATGACCTACCCCGCAGCGGTGAACGTGGCTGTGGCCGTGGCCATGGAGGACGGCGGCCTGATCACCCCGGTGCTGGCCAATGCCGACAAGACCGACATCTATTCCCTGGCCCGCAACTGGGCCGATCTGGTGAGCCGCGCCCGCAGCAAGCAGCTCCAGCCCGAGGAATACAGCACCGGCACCTTCACGCTCTCCAATCTGGGCATGTTCGGTGTGGATCGCTTCGACGCGATTCTTCCCCCCGGCACCGGCGCCATCCTGGCTGTGGCCGCCTCCCGCCCCACCGTGGTGGCCGGCAAGGATGGATCCATGCGGGTGGCCAACCAGATGCAGGTGAATCTCACCTGTGATCACCGTGTGATCTACGGCGCCCACGCCGCGGCGTTCCTCAAGGATCTGGCGCAGCTGATCGAAACCAACCCCGAAAGCCTCGCGATCTGAGTCGGAGCCGGTGCCCGTCGATCCGGCCGATCAGCGGCTGTCGAGTTACGTCTTCGATCTTCCGGAGACGTTCATTGCCCAACGGCCCGTTGAGCCGCGTCATACCGCCCGATTGCTGGCGGTTGATCCCGGTGCTTCGGCCCGCTGCCGCCATCTGACGGTGTGGGATCTGCAGCAGGAGCTGCAGCCCGGTGATCTGCTGGTGGTGAACAACACCCGGGTGCTCAAGGCCCGCCTGCAGGTGCGGCGGCTCAGCGGCGGTTCGGTGGAACTGCTGGTGCTGGAACCGGTGCAGAGCAGCGACTGGCTGTGTCTGGCACGCCCGGCCAAGCGTCTCAAGCCCGGCGAGGTGCTGCAGCTGGAGCACGCCGGTCAGGAGCCATTGCCCCTGGAGGTGGTGGGCATCGATGCCGCCAGCGGTGGGCGGGTGGTGCGTTTCCCCGCGGACTGCACCAGCCCTGAGGCGATCGAAGCCCTCCTGGCGCGCTATGGCTCGATTCCGCTGCCTCCCTACATCCAGCAACAGAGCGACGACGACGACACGCGCTATCAGACCCGTTATGCCTCCCGTCCCGGAGCCGTGGCGGCACCCACTGCTGGCTTGCACTTCAGCGATGCGCTGCTCGCGGCGATCCGTGCCCGTGGCGTGGAGCTCGCCGAGGTGACCCTGCATGTGGGTCTGGGTACGTTCCGGCCCGTGGAAACAGAAGATCTCACCCAGCTGGAACTGCACAGTGAATGGGTGGAGGTGTCACCCGCTCTGGTGGAGGCCGTGGCGGCCTGCCGCGCCCGCGGCGGGCGGGTGATTGCCGTGGGCACCACCAGTGTGCGCAGCCTGGAGGCGGTGGCCCAGCTGCATGGCGGCGAACTGAAGCCCCACACCGGGCCGGTGAATCTGGTGATTCAGCCGGGCTATCGCTTCGCTGTGGTGCAGGGCCTGCTCACCAACTTCCATCTCCCGAAGAGTTCTCTGCTGCTGTTGGTGAGTGCCTTGATCGGTCGCCAGCGTCTGTTGGATCTCTATGAACAGGCCAAAGCTGAGGGCTATCGCTTTTTCTCCTACGGCGATGCGATGTGGATCCCCCCGGAAGCGGTGCTTGCCGAGGCTCAGCCGGAGTGAAACGCCAGGTTCAACAGCAGAAAGCCGCCGGTGGAGTCACCGGCGGCCTGAATCACATGTGCTTCAGCTGAGCTGAGCGATCAGCTCTGGCCCCAGCACATCTTGGCGTTGTCGGTGGTGAGCAGCATGCCGGTGATGGGCACGTTGGTGGTCTGCAGCACGTAGCTGAACTCGCTGGGGCGCACACCGGTGGGCTTGGCGCACAGGAAGGTGGCGCCGTTGGTGTTGGTGGTGGTCTTGGTGCTGATGCCGTAGAGCTTCAGCAGGTTCACCATGGAGGCGTCGTAATCCACTTCGCCGTCGCTGCTGCCCAGGAACAGCTGGGAGCGGCTGCTGCCACAGCGGGCCTTGGAGGTGGTGACGTTGGGATACAGAGCCTGGGAGGTGTAGGTCACATCACACATCACACCCTGGGAGGTGTTGGTGCTGCCCTGGATCGAAAGGATGGCCACCGAGGTGGGGTTGGCCTGGCGGACGAACACCTGCTTGGGGATGAAGTTCTTGAGGTCAATCGCCTCGGCGCTGTTGGTGAGCAGAGCGGGGCCAGCTGCAGCAGAGGCAGCGATGGCGGCGGAGAAGGCGCCAACGCGAGAGAGGAGACGCATGACGAATGCGAAAAAGCGGCTGTATCTTCTCATGAATCGGCTTAAGATCTTTGAAGTAAAAGCCTTTACACCAGGTCGATGGTGTAAAGGCTTTTTCGGTTTAATCGGGTCTGCGCCGCCGCCGCTGTCGTGCAAAAAGCCCCCCGGAGCACATGTGCTCCGGGGGGCAGGTTTCCCTTGTTGGGTGGAGGTGGCGTTGATCAGGCGGCAGCCAGGTTGGCGGCCACGAAATCCCAGTTCACCAGCTTGTCGAGGAAGGTGCTGATGTAATCGGGGCGGCGGTTCTGGTAGTCGAGGTAGTAAGCGTGCTCCCACACATCCATGGTGAGCAGGGCCTTCTGGCCGTGGGCCAGGGGCAGATCGGCGTTGCCGGTCTTGGTCACTTTCAGGGTGCCGTTGTCGAGCACCAGCCAGGCCCAGCCGCTGCCGAACTGGGTGGCGCCAGCGGCTTTGAAGGCTTCGATGAACTTCTCGAAGCTGCCGAAGTCAGCGTTGATCTTGTCGGCCAGGGCGCCGGTGGGCTGGCCGCCGCCACTGGGCTTGATGCACTGCCAGTAGAAGCTGTGGTTCCACACCTGGGCAGCGTTGTTGAACACGCCGGCCTTGCTGGCATCACCGGCCACGGCGGTGATGGTGTCTTCCAGGCTCTTGCCTTCCAGCTCGGTGCCGGCCACCAGGTTGTTGAGGTTGGTCACGTAAGCGTTGTGGTGCTTGCCGTGGTGGAACTCAAGCGTCTGGCGCGAGATGTGGGGCTCGAGCGCATCGAGGCCGTAGGGCAGCGCAGGCAGCGTGTGAGCCATGAGACGAAGGGGCGTTCTGGATGTGTCCCGGCCATGTGCCGGACGGCGCGCGCATCCTAACGATCGCTTCAGGTTTCGTAAGTCGCGAGAACCGCCCACCGCTTGGACTGCCGCTGCTGATCAGCCCTTGATCTCGAGCAGTTCCACCTCAAAGATCAGGGTGGCGTTCGGGGGGATCACGCCGCCGGCGCCGCGCTGGCCGTAGGCCAGATCGGGCGGGATCACCAGCTTGCGCTTGCCGCCCACCTGCATCCCGGCCACGCCTTCATCCCAGCCCTTGATCACCCGGCCCGCGCCCAGGGGGAAGCTGAAGGGACCGCGGCCGTAGCTGCTGTCGAACTCCTTGCCGTTCTCAAGCGTGCCGCGGTAGTTCACCACAACGGTCTGACCGGCCGTGGCCTCAGGGCCATCGCCGATCACCAGGTCGGTGATGCGCAGGCCGCTGGGGGTGGTGCGTTCCTTGGCGGCCACCATCTCGCCGCCGAGGGCGGCGGCGCCGGAATCGGCGATCTGATCGGGGCTGCCGGCGTCGCTGGCCATGGTGAAGAGGGTGGGGTTGGGATCGTCCGGATCCAGTTCGAACTGGCCGCTGAGCGCTGCCGGCGCCGCCGCCGGTGCTGCGGCCACAACCGCCGCCTGGCTTGCGGGCTGGGCCTGCACCGTGGAGGGCGACACCAGCTGGCTCACGAGGGCCAGCAGCAGGCAGGCCACGCAGACAGCTGAGCTGATCAGGATGTCGCGCATGGGCTGATTCGAAGGTTCCGTTGGCGCGATTCTGCCCCAGCTTCAATCGGGCAGATCGCCATAGCCACCCGGTTCGCCGCTGGTGGCATCGCTGCGCAGGCGGCGCAGCTGCTGCTCAAGCCGGTCGATCCGGCCGCGCAGTTCATCCACCTCCCGCTGCCGGGCCAGGCCGAGATCCTGCAGCAGGTGATCGAGGTTGCGCTCCACCTGGCGCTCGGTCTGCCGTTCCAGTTCCGGGTTCTCACCCCGCAGGCTGGCCAGCACCTCATCCACCAGGGCCGAGGCCTGGCCGGGATCGAGCCGGCCGCTGCTCACCCAGGCCTGGGTCACGCTTCTGAGGCGCTCAGCCACCAGTGATGTGGTGCCCAGGCCACGCAGCAACAGTTGTTGCAGAGGGTTGCTCGCATCCATGGCTGTGGCTGTTGCGATGAACTGCTCAAACCATGGCGCTTCCTAGGGTCTGTGGCCATGGCAGGCAACCGGCCGTTGCGCAGATGGATCACAGCTGCTGTGGCCGGCGTGCTGGCCGGTCTGGCCCTTCCCCCCTGGGGCTGTCCGCCGTTGCTGTGGTGTGCGCTCGTTCCGCTCTGGGCCCTGGGCCCGGGGCCTGCACTGGTGTGGGGCGGCGCCGCTGTGCTGGTGAGCCACCGCTGGCTGCTCTGGCTGCACCCGCTCGATTGGGTTGGCGTGCCGTTGCCGCTCAGCCTGCCGCTGTGTGTGCTGCTCTGGCTGGCGATCGGCCTGTTGGCGGCCGTCTTGGTGGGGGCCTGGCGGCTGCTGGTGCAGCGTCTCGGCGCTGAGTGCGCCAGCACCGCCTGGCTGGCGGCGGCCCTCTGGGGGCTTTCGGAGGTGCTGCTGGCCCGCGGTCCACTGTTCTGGATCGGTCTGGGCAGTGCGGTGCTGCCGGGGGATCGGGCCTTGGCAGGGCTCGCGCGGCTGCTGGGGGCCGGAGGTCTGGCGGCGCTGCAGCTGCTGCTGAGCTGGTGGCTCTGGCGCTGGTTGGCGGGGGTGCTGGCGCAGCGCAGTGGCGTGTGGCGCCAGGCGGCTGCCTGGCTGGCCGTGGTGCTGCTCCTGCACGGTTGGGGCTGGTGGCTGCTTGAGGCACCGCAGCCAGCGGCAGCCAGCGGTCGGCCGCTGGCGCTGCTGGTGCTGCAGCCCGCCATTCCCACCCGCGAGAAGTTCAGCTGGGCGCAGCAGCAGGCCCTGCGCCGGCGGCTGGCGGAGGCCCTGCACGAGGCGGAAGCGCGTGGCGTGGAGGCGCTGCTGCTGCCGGAAGGTGCCCTGGCGCTGGGGGAACCGCTTCCCCGTGCGGCCCGGGTGGAGGTGCTGAGCGGTGGGTTCCGCCAGAACGGCGCGCAGCTGCACAGTGCCCTGCTGCGTTTTCAGCCCGGTTCGCTGCAGCCCGATCAGGCTCTCGACAAACATCGCCTGGTTCCGCTGGGTGAATGGATTCCGGCCAGCCGCTGGCTCAGCTGGAGCGGTCTGTCTGCGGTGGGTGGGATTGATCCCGGTGCTCCCTCGCGGTTGCTGCGGCGGCCGGATGGCCCGCTGGGTGTGGCCATCTGCTACGAGCTCGCCGATGGTTCCTCCCTGGCCGAAGCCGCTCGCCATGGGGCGCGTTGGCTCGTGGCCAGCGCCAATCTCGACCCCTACCCCGCCCTGCTGCAGGGCCAGTTCGCAGCCCTGGCGCAGCTGCGTGCGCTGGAGTTGAGCCGCTGGTTGGTGAGTGCAGCCAACACGGGGCCGAGCCTGGTGGTGAGCCCCGAGGGTGTGGTGCTGCAGCGGCTGCCGGCGGGTGAGCCGGGAACACTGGCTGCGGTGATCCAGGAGCGCTCCGTGCTCACCGGCTACGGGCGCTGGGGCGAGCTGCCCCTGCTGGTGGCGGGCCTCGGGGGCTGCATGTTGGCCATCCGTTCCCGGATGCGACAATCTTGAGACTTGCTTGAGATTGCCTGTGAGCGCTGCGGCCCGGTGTCTGGTCTGGCTGCTCGGGGGTGCGGCGGTGCTGGGATCTGTGGGGCGCGCGGCGCCGCTGCCGCTGCAGGACGAGGCTCAGTTGCTGCAGCAGCTGCGTTCACTCGGTGTGGCGGTTCAGCTGGGTGGTGTGTGCGGAGGGCCTGGCCAGCTGGCCACCTACAACATGGGCGCGAACAGGCTCTGCCTGGGCGATGCCCTCGAGGCGGAGCCTCAGGAGCGCAGCAAGGTGCTGCATCACGAGATTGTGCATGTGGTGCAGGACTGCCTCGATGGGCTGGAGTCCCCCACCTCGCGCAGTCTTCTCGACGGGCTACGGAGAGCCGGCACGCTGAGCGAGCGCCAGCTCAACGGCTTCTTCCTGCAGCACCTGCGCGATCAGGGCAATCTGCGCCATGTGGTGGCCACCACCGCCCCGCTGCCGCAGGACAGCCGTCAGCGCGAGGTTGAGGCCTATGCGCTCCAGGCGGATCCGGCTCTGGTGCAACACCTGCTGCGGGAGAGCTGCGCGCGGCCATGAAAAAGGCGCCCCGTGGGGCGCCAGGAT
>CAJXSQ010000037.1 GCA_913061215.1 uncultured Synechococcus sp. | reverse complement strand
GAGCGCCGTCCCGTGGGGCGTTCTCAGGGCCAGGGCCGTCCCGGCGGCAGGCCCTCCTTCCAGGAGCGCCGCTTTGATCGTCGCCCCCTGCGCGGCGAGCGCGATCAGGCTCCGCCCAGCAGCCGGCCCGTGGTGGTGGATGCCCCCAGCGGTGAATCCGAGCGCTTCAATGCTGGCCCGGCCGACGATCTGATCTGGGGGCGTCACGCCGCCCAGGCCGCCCTGGAGAGCGATCGGCCGATTCACCGCATCTGGTGCACGCCGGAGATGCGCTTCCAGCCGCGCTTCATGCAGCTGCTGCGCGAGGCCAAGGCCGGTGGGGTGCTGGTGGAGGAGGTGACCTGGGCCCGCCTCGGCCAGCTCACCGATGGTGCGGTGCACCAGGGGATCGTGCTGCAGGCCGCTGCCGCCGACACCCTGGATCTCGGCAGCCTGATCGACGGCTGCCGCAGCATCGGTGAGCCGCCGCTGCTGATGGCGCTCGACGGCATCACCGATCCCCACAACCTCGGCGCGATCGTGCGCAGCGCTGAAGCGCTCGGCGCCCATGGCCTGGTGCTGCCGCAGCGCCGCAGCGCCGGCCTCACCGGCTCGGTGGCCAAGGTGGCCGCCGGCGCCCTGGAGCATCTGCCCGTGGCCCGCGTGGTGAATCTCAACCGCTCCCTGGAAACCCTCAAGCAGGAGGGCTACCGCGTGATCGGCCTGGCCGGTGAGGCGGGGGTTGCCCTGAGCGAAGCCGATCTCGATGGCCCGCTGGTGATCGTCACCGGATCGGAAGGTTCCGGCCTCTCGATGCTCACCCGCAAGCACTGCGATCAGCTGGTGCGCATCCCCCTGCGTGGTGCCACCCCCAGCCTCAACGCCTCCGTGGCCACCGCGATGGTGCTCTATGAGGTGGCCCGCCGCGGCTGGATGAAGCAGATCACCGGCTCCGCTCCGGCACCGCGGATCGTGCGCCCGCAGCTGGCCAGTGCGCCACAGATCATCACGGAACCCGTCACTGCCCCCGTCAGTGAACCCGCCCCCGAACCCGAGGCGGTTGAGCCTGAAGCCCCTGAGCCCGCACCGGTGGCTGAAGCCACACCCGATCCGGCCCCTGTTGCCGAGCCTGAACTGGTGCTGGGTCTGGCCCCGCACACCAGCACCGGCTTCTCCGGTGACATCCAGCTCTGAGATGCTGCGTTCGGCGCTTTCGTCGCCACAATGAGCTCACTGCCTGCCGCTGCGATGACCACCCTGTTCCAGCCCCTGCGCAGCGTCGCCAACGGGCTCGGTCTGGCCTGGTGGGCGCGGGTGGAGACCCGCCAGCCCGATGTGACCTACTGGTTCGGGCCCTATGTGCGGCGCAGCAGCCTGGAGGAGGCGCTGCCCCCCTTTCTGGCTGACCTGCGCAGCGAGGGGGCGGCTGAGATCAACCATGCGCTGCTGCGCACCCGCCGCGGCGAGCCTTTCACCATCAGTGCTGACTGATAGCGTCGACCCCTGGATTTGCAGCAGGGTTGATGGGTATCGCCGAGTGGCGTGAGCAGCTCAAGCGCGGCGAGGTGTCCGCCCGTGAGCTCACCGATCAGCACCTCAGCCGCATCGAGGCGGTGGAGCCCAGCATCAACGCCTACACCGAGGTGACGGTGGAGCGGGCCCGCGCCGATGCCGATCGCATCGATGCCGCCCGCGCCGCCGGCGAGCAGCTGCCGCCGCTGGCCGGTGTGCCCCTGGCGATCAAGGACAACCTCTGCACCCAAGGGGTGCGCACCACCTGCTCCAGCCGCATGCTGGAGACCTTCGTGCCTCCTTACGAATCCACCGTCACGGAGCGGCTGTGGGGCGCCGGTGCGGTGCTGCTGGGCAAGACGAACCTCGATGAGTTCGCCATGGGCAGCTCCACCGAAACGTCGGTGTTCGGCCCCAGCCGCAACCCCTGGAACACCGACAAAGTGCCCGGCGGCAGCTCCGGTGGCAGTGCCGCTGCCGTGGCTGCCGGTGAATGCCTCGGCTCCCTCGGCTCCGATACCGGCGGCTCGATCCGCCAGCCGGCCTCCTTCTGCGGTGTGGTGGGTCTCAAGCCCACTTACGGCCGTGTGAGCCGTTACGGCCTGGTGGCCTTCGCCAGCTCGCTCGACCAGGTGGGCCCCTTCGCCACCAACGTGGCCGATGCAGCCGAGCTGCTGCAGGTGATCGCCGGCGAGGACCCCCGCGATTCCACCTGCCTCAAAGCCCCTGTGCCCGATTACCGCGCTGCTTTGCAGCAGCCGGTGGCGGGCCTGAAGGTGGGCATCGTGCGCGAGTGCTTCGAGGCCGAGGGCCTTGATCCTGAGGTGAAAGCCTCGGTGATGGCTGCCGCCGCGCAGCTCGAGGCCCTCGGTTGCGAGCTGGTGGAGGTGAGCTGCCCCCGTTTCAACGACGGCATCGCCACGTACTACGTGATCGCCCCCTCGGAGGCTTCCGCCAACCTGGCCCGCTACGACGGCGTGAAATATGGCTACCGCGCCGCTGATGCGGCAAGCCTGGCCGAGATGACCTCCCGCAGCCGCGCCGAGGGCTTCGGTGATGAGGTGAAGCGCCGCATCCTGATCGGCACCTATGCCCTCTCGGCCGGCTACGTGGACGCCTATTACAAGAAGGCCCAGCAGGTGCGCACCCTGATCCGCCGCGATTTCGATCGCGCCTTCGGGTCGGTGGATGTGCTGCTCACCCCCACCTCCCCCACCACCGCCTTCGGCTTCGGTGCCCACAGCGAGGACCCCCTCGCCATGTACCTGGCCGACCTGCTCACCATCCCCGCCAACATGGCGGGTCTGCCGGCCATCAGCCTGCCCTGCGGCTTCGACGGCGCTGGCCTGCCGATCGGCGTGCAGCTGATCACCGGTGTGCTCCAGGAGGAGCGGCTGCTGCAGGTGGCCTGGCACTACGAGCAGGCGGCCCGGGTGATGGAGCAGCGCCCCCAGGCGGCTCTGGTGCCCTGATCCGGCACTACATCTGGTGGTCTGAGCCTAATCTGGGGTTGCTCACCACCAGCCGTTGCTGACGCCTGTGGCTTTCGTTCCGCTTCACAACCACAGCGACTACAGCCTCCTGGATGGGGCCAGTCAGCTGCCGGCGATGGTGAAGCGGGCCGAGGAGCTGGGCATGCCCGCCCTGGCGCTCACCGATCACGGCGTGATGTACGGCGCCATCGAGCTGCTGAAGCTGTGCAAGGGCACCGCGGTGAAGCCGATCATCGGCAACGAGATGTACGTCATCAACGGCTCGTTGGATGACCCCAATCCACCCAAGAAGGAGCGCCGCTACCACCTGGTGGTGCTGGCCAAGAACGCGGTGGGCTACCGCAACCTGGTGAAGCTCACCAGCATCAGCCACCTGCGCGGCATGCGCGGCCGCGGCATCTTCTCGCGCGCCTGCATCGACAAGCCCACGCTCGAGCAGTACAGCGAGGGCTTGATCGTGGCCACCGCCTGCCTCGGCGGCGAACTCTCCCAGGCGATCCTGCGCGGCCGCCCCGATGTGGCCCGTGAGGTGGCCGCCTGGTACAAGCGCGTGTTCGGCGACGACTTCTACCTGGAGATCCAGGACCACGGCTCCCCGGAAGACCGGATCGTGAACGTGGAGATGGTGCGCATCTCGCGCGAGCTGGGCATCCCGTTGGTGGCCACCAACGACGCCCACTACCTCACCAGCAACGACGCCGAAGCCCACGACGCGCTGCTCTGCATCCTCACCGGCAAGCTCGTCACCGACGAGAAGCGCCTGCGCTACACGGGCACGGAATACATCAAGGGTGAGCAGGAGATGCTCGGCCTGTTCGCCGATCACCTGGAGCCGGAGGTGGTGGCCGAGGCCGTGGCCAACACCGCCCGCGTGGCGGAGAAGGTGGAGGACTACGACATCCTCGGCCGCTACCAGATGCCCCGCTTCCCGATTCCGGAGGGGCACACGCCGGTGAGCTACCTGCGCGAGGTGAGCGAGCAGGGGCTCCGCGCCCGCCTGCAGCTGCCACAGGACGCCGCCTTCACGCCGGAGTATGGCGAGCGGCTCACCTTTGAGCTGCAGGTGATGGAGCAGATGGGCTTCCCCACCTACTTCCTGGTGGTGTGGGACTACATCCGCTTCGCCCGCGAGAACGGCATCCCCGTGGGCCCTGGCCGCGGCTCGGCCGCCGGTTCGCTGGTGGCCTATGCCCTCGGGATCACCAACATCGACCCGGTGACCAACGGCCTGCTGTTCGAGCGCTTCCTCAACCCGGAACGCAAATCGATGCCGGATATCGACACCGACTTCTGCATCGAGCGCCGCGGTGAGGTGATCGACTACGTGACCCGCCGCTACGGCGAGGAGAAGGTGGCGCAGATCATCACCTTCAACCGGATGACCTCCAAGGCGGTGCTCAAGGATGTGGCCCGCGTGCTCGACATCCCCTATGGCGATGCCGACCGCCTGGCCAAGTTGATCCCGGTGGTGCGCGGCAAGCCCGCCAAGCTCAAGGAGATGATCGGTGAGGAATCGCCGGCGCCGGAGTTCCGCGAGAAGTATCAGAACGACCCCCAGGTGAAGCGCTGGGTGGATATGGCGATGCGGATCGAAGGCACCAACAAAACCTTCGGTGTGCATGCCGCCGGTGTGGTGATCGCTGCCGATCCGCTCGATGAGGTGGTGCCGCTGCAGCGCAACAACGACGGTCAGGTGATCACCCAATACTTCATGGAAGACGTGGAGTCGATGGGGCTCCTGAAGATGGACTTCCTCGGCCTCAAGAACCTCACCATGATCGACAAAACGATCGATCTGGTGGAGCAGAGCACCGGCGAGAAGCTGGATCCCGATGCCCTGCCGCTCGATGATCCCGGCACCTATGGCCTGCTGGCCCGCGGCGATCTCGAGGGGATCTTCCAGCTGGAATCCAGCGGCATGCGCCAGATCGTGCGCGACCTCAAGCCCTCATCGCTGGAAGATATCTCCTCGATCCTGGCGCTCTACCGCCCGGGCCCACTCGATGCCGGCCTGATTCCCAAATTCATCAACCGCAAGCACGGCCGTGAGGCGATTGATTTCGCCCACGCCAAGCTGGAGCCGATCCTGCAGGAGACCTACGGGATCATGGTGTATCAGGAGCAGATCATGCGCATCGCGCAGGATCTGGCCGGCTATTCGCTCGGGGAAGCCGATCTGCTGCGCCGGGCGATGGGCAAGAAGAAAAAGAGCGAAATGGAGAAGCACCAGAGCATCTTCGTGAAGGGCGCCACCGAGCGCGGTGTGGATTCCAAGATCGCCGAGGCGCTGTTTGAGCAGATGGTGCTGTTCGCTGAATACTGCTTCAACAAAAGTCATTCCACCGCCTATGGCGCGGTGACGTATCAGACCGCCTACCTCAAGGCCCACTACCCGGTGGCCTACATGGCGGCGCTGCTCACGGTGAATGCCGGCACCACCGACAAGGTGCAGCGCTACATCTCCAACTGCAACGCCATGGGCATCGAGGTGATGCCGCCGGATGTGAATGCCTCGGGGATCGACTTCACGCCCGTGGGCGATCGGATCCTGTTCGGGCTCTCCGCCGTGCGCAACCTCGGCGATGGCGCCATCCGCGCCTTGCTGGAGGCCCGCAGCAGTGATGGCCCCTTCCGCTCCCTGGCGGACCTGTGCGACCGGATCCCCGGCACCACCCTCAATCGCCGCTCGCTCGAATCGCTGATTCACTGCGGCGCGCTTGATGCGCTGGAGCCCCAGGCCAACCGCGCCCAGCTGATGGCCGATCTCGATCTGATCGTGGACTGGGCCGCCTCCCGCGCCCGCGACCGCGCCAGTGGCCAGGGCAACCTGTTTGATCTGTTCGGCGGTGGTGGCAGCAGCGATGGCGAAGCGGCTTCGGTCGGCGGCGATCTGAGCACCGCCCCCAAAGCCGCTCCGGTGGCCGACTATCCCCCCACCGAGAAGCTGCGGCTGGAGAAGGAGCTGGTGGGCTTCTACCTCTCCGACCACCCGCTCAAGCAGCTCACCCGGCCCGTGCAGCTGCTCTCACCGGTGGGGCTGGGCAGCCTCGAGGAGCAGGCCGATAAGGCTCGCGTGAGTGTGGTGGGCATGGTGGCCGGCCTGCGGCCGGTGACCACCCGCAAGGGCGACCGCATGGCGGTGCTGCAGCTGGAGGATCTCAGCGGCAGCTGCGAGGCGGTGGTGTTCCCCAAGACCTACGCCCGCCTGGCGGATTTCCTGATGGTGGATGCGCGGCTGCTGATCTGGGCGTCGGTGGACCGGCGCGATGAGCAGGTGCAGCTGATCGTGGACGACTGCCGCGTGATCGATGAACTGAAGGTGCTGCTGGTGGAGCTCGATGGCAGCGAAGCCAGCGATATCGCCGTGCAGCACAAACTGCGTGAATGCCTGAACCAGCACCGCACCGACAAGGACGATGCCGGTGTGCGGGTGCCGGTGGTGGCGATGGTGCGCCTGCACGACCAGATCCGTTTCGTGCGCCTGGGCCACCAGTTCTGCGTGCGCGACAGTGAAGCTGCCCTCAGCAGCCTCACCGCCCAGGCCTTCCGGGCCCGGCTCAGCTCGCCGCTGGTGGCCGCTTGATCGAGCTGCGCAGCCGGCTGATGTTCACGCCCATCTGCTCAAAACCCAGCAGGCTGCCGGCGCTGGGCTCCCAGCTGGCCGAGAGCACGCCGTAGCTCAGACCCACCAGGCCCAGCAGAAAGAAACCCCCTGAGGTCACCAGGGTGACACCAGGGGGAATATCCAGGATGCCTTTGCTCACCAGCAGGTAGCTGGCCACGAAGGTGGACATGCCCAGAACGCTGGGGATGCCCGTGGCGATCGCCACCCGACGGGCCATGCGGTTGGCCACATAGTCGGGGATGCCCTGCTGGGGCTTCGGCTTGGCTCTGCTGAGACTGGCAGGGGGTTGTGGCCCAAGACCGCCGCCACCCGAGGAGCGGGTGCGGTTCTTCCCCTTGCCTGCCATCGATCAGCCGCGGATGCCGAGCTTCTGGATCAGAGCGATGTAGCGCTGCTCGCTGTTGCTGCGCAGGTAGCTGAGCAGACGCTTGCGGCGACCGATCATCTTCAGCAGACCCTGCCGCGACGAGAAATCGTGGATGTTGTTCTGCAGGTGGCCGCTCAACTTGCTGATGCGCTCGCTCAGCATCGCCACCTGAACCTCAACAGAACCGGTGTCGGTGCCGTGGGTCTGATGAGCGTTGATCAGTTCCTGTTTCTGGGTGGTGTCGAGCGACATGCGCGGCGTCTGGCCCTGACGGTGCAAACAACCAACTTACCGCCTCGTGGTGACCGGCTGATCAGGCCGCCTGGGCCCGCGACAGCCAGCGCAGGCATTCGCGCAGCCAGGCCTCGGCATCGGCGGCCTCCGCGCTCTGCTGCGTCGCCACCGCCCGCAGGGCGCGGTTGATCTCCAGCGCCTCGTAGCCGAGGGCCGTGAGCGTGAGGCTCACCTCGCTGCGCACGGCGTCGTTCAGCTGCGCCGTGGCGCCTTCACCCGCCAGCTGCAGATCGGCGGTATCGGCCTGATCGAGGCTGTGGCCATAGCGCTCCTGCAGGCGTGTGCGCAGTTCCACCGCCAGCCGTTCAGCCGTGCGCTTGCCCACCCCGGGGGCCTGGCAGAGCAGCCGCAGATCGGCCTGCACAATCGCGCGCACCAGCTCCTCGCCGCTCAGCTGGCCCAGCAGTCCCAGCGCCATCTGGGGCCCTACGCCGCTCACGGCCACCAGCTCGCGGAACAGATCGCGCTCGGCCCGGCCCGCGAAGCCATAGAGCGTCCAGCTGTCCTCGCGCACCACCTGATGCACATGCAGGCTGAGTTCCGTGCCCTGCGGCGGCAGCTGATCCCAGTGACGCCGCGCCAGCTGCAGCTCGTAGCCCACGCCCCCGCACACCAGCAGCAGCCCGCAGCGGCTGTTCTGCTGCCAGCGCTCGGCGAGTTGCCCTTGCAGCCAGCCGATCATGGAAGCACTCTCAATGCCACCCATGCTGCCCGGTCTCACAACCCCGTTCCCGCTGCTGCAGCCGCTGCGCCGGGTGGTGGCGCTGGTGCTCTGCCTGCTGCTCAGCCTCGGCCTCAGCGCCTGTGGTGGCGTGGGCCAGCCTTCGCAGAAGGTGCTGCTCTCAGCCCTGGCCCTGCAGATCGATCTCACCCAGCGCTCGATCGCTGAGGCCCTCAGCCTCAGCAGCCCGGATGGCAAGCCCCAGGTGAGCCGCGTGCGCGTGGAATCCCAGGAGGCGATGCCGATCGGTGGCAGCAAGGGGCTGCATCTCACCGGCCGTTTCGACTGGCGCCTCAGCGGTGATCCGATCCGGGTGGACAGTGCCTTTGATCTGTATCTACAGCGCGGCGAGCGGGGTCAGAGCTGGCGTCTGGCGCGGCCGAGCGGCAGCAGCGATGGCAGCACCCAGGACTGGATCATCGATCCGCTGCCCGTCGCCTGAGGCTCAGCAGGGTGGCCCCCAGCACCAGGGCGGCCGCCAGGGTGGTGTCGGGATCGAGCGGTTCGCGGAAGAACAGCCAGCCCCACAGGGCCGCCAGGGGCACTTGCCCGTAACTCATCGCCGTGGCCCGTGCCGCTGGCAAGCCCAGCAGCCCCTTGGTGATGCCGATCTGACCGAGTTGGGTGAACAGCCCCACGCCGATCAGGGCCAGGGCCTCCCAGGCGGTGGGCCACACCGGCTGCAGCAGCACCAGCGGTGTGGTGAGCACCAGCCCCACCAGCGGGAAATAGAACACGATCACCAGCGGGTGCTCGCTGCGGCCCAGGGCCCGCACACTCACGTAGGCGAAGGCCGAGAACAACGCCCCGCCCAGGGCCCAGAGCACGCCCGCCAGCGGCAGGGCTGTGCCCCCTCCGAAGGCTCCCACCAGGTTGGAGAGTTCCGCTGGGTTGCTCAGCACCACCACCGCCAGCCAGCCCAGCAACGCCGCCAGCAGCACCCGCGGCCCCACGCGTTCCCCCAGCAGCAGCCAGGCCAGCAGCGCCGTGAAGGTGGGCTGCAGGTACTGCAGCACCGTGGCGGCGGCCAGGGGCAGCTGTGTGAGGGCGGCGAACACGCACAGCAGCGCCCCGGTGCCGATCACGCCGCGCAGCACCAGCAGCCCCCGCCGCTGGCCCCAGGGGTTCAGCCCCGCCTGGCGCAGCATCACGATGCTGAGCACCAGGCTCACGGCCGAGCGGGCCAGCACCACCTCCGCCACCGGGATGCGGCCGCCGACGGCTTTCACGCACACCCCCATCAGGCTGAAGCTCACGGCGCTGGAGAGCATGAAGGCGCTGGCCGTGAGCTCGCGGTTCTGGCGGGCCTCCAGTGCCCAGCCCTGGATCCGCTGGATCAGCGCCATGGCCGTCAGTCTCCGGTGCAGGCCCACGATGATGCCCGCAGTGTCCGGGCGAGGCCCAGGCCGCCCGTCAACCGAGAGAGCCGTGACGCCTGCCACGACCAGCTTCGCCGACTTCGCACAACGGGCTGACTACTCCCTGCTGGAGACGCTTCAACCCGACCCGAAGGCCACCCCCGATGGCGCCGATCATCAGCCGCGCCAGGTGTTCTCCGGCCACTACGTGCCGGTGACGCCCACACCGCTGCCGGCGCCGGAGTACGTGGCCCACAGCAGCAGCCTGTTCCGTGAGCTGGGCCTGAGCGAGGAGCTGGCCCACGACCCCGCCTTCCAGCGGCTGTTCTCCGGCGACAGCAGCGTGGCCACCGGAGCGATGCGCCCCTATGGCTGGGCCACCGGCTATGCCCTCTCGATCTACGGCACCGAATACACGCAGCAGTGTCCCTTCGGCACCGGCAATGGCTACGGCGATGGCCGGGCCATCTCGATCTTCGAGGGGTTGTTCGAGGGGCGGCGCTGGGAACTGCAGCTCAAGGGGGGCGGGCCCACGCCTTATTGCCGCGGCGCCGATGGCCGGGCCGTGCTGCGCTCCAGCGTGCGGGAATTCCTGGCCCAGGAGCTGATGCATGCCCTGGGGGTGCCCACCTCCCGCTCACTCTCCTTGTACATGTCGCGCGCTGAAGCGGTGCGGCGCCCCTGGTATTCGGAGCAGTCGCGCTCCTACGAGCCCGATGTGATGGTGAGCAACCCCGCGGCGATCACCACCCGGGTGGCGCCCTCGTTCCTGCGGGTGGGCCAGCTGGAGCTGTTTGCCCGCCGGGCCCGCAGCAAGGCCCATGCGGGCGCCTTGCGCGAGCTGCAGATGATCACGGCTCATCTGATCGAGCGCAACTACCGCGCGGAGATCAACGCGGCGCTGCCCTTCACCGAACAGGTGCTGGAGCTGGCCCGCCTGTTCCGCGGACGGCTGATCGCCCTGGTGGCGCAGTGGATGCGGGTGGGTTACTGCCAGGGCAACTTCAACAGCGACAACTGCGCGGCTGGCGGCTACACCCTCGACTACGGCCCCTTTGGCTTCTGCGAGCTGTTCGATCCGCGCTTCCAGCCCTGGACCGGTGGCGGCCAGCACTTCTGCTTCTTCAACCAGCCGATGGCGGCGGAGGTGAACTACGGGATGTTCGCCAAGTCGCTCCAGCCGCTGCTGGAGGGCGACGGCGCAGCCCTGGAGCGGCTGGAGCAGATCCAGGCGGATTTTTCCGGGTTGATGCAGCAGGAGCTGGAGGCGATGTGGGCCAGCAAGCTCGGCCTGCCCCGCTACGACGCCGAACTGGTGCAGGAGCTGCTCGGGCTGCTGGTGAGCTCCAGGGCCGATTACACGATGGTGTTTCGCCGCCTCTCGGCCATCCCGGAGAGCGTGGAGGATCTCGAGGCCACCTTCTATCTGCCCTGCCCCGCGGATCTGGCTCAGCAGTGGCAGGCCTGGCTGCAGCGCTGGCGCCAGCAGATCGGTGATCCAGCCGAGGCCGCGGCGGCGATGCAGCGGGTGAACCCTGCGATCACCTGGCGTGAATGGCTGATCGCCCCGGCCTACGAGCAGGCTGCTGTGGGTGAGTTCAGCCGGCTCCGCGACCTGCAGGCGCTGTTCAGCCGGCCCTACGACACGCCCTCGCCGGAGCTGGCGGCCACCTACGACCGCCTCAGGCCCCGGGAGTTCTTCAACGCCGGCGGCGTGTCGCACTACAGCTGTTCGTCGTGATCAGCCATCAACCAAACCGGTAGTGCTTGCGCACGGGGGCATGCACCTGCCAGGTGCAGCTGAGCCCGGCCTCGAACACCACCAGATCGCCAGCCCCGAAGCGCACCGGCTCACCGCCAGCGGGGGTGACGGTCACGTCGCCCTCCAGCAGCAGGCAGGTTTCCTTGTCGTCGTAGGTCCAGGGGAAGGTGCTCACCTCACAGCCCCAGGTGGGCCAGCTGCTGACGCCCAGACGCTCGAGCAGGGCTGGATCCGGATGGGACGTGACCGTGATGCCGTTCGCCATGGCGAGGGGGGGAACCAGATCGATTCTCGAACGCCTGCCATCCTTGAACTCCACCCCTGAACGCAGCGTGTCGGCTCCCCGCCTCCATCCCCGCACGATCGAGGCCGTGAAGGAGCGCGCCGACATCGTGGATGTGGTGGGCGAGCACGTGGTGCTCAAGAAGAAGGGGCGGGAGTTTGTGGGCATCTGCCCCTTCCACGACGACAAGTCACCGTCGATGACGGTGTCGCCGGCCAAGCAGTTCTATTACTGCTTCTCCTGCGGGGCCGGCGGCAACGCCATCAAGTTCCTGATGGAGCTGCAGCGCCAGAGCTTCAGCGATGTGGTGCTGGAGCTGGCGCGCAAATACCAGCTGCCGGTGGAAACCCTGGAGGGCCCCCAGCAGGAGCGGTTGCGTCAGCAGCTCTCCCGCCGCGACCAGCTGCACAAGGCGCTCTCCCTGGCTGCCGGCTGGTTCCGCAGCCAGCTGCGCAGCCCCGAGGGCGCGCCGGCCCTGGCCTACCTGCGCGAGCAGCGGGGGCTGAGCGAAACCACGCTCGAGAGCTTCGGGCTCGGCTATGCCCCCGAACGCTGGGACGGCCTGCTTTCCCATCTGCAGCAGGTGGAGGGCCTCACGCCGGAGCTGCTGGAGGCAGCAGGCCTGGTGGTGCCCCGCCGCGGTGGCGACGGCTTCTACGACCGCTTCCGCCACCGGGTGATGGTGCCGATCTGCGATCGCCAGGGCCGGATCATCGGCTTCGGTGGCCGCAGCCTCGATGGCGGCGAACCCAAGTATCTGAACTCCCCGGAAACGGAGGTGTTCGAGAAGGGCAAGCACCTCTTCGGCCTCGACAAGGCCGTGAATGCCATCCGCAAGGACGACCGCGCGGTGGTGGTGGAGGGCTACTTCGATGTGATCGCCCTGCACGCCGCCGGCATCACCAACGCCGTGGCGGCCCTGGGCACGGCCCTCAGCAGCCAGCAGATCACCCAGCTCTGCCGCTGCTGTGATGGCAAGCGCCTGATCCTCAACTTCGACACCGACCGCGCCGGGGTGCGCGCCGCCCAGCGGGCCATCGGTGAGGTGGAGCAGCTGGCGCTGCAGGGCCAGCTGGAGCTGCGGGTGCTGCATCTGCCGGCAGGCAAGGACCCCGACGAATTCCTCAAGGAGCACGGCGCCGGCGAGTACCGCTCCCTGCTCGATCAGGCGCCGCTCTGGCTCGATTGGCAGATCGATCAGGTGCTCGAGGGCCGTGACCTGGCCCGCTCCGATCAGTTCCAGCAGGCGGTGAGCGAGCTGGTGGTGCTGCTGGGCAAGCTGCCCGCCAGCGCCGTGCGCTCCCGCTACCTCCAGCAGGTGGCCGAGCGGCTCAGCGGCGGCCAGGCCCGCCTCGCCCTGCAGCTGGAGGACGACCTGCGTCAGCAGGTGAAGGGCCAGCGCTGGCATGGCCGCTCCCAGCGCTGGGAGCAGCCCGGTGAGGCGGGCCTGCGCGAACGCGCGGAAGCCGAGTTGCTACGGCTCTATCTGCACTGCCCCACGCACCGCGGTGCCATCCGCGCCGAGCTGCGCCGCCGTGAGCTCGATGATTTCGCCATCGCCCACCACCGCCAGCTCTGGGCCGCGATCAGTTCCCTGGAGGAGGACAACCTCGGTGTGGGCCGGCTTGAGGCGATCAGCCGCGGCGTGGAACCGGGCCTGGAACTGGCTGATCTGGAGCTGCCGCGCCTGCTCTCCGATCAGCTGCTGCTCAGCGACGGCGAGGCGCCCTCCGATCTGCTCACGCGGCTGACGCCGCTGCTCGAGCCCACCGATGTGCAGCGCCTGGCGCTGGCCAACCCTCTGCTGCAGCTGCGCGGCGCCACCGCTGCCCTTGAGCGGCAGCGCAGCCTCAAGCGCTGCCGCCACCTGCTCAATGCCTGGAGCACGCAGCGCCTCGAAACCCTGGAGCGCTGCATTGCCCGCCTGCTGGAGGAGGGGCCGGCGGAACCGGCTGATGGGCTGGATATGGAGGCGCGCATCGATGCGATGTTCGCTGATCTCAACAGCGATGCATTGCGTTTTCAGGAGCTTTATTACAACGAACGTAAACACATCGCCCACCTTGATTCGCAGCGGCGCGCCGGCTACGAAGCGGTGCTGCAGGAGCAGGTTCAGTCCGATCCCCTCACGGCCTGATGCGCGTCAGCCTCATCTCTGGTATGACGTTGTGCGTTCCGCTGTTCCCGATGTTTCGTTTCGCCGGCGTCCTGGGCTTTGCAGCAGCCTCCTCGCTCATGGTCACCGTCGGTGCCGCCAGGGCCAGCATGATCGATCAGATCATCTTCAATAAGTGCTCCTCCGCCATGCGCGAGGACTTTCAGAAGGCCGGCAAGACGCCGCCTGATGGGATGGTGGCCGACACCTGCAACTGCGTGGTGGCGCAGGTGAAGAACCGCAAAACCATTGAGGAGGCCAAAACGTTCTGCAGCCAGCAGAGCCTGCAGAAATACGGCCAGCCCTGAGCCTCAGCGGGCCCACACGGTGGGCAGGTCGCTCAGCCGCGTGGTGGCCGCCCGTGACAGTTGCTCCCGCCGCATCATCCAGCTCGGCTGCAGTCCGCAGACGGCCCACTGCACGGTGCCGGCGCCGTAGCGGCGGTTGAGCTGATCGATGCTCTGCATCAGCGCCTCGCGTTTCTGCTGCTGCTCCGCCGGCAGCGGCGTGAGCAGGTGGTGCTGCAGCTGCTGCTCCGGCTGCAGCTCCTGCAGCAGCACGCCGGCCTTGGCGAAGCGCTTGTGGGGCCGGAAGATCGCCGGCACCAGGCGCAGGGCCGTCTGCAGCAGCACGGCGGTGTCGTTGCTGGCCAGCGGCAGAGCCGCGCTGGCCGCCTGGCTGTAGAAGCCCGGGCTGAAGGGGCTGGTGCGGGCGAACACCGTGAGCCGGCCGCTGCGCTGCCGTTGCCGCCGCAGCTTCTCCGCGGCGCGCACCACGTAGCTGGCCACCGCCTGGCGCAGTTCGCTCTCATCGGTGATCACCCGGCTGAAGCTGCGGCTCACGCAGGTTTCCCGCTTGGCGGTGGGCCCCTCCTCCAGCGGCAGGCAGCTCACCCCCTGCAGCTCCAGCTGCAGCCGCAGCCCCACCACGCCGGCCTTGGCCCGCAGTTCGCCGCTGGCCATGTCACGCAGCTGGCGGGCATTGGCGATGCCCCGCAGCCGGCACCAGCGGCTCAGCTGCCGCCCCACCCCCCAGATCTCCTCCACGGGGGTGCTCTCCAGCCAGGGATCGGGATCGGCTTCCCGGCCCAGATCAAACACGCCGGCGCAGCACTGATCGCCCTTGGCGATCCGGTTGGCGAGCTTGGCCAGCACCTTGCTCGGTGCCAGGCCGATGGCGATCGGCAGACCGAGGTTGTGGCGGATGCGGCTGCGCAGCTCCGCTGCCCAGCGGTGCAGATCGCCGTGGCGCGGGCGCGGCAGCCGGGCGAAGGCCTCATCGATCGAGTACACCTCCAGCTCCGCCACGAACGGCTCGAGGCTGCTCATCAGCCGCTGGCTCATGTCGCCGTAGAGGGCGTAGTTCGAGCTGCGCACCACCACGCCATGCCGCGCCAGCTGCCCGGCGATCTGGAAGTAGGGCTTGCCCATGCCGATGCCCAGCTGCCGCGCTTCGCTGCTGCGCGACACCACGCAGCCGTCGTTGTTGGAGAGCACCACCACCGGCCGGCCGAGCAGGGCCGGCTCCAGGGCCTGCTCGCAGCTGGCATAGAAGTTGTTGGCATCGATCAGCGCCAGCGCATCAGCCATGGCGCCCGAGCGAATGGATCACGTGGATCGCCACGCCCCAGATCTGCACATCGCCGCAGCGGTGCAGCTCCAGCGGCGGGTAGGCGCTGTTGGCCGCCTCCAGCCGCAGCCGGCCCCGATGGCGGGCCAGGCGTTTGAGCGTGAAGGCGCCATCGAGCACCGCCACCACAACCTGGCCGGGGCGGGCCTCCAGGCTGCGGTCCACCACCAGCAGGTCGCCGTGCTGGATGCCGGCCTCGATCATCGAATCGCCGCTCACCCGCAGGAAGAAGGTGCTGCTGGGGTGGCGGATCAGGGCTTCGTTGAGGTCGATGCCCACATCGATGTAGTCGTCGGCGGGGCTGGGAAAGCCAGCCGCCACGGTGCTGCTGGCCAGGGGCAGTTTCAGGGGGGTGCGGCGGCCGCACAGGCCACCGATCAGCAGCAGTGACACAGGCGCGCCGGGCG
>CAJXSQ010000036.1 GCA_913061215.1 uncultured Synechococcus sp. | reverse complement strand
ACGGTCACCGAGTACGTGATCTCCTCCTACGGCGCCCGTAAGGGTCTGGTGGACACCGCCCTGCGCACCGCCGACTCGGGTTATCTCACCCGCCGTCTGGTGGACGTGGCCCAGGACGTGATCGTGCGCGAGGACGACTGCGGCACCACCCGCGGCATCCCCATCGACGCCGACGACAAGGGCCGCTACGCCGCCAAGCTGGTGGGTCGCCTCGCCGCCGAGCCCGTGCTCGATGGCGAGGGCAACGTGATCGTGGATCGCGATGGCGAGATCGACGCCCCCACCACCGCCCGCATCGAAGCCGCTGGCGTGAAAACCGTGGTGGTGCGTTCGCCGCTCACCTGCGAGGCCGCCCGCTCGGTGTGCCGCAAGTGCTACGGCTGGGCCCTGGCCCACAACGAGCTGGTCGACCTCGGCGAAGCCGTGGGCATCGTGGCCGCCCAGTCGATCGGTGAACCGGGCACCCAGCTCACCATGCGGACGTTCCACACCGGTGGTGTGTCCACCGCCGAAACCGGTGTGGTGCGCTCCCAGGTGGCCGGCACGATCGAATTCGACAGCAAGGCCCGGGTGCGTCCCTACCGCACCCCCCACGGCGTGGAAGCCCAGATCGCCGAAATCGACTTCGGCCTCACGGTGAAGCCCAGCGGCAGCGGCAAGGCGCAGAAGCTCGGCATCACCGCCGGTTCGATCCTGTTCGTGGCCAATGGTGCGGAGGTGCCCTCCGACACGATGCTGGCTCAGATCTCTTCCGGCGCTGCCGTGAAGAAGAGCGTGGAAAAGGCCACCAAGGACGTGATCTGCGATCTGGCGGGTCAGGTGCGTTTCGAGGATGTGATCCAGCCCAAGGAGGTCACCGACCGTCAGGGCAACATCACGCTCAAGGCCCAGCGTCTGGGCCGCCTGTGGGTGTACAGCGGCGATGTGTACAACCTGCCGCCCAATGCGCAGCCGGTGATCACCGAGAAGCAGCCCGTCACCACCGGTGAAGTGCTGGCCGAGAGCCGCCTCGTGAGCGAGTACGGCGGTGCCGTGCGCCTGCGTGAGAGCGCCGGTGATTCCCGCGAGGTGCAGATCGTCACCACCAGCCTCACCCTCAAGGACTGCAAGCTCGTGGGTGAATCCACCCACTCCGGTGAGCTCTGGCACCTGGAGGGCAAGGACAACATCCGCTATCGCCTCAACACCCACCCCGGCACCAAGATCGGCAGCGGTGAGGTGATCGCTGAACTCGCCGACGATCGCTTCCGCACCCAGACCGGCGGCATCGTGAAGTTCGCGCCCGGCCTGGCGATCAAGAAGGCCCGCAGCGCCAAGAACGGCTACGAGGTGAACAAGGGCGGCACCCTGCTCTGGATCCCGCAGGAAACCCACGAGATCAACAAGGACATCTCCCTGTTGATGATCGAGGACGGCCAGTGGATCGAGGCCGGCACCGAGGTGGTGAAGGACATCTTCAGCCAGACCGCCGGCATCGTGACGGTGACGCAGAAGAACGACATTCTGCGCGAAATCATCGTGCGCTCCGGCACCCTGCACCACGTGTCCGACGCCAAGGCGATCAGCCGTTACAGCGACGGCAAGATGGTCAACCCCGGTGAGGAGATCGCTAAGGGACTCAAGGCCGAGGCGATGGTGTTCGTGGAAGCGGTGGACACCCCCGAGGGTGGTGCGCTGCTGCTGCGTCCGGTGGAGGAATACCGCATTCCCGATGAAGCCCACCTGCCGGAGCAGGCCAGCGTCACCCAGAAGAACGGTCCCAGCCTGGGCCTCAAGGCCACCCAGCGCCTCGCCTTCAAAGATGGCGAGCTGATCAAGAGCGTGGAGGGTGTGGAGCTGCTGCGTACGCAGCTGATCCTCGAAACCTTCGACACCACCCCGCAGATGACGGTGGATGTGGAGTCGGTGCCCGACAAGCGCGCCAAGACGATCGATCGGCTGCAGCTGGTGATCCTCGAGAGCCTGCTGGTGCGCCGCGACACCCTCTCCGATGCCAGCCACGGCTCCACCCACACCGAACTGGCCGTCAACGACGGCGACAGCGTGAAGGCCGGCGACGTGGTGGCCACCACGCAGATCCTCTGCAAGGAGGACGGCGTTCTGGCTCTGCCCGACAACCTCGATGGTGAGCCGGTGCGTCGCCTGATCGTGGAGCGCGCCAGCGACACCCGCACGATCGACCTGGGCTCCGCCAAGCCGCAGGTGGAAGAGGGTCAGCGCCTGGTGGACGGCGACATGCTCGCCGACGGCGTGGAAGCCCCCTGCTGTGGTCAGGTGGAGTCGGTGTCCGGCAGCGTCGTCACCATCCGCATGGGTCGCCCCTACATGGTGTCGCCCGATTCGGTGCTGCACGTGCGCGACGGAGAGCTGGTGCAGCGCGGTGACTCCCTGGCCCTGCTGGTGTTCGAGCGCCAGAAGACCGGTGACATCGTGCAGGGTCTGCCCCGTATTGAGGAACTGCTCGAGGCCCGCCGTCCGCGGGAATCGGCGGTGCTCTGCCGCAAGGCCGGCACCGTGGAGATCAAGCAGGGCGAGGACGACGATTCCGTCACCGTGTCGGTGATCGAAGCCGACGACGTGATCACGGAGTACCCGATCCTGCTGGGCCGCAACGTGATGGTGAGCGATGGCCAGCAGGTGCGCGCCGGTGAGCTGCTCACCGATGGTCCGATCAACCCGCACGAGCTGCTGGAGTGCTTCTTCGAGGACCTGCGCAGCCGCAAGCCCACCCTGGAGGCGGCGATGGAGGCGATCTCCAAGCTGCAGTTCCGCCTGGTGCAGGAAGTGCAGAACGTCTACAAGTCGCAGGGCGTCACCATCGACGACAAGCACATCGAGGTGATCGTGCGCCAGATGACCAGCAAGGTGCGCATCGAGGATGCCGGCGACACCACCCTGCTGCCCGGTGAGCTGATCGAGCTGCGTCAGGTGGAGCAGGTGAACAGCGCCATGGCGATCACCGGTGGCGCTCCCGCCGAGTTCACCCCGGTGCTGCTGGGCATCACCAAGGCCTCGCTCAACACCGACAGCTTCATCTCGGCGGCCTCCTTCCAGGAGACCACCCGCGTGCTCACCGAAGCCGCCATCGAAGGCAAGAGCGACTGGCTGCGCGGCCTCAAGGAGAACGTGATCATCGGTCGCCTGATCCCGGCCGGTACGGGCTTCAGCGGCTTCGAAGAGGAGCTGCGCGCTGAGGCGGGCCCCCATCCCGACATCCTCGACGAGGATGCGATGAACTACCGCCGCATGCAGAACCTGCGCCCCGATTACACCGTGGAGATGCCGGCGGCCCCCGCCGCCAGCACCGCCGGCGCCCTGCTCGACGATCCTTCCGAGGAGGATCTGGAAGCCACCCGCAGCCGCCACGGCATCGAGGCCAGCGCCAGCACCACCGCCGCCTTCACCCGCCCCACGGTGGAAGAGGGCCTGGAGGAGGAGCTGATCGCCGATCCTGAGGCCATGCAGGGCCTGCAGAACGAAGGTCTGCTCACCGACGAATCATGATCCAGCCCAAGCTCGTGCCGCAGCGGCGTCTGCCCCGCTACGGCTTTCACACCCACACGGAGCGGCTGAATGGCCGCATGGCCATGCTCGGTTTCATCGCCCTGGTGGCGGTGGAACTGCAGCTGGGCCATGGGTTGCTGATCTGGTGAGCCAGCCCCTGCTGGGGATGGGCCGGCCTGCGCTGGAGGCGTGGGCCCAGGCCCATGGCCAGGCCGCGTTCCGCGGCCGGCAGCTGCACGACTGGCTCTATGCCAAGGGAGCCCGGAGCCTGGATCAGGTGTCCGTGCTGCCCAAGGCGTTCCGCCAGCAGCTGGCGGCCGAGCCCCCCGGCACGGCCTTCGACTGGATGGGCCGTTCGCGGGAGCTGCATCGCAGCGTTGCCAGCGACGGCACCACCAAGCTGTTGCTCGCCACCCACGATGGCCTCAGCATCGAAACCGTGGGTATCCCGGCTGAGGGGCGACTCACGGTGTGTGTGAGCTCGCAGGTGGGCTGCCCGATGGCCTGCCGCTTCTGCGCCACCGGCAAGGGCGGCCTGCAGCGTTCGCTCGCCGTTCACGAGATCGTGGATCAGGTGCTGAGCGTGCGCGAGGTGATGGAGCAGCGCCCCAGCCATGTGGTGTTCATGGGCATGGGCGAACCGCTGCTCAACATCGAGGCCGTGCTGGCCGCGATCGACTGCCTCTGCACCGATCTGGGCATGGCCCAGCGCCAGATCACGGTGAGCACGGTGGGGGTGCCCCGCACCCTGCCGCGGTTGGCGGAGCTGGCCCTGGAGCGGCTGGGCCGGGCCCAGTTCACCCTGGCGGTGAGCCTGCATGCGCCCGATCAGCGCCTGCGCGAGGAGCTGATCCCCACGGCCCACGCCTATCCGATCGAGGCCCTGCTCGACGATTGCCGCCGCTATGTGGCGATCACCGGCCGGCGCGTGAGCTTCGAATACATCCTGCTGGGCGGCCTCAACGACCAGCCCCGCCATGCAGCGGCCCTGGCGCAGCTGCTGCGCGGCTTCCAGAGCCACGTGAATCTGATCCCCTACAACCCGATCGCCGAGGAGGAGTTCAAGCGCCCCACCCCTTCGGCGGTGGAAGGCTTCCGCCGCGCCCTGCAGGAGCGCCATGTGGCCGTGAGCGTCCGCGCCAGCCGCGGCCTCGATGCCGATGCGGCCTGCGGCCAGCTGCGGCGTCGCCTGGCCGACAGCCTTGAACCTGCGATCGCCCGCTAGGTGGGATCACGGCTGGGATCGAAGGCGCCACGCGCTTCCCGTTCGCCCCACGGCGCCAGCCGTGCCAGCAACAGGAAGGAGGGCAGCGCCGCCGCCACGGTGAACAGAAAGAACCCCGGCCAGCCCGAGCGCTCGGCCACCACCCCCGCCGGCGCCGCGAGGATCGAGCGGCTCAGGGCATAGATGCCTGAGAGCAGGGCGTATTGGGTGGCGGAGAAGCGCGGGTTGCAGAGGCTCATCAGCAACGCCACGAACACCGCGCCCACCATGCCGCCACTGATGTTCTCCAGGCTCACCGCTGTGATCAGGCCGGCCACGCCGCCGCCGAAGCTGGCCAGGGCCCAGTAGCTGAGGTTGCCGATCACGCCGCTGATCGCGAACAGCCACAGCGAGCGGTTCATGCCCAGCCAGGCGAACAGCGTTCCCCCCAGCACGGTGCCCACCATCGTGGCGCCGATCGCCCAGCCCCCCTGCACCAGGCCGATGTCGGCCTCACTGAAGCCCTGCAGCTGCAGGAAGGGAATCGCCATCGCATTGAGCAGGCCATCGGGCCAGCGGTAGAGCAGCACCAACAGCAGCAGTTGCCAGGTGCGGCCTGGCCCGGCCCGGTGCAGGAACTCGCGCGCGGGGCCGAGCACCGCCTGGCGCAGGCTGGTGACGGCGTGCTCCACCGGTTGCAGCGCCGGCGCCGTGAGGGTGAACGGCACGATCGCCGCCACCAGACCCGCTGCGCTGAGAAAGGCGGCTGGCCAGCCGTAGCGCCCCGCCAGCAGAAAGCCGCCGGCGCCGATCGCCAGCATGGCGGCGCGATAGCCCAGCGCCGCTGCGGCGGCACCGGCACCCCGTTCCGCTTCCGGCAGCAGATCGGTGCGATAGGCATCCACGGCGATGTCCTGGGTGGCGCTGCACACCGCCAGCACCAGAGCCGCCACCCCGATGGCGGTGAGGCTGGCCGGGTTGCTGCCGGGCCGCAGCAGTGCCATGGAGGCGATCACGGCCACCAGCAGCAGCTGCATCAGCAGCAGCCAGCCGCGGCGCCGATCGGGCCAGGGGATGGGCCAGCGATCCAGCAGCGGCGCCCAGAACAGCTTGAGCGTGTAGGGCAGCTCGGCCAGGGGGATCAGGCCGATCAGGGCCAGGGGAACCCCACTGGCGGTGAGCCAGCCCTGCAGCAGGCGGCTGCCCACCATCAGGGGCGCGCCGCTGGCGACGCCCTCGGCTGTGACGGCCACAAGGCGGCGCAGCGTGCCTGTGTGCGATGTGGCCATGCTCAGCGGCTGATTCGCCGGCACCCTAGGTGTGGCCTCCGGCAGTGAAAATGGAGCATTGCTGGGCCTGATTCGTGCAGTTTCTTCGCTCCACCCTTCTGCCGGCGGCGATCGTGCTGCTGTTCGGTCTGGCGCTGTTCGCCGTGAGTGCCCGCATCTGGCTGCCGGGCGATATGGCGGCTCCTGCTCCGGTCGGCTGAATACGATCGCCGCCATGACAGGCCCTTACCCCGAGTTTTCGCAGAGTCCGGCGGAGCTGGCGCTCGATCCGGAGATGCTCGCGCGCGAACTGGCGGAGGAGCTGCTGGGTGATCCGCTCGATGATCTCGATGAACCCTCCGCGGCGCTGGCGGATGTGGCTGCCGACTGCGACCTGGGCCTGGAGCTGCTGAAGGGCAGTCATGACGACTGCATGCAGGGTCTGCGGATTTTCTGCGAGCACCGTGACCCCCGCGCTCCGGCTCTGTTGCTGCCCCTGCTGGAGGCCAGTTGCCCGATCCTGCGCATGAGCGCTGTGTACGCCCTCGGCCGCAACCCGGATCTGCAGGCGATCACCCCCCTGCTCGCCCTGCTGCAGAACGACAGCAATGGCTATGTGCGCAAGGCGGTGGCCTGGAGCCTGAGCAGCTACCCGGATGCACCGGTGATGAACCCGCTGATCCGCGCTCTGGAAACCGACATCGCCGCGGTGCGCCTCTGGGCCGCCAGTTCCCTGGCGGATGCCGGCTCCACCGGCCTGGCCAAGGCGGATCAGGCGGCGGGGCAGTTGCTGCAGGCCCTGCGCATCGACAGTGAGGCGGCGGTGCGCAGCAACAGCGCCTGGTCGCTGGGGCGCCTCTACGGCGACCTGGTGGATCCCCGCCAGCAGGAGGTGGTGGAGGCGCTGCTGGGGGCGATGCTCCACGACGGTGATCCGGCGGTGCGGGATGAGGCGCGCCTGGCCCTGGAGCAGCTGGAGGACCCCCTGGTGCTCGAACGGCTGCAGACGCTGGTGGATGAGGGGCTGTTGTCGTGACCGGTTGCGATCCGACAGGCGCAGAAGAACGCGGCTAGCATCCGCCCACCCCTCTGTTGCCCGGGATGGCCCAGCACACCATCCGCTTCCGAATCCGGCCCGATGGCCGCGTGGAAGAGCTGGTGGAAGGCATTGCCGGCAACGGATGTGAGCAGCTCACGGAGCGCATCGAGGCCCGGCTTGGCAGCGTGCAGCAGCGCCAGGCCACCTCAGAGGCCTACCAGGCTTCTGCAGCAGCGGTGACGCCTGAGCAGACCCTGTCCAATCCGGTCTCCTGATGTCGCACTTCAGCACCGTTAAAACGGAACTGCGCGATCGCGCTGCCCTGATCGAAGCCCTGCGTGATCTCGGTCACGACCCCGCCGAAGGCGAGCGCCCCGTGCGCGGCTACCGCGGCCAGACCGTGCAGGCTGACCTTGCCGTTCTCGCCGAAGAGGGCGGTGATATCGGTTTCCGCTGGAACGAAGCCAGCGGCAGCTACGAGCTGGTGACCGACCTCGACCTCTGGCGCCAGCCCATCCCGGTGGAGCGCTTCCTGGCCAAGCTCACCCAGCACTACGCCCTGCGCAGCATCCTGGCCGCCTCCGGTGAGGAGGGTTTCCAGGTGAGCGAGCAGCGCCAGAGCGCCGATGGCTCGATCGAACTGGTGGTGACCCGCTGGGAGTGAGCATCGATCCTGCGGTTGCCTTCACGGCAGCACCGGCCCCATCCGCACCGCGCTCCGGCCAGGAGCCGGTGCTGGGTGGGGCTCTGCGTCAGCAGGCCGTGTGGGTGGATGAGGCGGTGTGCATCGGTTGCCGCTACTGCACCCATGTGGCCGCCAACACCTTTCTGGTGGAGGAAAACTGGGGGCGCTCCCGGGCGATCCGCCAGGACGGTGACAGCACCGAGCGGATCCAGGAGGCGATCGACACCTGCCCCGTGGACTGCATCCACTGGGTGAGCTACGAGGAGCTGCCGGATCTGGAGGAGCAGGCCCGCCAGCAGGAGCTGCAGCCCCTCGGCCTGCCCACACCCTCGCGTCCGGGCCGCATCCTGCCCCGCGCCCGATCCTGATGTTGCCGGTTCGTCGTTTCGGCCGCACGGAGCTGCCGATGCCCGTGCTCTCCCTGGGGGGCATGCGCTTCCAGCAGAGCTGGAGCGATCTGCCTGCTGATCAGATCACCGCCGAGAACCAGGCCAACCTGCGGGCCACGCTGGAGCGGGCGGTGGCGGCTGGTTTCCACCACGTGGAAACGGCACGGCACTACGGCAGCTCCGAGCGTCAGCTGGGCTGGCTGCTGCCGCAGGTGGCCGATCCTCAGCGCATCCTGCAAACCAAGGTGCCCCCCCAGGCGGACAGCGCTGCCTTTGAGGCCGAGCTGCAGCTCAGTTTTGAGCGGCTGGCGGTGGAGCGGGTGGAGCTGCTGGCGATCCACGGGATCAACCGGCCTGACCACCTGGAGCAGACCCTGCGGCCCGGCGGCTGCCTGGAGGTGGTGCGCCGCTGGCAGGCGGAGGGGCGTGTGGGGGCGGTGGGTTTTTCCACCCATGCCCCCCTGCCGCTCATCCTCGAGGCGATCGCCAGCGACGCCTTCGACTATGTGAACCTGCACTGGTATTTCATCCGCCAGGACAACCGCCCGGCGATCGAGGCGGCCACCGCCCACGACATGGGTGTGTTCGTGATCAGCCCCACCGACAAGGGCGGCCACCTGCATACCCCCTCCGAGCGCTTGCTGGAGCTGTGCGCGCCGCTGCATCCGATCGTGTTCAACGATCTGTTCTGCCTCGCGGCGCCCGGTATTCACACGATCAGCGTGGGGGCGGCCCGGCCTGAGGATCTGGAGTTGCACCTGGAGGCCGTGCGCCTGCTGCCGCAGGCGGCCGAGCTGGTGCCTCCGATCGTGGCCCGGCTCGAGCAGGCCCGCCTGGAGGCGCTGGGGGAAGCCTGGCTGCGCAGCTGGCAGCAGGGGCTGCCCGCCTGGCAGGACACACCTGGCGGGATCAACCTGCCCATCCTGTTGTGGCTGCACAACCTGGTGGAGGCCTGGGGGCTCGAGGGCTACGCCCGTGCCCGCTACGGCCTGCTCGGCGCCGGCAGCCACTGGTTCCCCGGGGCCAATGCCGATGCGCTGGATCGCAGCGTGAGCGAGGCGGAGCTGCGCCAGGTGCTCACGGGCAGCCCCTGGGCCGGGCAGATTCCGGAGCTGCTGCGCCGGCTGCGCGAGCGCGTGGGCGGGCAGGCCAGCCAGCGGCTGATGAGCAGCTGAGCCTGGATCAGGCGCTGTTGCCGCTCTGCCCGAGCGGGAACTTGCCCGGCATGCCCACCGCCCGCGGGTAGCTCTTCGGGCAGGGGGCGCTGGCGGTCACCACCAGCGCGGTGCGCTGCCCGCGCCCGGCGGGCAGTTCGCGGTGCTCGCAGCGCTCCACCTTCGCCTGCAGCAGCTTCAGGGCGCGATCGAGCTCCTGGCGGTCGCCTTCCCCCCACTGGCCGCGGTAGAGCAGCGCCTGGCCATCCGGCTTGAGCAGCGGCACCAGGTATTCCGCCACCACCGGTGCCGCGGCCACCGCCCGCGCCATCGCCAGATCGAAGCGGCCGCGGCAGTGGCCGTGGCGGCCGGTGAGCTCCACCCGCTCGCAGCGCAGCTCCACCCGATCCGCCAGCCCCAGGGCCGCGGCCATCGCCTGCACCGCCTGGGTCTTGCGGCCCACCGAATCCACCAGGGTGAGCCGGGCCCGGGGCAGGGCGATCGCCACCGCCAGCCCGGGGAAGCCACCACCGGTGCCCACATCGATGCAGGCCAGCGGGGTTTCGGCCTGCTCCTGCAGCAGCTGGCGCAGCGGCCAGAGGCTGTCGAACACCTGGGCGATCCAGTAGTCGTCGCCCTCCACCAGCCGGGTGAGGTTCACCCGGCTGTTCCAGCTGCGCAGCTCCTCCTGCAGCTGCTGGAGCTGCTGCAGCTGCCCGGCGCTCGGCTGCCAGCCCAGCTCCTTCCAGAGGCTGGTGTCAGGTGTGGCGGCTGGCATCCCCTCGGGCGGCGTTGGCTGATGCTCTCTAGGATCCCCCACACACGGTTTGCGGCCGGTGGCAGCTGCCAATCACTACGAGCTGCTGCAGATCGCGCCGGAGGCTTCGCCGCAGGAGCTGCGCCAGGCTTTCCGCCGCCTGAGCAAGCACTACCACCCCGACACCACCGCGCTGCCGGAGGCGCAGGCCCGGGAAGGCTTCCGCCGCTTGCAGGCGGCCTATCTCACCCTCAGCGACCCCGAGCGCCGGCGTGCCTACGACGCCAGCCTCGCCGTTGTGCTGCCGCCACCATCCGTGACCCGCACCGTGGTGGTGCCTGTGCCGGCGCGGCGGGCACTCTCGGGCGGTGAGTGGTTTGCCTTGCTGCTGCTCGGCCTGGCCGTGGTGTTCAGCCTGGTGCTCGGGGTGGGGCTGGCCTGGGCGCGCGGCACCGAGTTGTTGCGCGAGCCGAGCTGGTGGCCGGGTGGTGAGCAGACTGCCCTCAGCTCGCCGATCACCACCACGGATGACGTCCCTGCCGTCGCCCCAGGCGCCGATCTACAACCATCCGCTGCCGGCGCTGGAGCAGTGGCTGAGTGATCTGGGGGCGGTGCAGCGCGCCCCCCACTCCTGCCTGTGGGATCTGCAGCTGGGCGGCTGGAGCGCCGAGATCGAGCTGGAGGTGGAGGAGCTGAGCATCCGTTGGCTCGGGGGTGCCAGTGCGGTGGAGCGGCACTTTCCCTACGGCCTCAGCCGCGCGGATGTGGAGGCGGCGATTCTGGCCGGACCCTGACGGGCCGCTGACGCGAGCGGCTGTCCTCGTCAGCATGGGGGTGACGGCAGAGGGCGTGCCATGGAACGCAGCTCCCATCGGGAAGCGCTGGTGTCCAATCGCTTCATCCAGCCCGTGCAGCAGGGGCCGGGCCGGGCCGGCCGCGCCTGGAGCAGCACCGAGGTGTTCGCGGAAGGGCAGTGGCAGAGCGTGCGGGTGCAGCTGGAAGCCCGCGGCTGGAATGCGATGCAGATCGAGCAGATTCACGATCAGCTGCGCCAGGGCTGGCCCCTGTCCCTGGCGGAGAACAACGTGGCGGTGCTCAGCGGCCACTGCCCGATCAAGGCCCGTCAGCTGCACTGAGCCGGGCTTCGATCAGCGGATCAGAGCTTGCGCTTGCACAGTTCGCTGCGCTCCTCGCCCTGGGTGGAGAAGGGGCCGCAGCTGAACCAGCGCACCATCGACACCTCGATGTCGGTGAACAGCACCAGGATGCCCGCACAGAGCGCCGCCACGGCGGCGCTGATCGCGATCTGTGAGCCTTTCATGCACCGGTGCGCTTCATGCCTGGAGCTTATGGGAGAGCTCCAGCTGCTGCCATTGCTGCTCCAGGTTGCTCCTGTTGATCGGCTGCAGGGGCGGCAGGCAGCCCAGCAGTGGCACGCCCGCCAGCTGCTCCAGGGTGCTCAGGTTGTTGGCGTGGGGCTGGCCGTTGAGCAGCACGCCCAGCACAGGAATCCGGCGTTGCTGCAGCGCTTCCAGCGACAGGAGGGTGTGGTTGAGGGTGCCCAGGCCGCTGCGGGCCACCAGCAGCACCGGCAGCTGCCAGCGCTGCAGCTGCTCGATCTGCAGCAGATCCAGGCGCAGGGGCACCAGCAGTCCGCCGGCCGTCTCCACCACCAGGGGGCCGGCATGGCTGGGCAGCGCCAGCTGTTGTGGGTCGATCGGAGCGCCGGGATGATCCGGGTCGCCACTTTCCAGGGCGCTGGCCCAGTGGGGTGACACCGGCGCCTGCAGCCGGTAGGCCTCCGGCAGGATCCGCTCATCCGGCAGCTCCAGCCAGCGCTGCACCCGGTCGCGATCCCCTTCTCCGTGCTCCAGCCCGCACTGCACCGGCTTCCAGTAGTGGGCGTTCAGCCCCTGCACCAGCAGGGCGCTCACCACGGTTTTGCCCACATCGGTGTCGGTGCCGCACACCACCAGGCGGTTGCTCATCGTTTGCGTCCCATCAGCACCAGCACGTGCCACACGATCGCCTGCTCCGGCCCCGGCCAGTGGCGGATCAGCCGCCGCAGTTGGCCGGCATGCAGCGTTGCCGCCGGACTGGCCTGGGCGCCGATGCCCTTGATCTGCTGCAGAAAGGCCAGGGCGCCCGGGTTGGGGCGGCTGAAGCGCAGCACCCGGCCGTGCGTGAGCTCCAGAGCCTGCGCGGCGCGCTGGATCAGCTGATCAGGCTCGGGCAGCGGCAGCGCGGTGCAGGGCACCTCTGCGCGCCGGGCGGCGTCCTGCCAGAGGCTGAAGCTGCCGCGGCAGGGCAGCGCCAGGGCCAGGACGCCCCCGGACCGCAGGGCATCGCACCAGCCACCGAGCTGATCGGCCGGTTGCGCCAGCCACTGCAGCGCGAAGCTCGAGGCCAGCAGGGCCGCGCCCCGCAGCTCCGCTGGCAGGCCCTGATTGAGGTCCCACTCGCGTTGCGGGGGGGTGCCGTTCGCCCTGAGCTCCTGCGCCAGCAGGGCCGGGCAGGCATCCAGGCGCAGCAGGGGTGGGCCATCGAGCTGCGCCTCGATGGCGCGGGCCAACAGGCCGCTGCCGGCGCCGAGGTCGGCGCGGGGGCCGGGCGGCAGGGGGCTCGCCTGGGCCCGGATCAGGCCTCCGAGCCGGGCGGCCACGGCGGCCTGGAGGGTGGCACCGCGTTGGTAGTTGGCGGCGCTGCGGCTGAAGCAGCGCTGCACGCTGGCGCTGAAGCGCTGCTCAGGTTGTGGCATCGGCGATCCAGCTGAGCACCCGCTCCGGCAGGTCCGGCTGCAGCAGGCAGTGGCCGGCCCGATCCAGCGTCCACACCGTTGCCCCCGGCAACGCCTCACGCAGTGCGGCGCGGCTGGCGGGGTGCACGATCCGGTCGTCCGCCGCCTCCACGATCAGCAGCTGCGCCTGGTGGGGGAAGCCTGCCGGCAGGCCTGCGGTGCGGCCGAGCTGGCGCAGATCCTCCCGCAGGCGCCGCTGGCCGGTGGCATTCAGCCCCTGCTCCAGTGGCCCTGGTGGCAGCGCCGACGGCGGCTGTGGCGCCGCGGCCTCAAGGAAGAAGTCGCGCAGCATCGCTGTGGCGTCGCCCGCTTCCAGGCGCTGGTCCATGGCCTGCAGCGCCGCGCGCGTGCGGCGCCCCGCCGGCTCCGGTGGCACGAAGGCGGCGAAGCTGGCCAGCAGCACTGCCGTGGTGGCCTGTTCCCACAGCGGCGCCGGCAGCAGATGGGGCCCCATTGAGTGCCCGATCACCACGCGCCGTGTGGCCTGGGGATCCCAGATCGGTTGACGCGGTTCCAGGGCGCCGTAGCCCCGCTCCGCCGCGCTGAACCGCCAGCCCCGCGCTGCCGCCAGCGCAGCCCACGGCTGCCAGGCCCGGCTGTCGCCGGCCCAGCCGTGCATGGCGATCAGGTGGGTGGCGGAGCGAGGGGTCATGGCTGGTGGGCCTGTGGTGGGGGACAGGCGGCGAGAGCGGCCATCAGGCGCTCGAGGCTCCCTGCCGGCAGATCGTGGCGCAGCACGAGTCGCAGCCTGGCGCTGTTCGCCGGCACGGTGGGCGGGCGGATCGCCACGCTGAGCAGCCCCGCCTGCTCCAGCTGTTGCTGCAGGGCGAGGGCGCGGTTGTCGTCGCCCACCAGCAGGGGCAACACCGGCCCCTCGCCCGGGGGGCGCGGCCAACCGGCCGCCTCCAGCCGGCTGCGCCAGCGTTCAGCCCGTGCCAACAGCTCGGGGCCGCGCCCGGGCTGCGCCTCGATCAGCTCCAGGGCCGCCAGTGCCGCCGCCGCCAATGGTGGTGCCAGCGCCGTGGTGTAGCGGAAGGGGCCGGAATGCTGCAGCAACCAGTCGCCCAGCAGGGCATCGCCCGCCAGGAAGGCGCCGCCGCTGCCGAAGGCCTTGCCGAAGGTGCCGCTGATCAGGCTCACGCCGCTCAGGCCATGGCCGAGGCCGCGGCCACCGGGTCCCAGCACCCCCAGGGCGTGGGCCTCATCCAGCAGCAACGCCGCTTGATGGCGTTCGCAGAGTGCGCTCAGGGCTGCCACCTCCGGTGAGGTGCCCTCCATCGAGAACAGGCTCTCGCTGATCACCAGCAGCCGGCGACCCGGATCGCTGCGGCGCGCCTGCTCCAGCCGCCGCTGCAGCTCGGCCAGGTTGTTGTGGGCGAAGCGCTGCAGGCGGGCGCCGCTGGCCCGCACACCCACCAGCAGGGAGTGGTGGATCAACCGATCCGCCAGCACGCGTGTGTGGCGATCCGCCAGGGCCTGCACGGCCGCCAGGTTGGCCTGGAAACCGCTGGGGAAGAGCAGCACGCGCTCACGTCCCAGCCAGCGGGCCAGGGCCGCCTCCAGCCGTTCGTGTACGGGCCGGGTGCCGCTCACCAGCCGGGAGGCGCCGGCGCCCACCCCCTCGGTGGCCATCGCTTCGCCGGCGGCGGCCAGCAGTGCCGGGTGGCTGGCCAGGCCCAGGTAGTCGTTGCTGGCCAGATCCAGCAGGGGGCGCTCGGCGTTGGCCGCCCCGCGCAGTTCCGCCGGGCCCGCCGGCTGCCAGGAGCGCAGCTGCCGGCGGCGCTCCGGGGGCAGCTGCGCCAGATCCCGCGCCAGGGGGGCACGCCAGGAAGCCTCTGAGCCGGGGGCGTCCGCCTTGAGCAAGCCCGCTGCCGCGTTGTGGTGTTGGCCACCAGTCTGCCCGTTGGGCCGCTGCCCATAGGATCTGCTAATGCTCAGCAGCTCAGCGGTCCCCGGCAATGTCCCCGCCACGGCGGCGGCTTCCGGCGAGGTGCCGCCGCTTGGGCAGCTGTTTCCCTTCCCGCTCGATGGCTTTCAGATCGATGCGATCGATGCGCTGAACCAGGGCCATTCGGTGGTGGTGAGTGCCCCCACCGGCTCGGGCAAAACGCTGGTGGGTGAATACGCCATTCACCGCGCCCTGGCCCATGGGCGCAAAGTGTTCTACACAACGCCGCTCAAGGCGCTCTCCAACCAGAAGCTGCGCGATTTCCGCGAGCAGTTCGGCGCCGAGCGCGTGGGCCTGATGACGGGCGATCTCACGGTGAACCGTGAGGCCTCGGTGGTGGTGATGACCACCGAGATCTTCCGCAACATGCTCTATGCGGAAGCCGACCAGGGCGACGACCCGCTCGAGGACGTGGAAGCGGTGGTGCTCGATGAGTGCCACTACATGAACGACTCCCAGCGCGGCACCGTGTGGGAGGAATCGATCATTCACTGCCCGCCGGTGGTGCAGCTGGTGGCCCTCTCGGCCACGGTGGCCAACGCCGGCCAGCTCACCGACTGGATCGAGCGGGTGCATGGCCCCACCACCCTGGTGCTGAGCGACTACCGGCCGGTGCCGCTGCAGTTCAGCTTCTGCAGTGCCAAGGGGCTGCACCCGCTGCTCAACGACGAGGGCACGGGCCTCCACCCCAACTGCAAGGTGTGGCGCGCGCCCAAAGGCCACAAGCGCAAGGGTCCGAAAACCCCGAAGCCGCCCCAGCCGGAGGCGCCGCCGCTGAGCTTCGTGGTGGCTCAGATGGCCGAGCGGGACATGCTGCCGGCGATCTATTTCATCTTCAGCCGCCGCGGCTGCGACAAAGCGGTGCGCGATCTGGGCAAGGTGTGCCTGGTGACTCCCGAGGAGCAGGCCCGCATCCGGGCGCGGCTTGAGGCCTTTGTGGCGGCGACGCCGGAGGCCGTGCGCGATGGCGGCCACGACGAGGCCCTGCTGCGCGGCATCGCCGCCCACCACGCGGGGGTCTTGCCGGCCTGGAAGGAGCTGATCGAAGAGCTGTTCCAGCAGGGGCTGGTGAAGGTGGTGTTCGCCACCGAAACCCTGGCGGCCGGCATCAACATGCCGGCCCGCAGCACGGTGATCTCGGCGCTCTCCAAGCGCACCGAGCGGGGCCACCGGCCGCTGATGGGCAGTGAGTTTCTGCAGATGGCCGGCCGCGCCGGCCGCCGCGGCCTCGACAACCAGGGCTATGTGGTGACGGTGCAGAGCCGTTTTGAAGGGGTGCGCGAGGCGGGCCAGCTGGCCACCGCGCCGGCTGATCCCTTGGTGAGCCAGTTCACCCCCAGCTACGGCATGGTGCTCAACCTGCTGCAGCGCTACGACCTCACCAAAGCGCGTGAGCTGGTGGAGCGCAGCTTCGGGCGCTACCTGGCCACGCTCGATCTGGTGGAGGACGAGGCGCGCATCAGCGAGCTGCGCGAGCAGCTCAGCCACCTGAGCGATCAGGCGGTGGAGGTGGCCTGGGACGATTTCGAGGATTACGAGAAGCAGCGCGGCCGCCTGCGCGAGGAGCGGCGTTTGCTGCGGATCCTGCAGCAGCAGGCCGAGGAAACCCTGGCGCACGAGCTCACGCTGGCGCTGCGCTTCGCCAGTGAGGGGGCCCTGGTGAGCCTTAAGGCGCCGGTGCTGCGCGGCCGGGTGACCCCGGCGGTGATCGTGGAGAAGGTGGATGGGCCGGGCCAGTTCCCGCTGCTGCTCTGCCTCACCGACGAGAACGTGTGGGTGCTGGTGCCCTGCAGTGCGGTGGTGAGCCTGCACGCCGAGCTCAGCTGCCTGCAGGTGAAGGAGGTGAAGGCGCCGGAGCTGCATCGCGCCGGTGAGCTGCGCCATGGCGATCAGGCCAGTGGCGGTCTGGCCCTGGCCGTGGCCCACATGGCCCGCCGCCACGACATGACCACCCCGCAATACGACCTTGCCGGTGAGGTGCAGGCCCAGGCCCATCTGGTGCGGGAGCTGGAGCTGGCCCTGGAGCTGCATCCGGCCCACCGCGCCGGTGATCGCAAGAAGCTGCGCAAGCAGCGCTTCCGCATCGAGGAGCTGGAGGCCGAGATCGAAGAGCGGCAGCGCATCCTGCACTTCCGCGCCAATCGCCACTGGGAAACCGTGCTGGCGTTGATCGAGATCCTGCGCCATTTCGGTTGCCTGGCCGGTGAGGAGGGCCTTGAGCCCACCGAGATCGGCCGCACCGTGGCGGCCCTGCGCGGTGATAACGAGCTCTGGCTGGGCCTGGCCCTGATGAGCGGCCATCTCGATGAGCTGGAGCCGGCTGATCTGGCCTCGGTGTTCGAGGCGATCTCCACCGAGGTGAACCGTCCGGATCTGTGGAGTGGCTTCCCGCCGTCGCCAGCCTCAGAAGAGGCCCTGCACGACCTGCGCGGCATCCGCCGCGAGCTCCAACGTCAGCAGGAGCGGGCCTCGGTGGTGATGCCGGTGTGGTTCGAGCCGGAGCTGATGGGCCTGGTGCACGCCTGGGCCAAGGGCGTGAGCTGGAACGACCTGATCGCCAACACCTCACTCGATGAGGGCGATGTGGTGCGGATCATGCGCCGCACTGTGGATCTCTTGGCCCAGGTGCCCTATTGCGAAGCCATCAGCCAGCAGCTCCGCGACAACGCCCGCGCTGCCCTCAAGGCGATCAACCGTTTCCCGGTGTGCGAACCGATCGATCTGCTGGC
>CAJXSQ010000035.1 GCA_913061215.1 uncultured Synechococcus sp. | reverse complement strand
GGTGTAATTCAGTGGTAGAATGTCAGCTTCCCAAGCTGAACGTCGCCGGTTCGAGCCCGGTCACCCGCTTCTTCGAACCTGCCGCAACTACTGGCGGGGCTTGATCAGCTGAAGCACTTGGGGGCCGACACTGCCGGCTCGACGCTCGCAATCGAGCGACCGCAGGATCAATCGTGCCGCCGATTCAATCGAACCAGATGCTGCTGCAGCCTGGGCAGCATCGGCATAACTTGAGGCCTCTTTCAGCAGATCTTCGCGGCGAGCAGCCGGTGCCGGTGCCTGGCGTGTCGCTTGCATGCGTCGACAATGTCGTGCATTCATGTTAACGGACCTGTCGCATCAAGCGCAGTCCGGCATCGCCCGATCCTGGAATCAGGACACAGCTTTGGCTGAACCCCGGAGCCTCAGGTTTCAGGTTCCGGGTTCTTCGCGATTACCGCCAAGGGCATCGATCTGAGCCCGAAGCTGCTCAACACGCTGCTGATCACCCCGGGTGATCGCCACAGCAAGGGCGAACTCCAGCTTCTCAAGCTGATGGCCACCCTCGGCATAACCCCGGCTCTGGCAGGCGGGCGTACCGGGGGCGGCGCGATGGGCGCTGGGGTGGGCGCCTGTATGGCTGTTTGTGAAGGCCATGGTTCGCTTTCTTCCCATTGTGGCACCGCTGCCAAGGCATTGTCAGGCCGCCAGCGGCTGCTCCAGCTCAGCCTCGGTGTCGCTCGCCACACCCCCGGCATCAAGCTCCTCCTCCAGCAGGCTGCGGCAGTCGGCGAGCAGGGTTGCCACGTGATCCAGGCGCCGCAGCTCCTCCTGATCCGGCTCAGGCTCCCGGGCCAGCCGATCCAGCTGCAGCTCCACCGCCGCGAAGCGCTGCTCCAGCTTCACCAGCCGCTGGGAGAGGGCGGCCACGGTCTGGGCCAGATCCTCGGTGGTGCGGGTGATGCGGAAGGACACCGATTCGCCGGCCATGGGAAAAACGCTGAACTGCACTGATGTCAGCACAGAAGCCTCCCGTGAGCCAGCCGCAGCTCAGGCTCCAGGGTCTGGATCGGAGCCGATCCGGCCGATACCTTGGGCCCCATCGCTGAAGGGAGCCATGCTGCGTTCACGCCTCGGACAGGCCATCACGGCATCGCTGCTGGCCGCCGCCGGCCTGGTGGGGCTGCCGGCGGCGGCGCTGGCGGCCGACAACCCCTCCAGCCCGGCCGCCAAGGGCGCGCAGGTGTACTGCTTCATGCGCAACTCGGGCAACAACCACGAGGTGAGCTGGCTGGCGGCCTACGCCCTGATCAAACGCCAGAGCGCCAGCCTGTTCAAAACCTCACCCGAGCACGCCGCGGTGATGATCACCGAAGCCGTGGTGCAGAACCCCGGCACCTTCCCCGACTGCGGCAAATACCTCGGTGATCTCTATGCCAGCGCTGCCCAGGAGCAGAAGGACCAGAGCGAATCCAGCGGCTACAGCCCCCAGGGCGGCGCGACCCGCAACGAGCGTTACGCCTACTAGGGGGGCGATCGCCACGGCACTGCTGGTGTTGCTGGGGGGCTGCTTCAGCGACCCTGGCGATCCCAGCACCACACTGCCCGGCCTGGGCGATTGCCTGCGGCAGGTGGAGATGAAGAAGCTGGAGCGGGCGATCGAGCGCTGCAACGCGGTGGTGCAGGCGCACCCGCGCCACCCGCAACCGCGCAACGAGCGGGCGCTGCTGCACAGCCTGGCGGGAGACAACCGTGCGGCCTGCAGCGACAGCCAGGCCGCTGCCGCGCTGCTGGAGCGGTTCCCGAAATCACCACCCGTGGATCCCCTGCTGGTGGAGGAGATCCAGCTGCGGCTGAAGAGCTGCCGCCAGCTCACCACTGCTCCAGCAGGCGCCGCACCATCCCCGGCAGGGAACGGCGCCTGAGCAGCAGATCGATCTGCGCCGCCTTGCTGGCGATCAGATCATCGACCATCTGATCCGCCACACCGAGCTGCAGCCAATGGCTGATCAGCTCCCCCTGCATGCCGATGCGGTGGCAGCGGTCCTCCGCCTGCTCGGCATCGCCGGGGGTCCAGGGACGCTCCAGCAGCACCACATGGCGCGCACGGTGCAGGGTGAAGCCCAGGCCGCCCACCCCGAAGGTGGCGATCAGCAGCGGCTGCCGGCCGGCCTGGAAAGCATCCACGCGCTGCTGGCGCTCCCCCACCGGCACCCTGCCGGTGAGCAGCACGCCCCCCAGGCGGCTGTGCAGCAGTTCGGCGGCGGCCACAAAGGCCGTGAACAGCACCACCGGTTCCGCCTCGGCCTGCAGCTGGCCCACCAGAGCCGCGGCGGCGGGCAGTTTGTATTCGGCGCTGATCTGGCGCAGGGCCGTGAACACCGCCAGCACCTCGGCATCCCGGCGCACCAACCCGGCCTCGGCGCGGCGGCGGTAGTCGTCCACCTTGAGCTGCAGGCGGTGCTGGAAACCCTGGCCCTCCGTGTCGGAGAGGCGCACCGGCACCACCCGCCGCTGCTTCGGGGGGAGATCGAGGCAATCCTGCTTGCGGCGGTGCAGCACCAGCGGCCGCGTGAGGCGATGCAACTCCTCGAGATGGGAGGCCCCCAGGGCATGCCAGTGACGCTTGCCACCCCGCTCCAGCCAGTGCCCCTGGCAGTAGCGCTCCTCATAGGCCCTCTGATCCAGCGCCAGGGGGTGGCCGATCGCCGCCAGCAGCGGAAACAACTGCTGCGGCCGGCCGTTCTTCATCGGCGTGCCGCTGAGCAACCACACGGCCCGCAGGCGCGGATGGCGACTCAGGCGCAGCAGGGCCTGGGTGCGAACAGCCTGGAGGTTCTGGGCGTAATGGGCCTCATCGGCAATCAACACCGTGCCGCCCGGCGGCAGCTCGGGTGGCAACCGGGCCCAGCTGAGCAGCTCCAGGCGGAGCTGCAGAGCGGCGGCCTCCTGGCGCCAGTGGCTGTGCAGCCCGGCGGGGGCCACCACCACGATGCGGCAATCCGCGGCACGCACCATCGCCCGCGCTGCCGCCAGGGCCGTGAGGGTCTTGCCGAGGCCCATGGCATCAGCCAGCACGGCGCCGCGGCGGGCCAGCAGCCAACGGGCGGCGGCCCGCTGATGGGCGAACAGGCGACGACCATCCGGCAGCGGCTGATCCAGGGCGGCCGCCGCCACCAGATCCCGGTGCGGCGGCAGCGGCGGCAGTGGCTGCTCCAGCCAGGCAAACCAGCGCTGCAGCTCGGGCTCCACAGCGAAGCGGCTGCCGAACTGGCGCTGCAGCACGCCAGCCGCCTCGAGCGGGAACTGCCAGCAACCGCAGCGGGCAAGCCAGCGGCCCCGCGGTCGCACGGCCCGCAGCTGCGCCTGGGTCACCGCGTCAAAGGGCAGCACCAGCTCGATGCAGCCGGAGCTGCCGAGGCGCATCAGACAGCGGCAGGTGGCAGCTGAGCGAACGGGCAAGAGCGGGAGGAGCCAGCCTCGAGGCGGCAGGAGGGGAGCGCTGCCACTGTCGCGCACCGAATGTGATTCTAGCGACGCTGCGATGTGAGGCAAGCTTCACGATGAAGCCTCAAAACTGCATCCCTCGACACATTGACATCCCTGCCACCACGGGCAAACTCTGAACAACCGAGCCAAGTGGATGCACGCCAGGGATGCGGTTTTCCTTGAGGATCTGTGCCCCAAACTTCGCGTTCGTCGCTGGAGACAATCTCTCCACTCCTTCACTCATAAAACCTGCATTTATTGCGGGAAGCCATCGGAATCCATCGATCACGTGCTGCCCCAGAGCCGCGGCGGCCTGAGCACCACCGAGAACTGCGTGCCGGCCTGCCTCGCCTGCAACGGCCACAAGAGCGATGCCGATGCCTTCGAGTGGTATCGCCGCCAGCGCTTCTACGACCCCCGCCGCGCCATGGCGATCCGCGCCTGGACCGACGGCGACCTGCGGCTGGCGGTGCGCCTGCTGCAGTGGGCGACGCCCGGCCAGAGCGGCAGCACGCGCCTGCAGGCCGCCTGAACGGCCACTCACCAGACCCGGCAGGCCGCCACGCCGTTGTGGCGTTCGCAGATCTCAGCCTGTGCATCGGGCTGCTCGGGCGCCAGCACGGCGGCCGCCAGCACCATCACAACAACAGCAGGCAGCAGCAGCTGGCGGGGGCGCAGCCGCGGCCGGGCCACGGGCAGGGGAGTAGAGAAACAGGACGCGGTCATCACCAGCGCAAAGCAGTGATACAGGTGTACTCATGACCTTCGGTGCTGTCAACCGGGGGGCGCGGTTCCTCGTGGTGGGCGGCGGCTACACGGGCCTGCGCTTCGCCCGCGCCGCCGCCCAGCAGGGTGCCGAGGTGTGGCTCACCACCCGGCAACCCACCCCGCCCGCTGCCGCACAACCGCAGGATGAACGGCTGCACTGGCTGCGCTTTGACGCCGAGAACGGCCAGATCCCGGCCCTGCCGGCCAACCTCAGCCATGGGCTGATCACCCTGCCGCCCGGCCGCGACGGCCGCGATGCGGCGCTGCAGCACCTGCTGGAACCGTTGCGCCAGCAGCCCCTGCAATGGCTGGGCTACCTCTCCACCACCGGGGTGTACGGCGATGTGCAGGGGGGCTGGGTGGATGAACGCTCAGCCACCAACCCCAGCCTGGCCCGCAGCCGCGCTCGGCTGCAGTGCGAACAGCAGTGGCTGGCCAGCGGCCTGCCGGTGCAGAGCTTCCGGCTGCCGGCCATCTACGGACCCGGGCGCTGCCCGTTCGAGCAGCTGCGCAGCGGCAAGGCCCGCCTGGTGCACAAACCGGGCCAGGTGTTCTGCCGCATCCACGTGGACGACATCGTGGGCGCCCTGCTGCACGCCCTGGCCCTGCCGGCGGAGCAACGGCCGGCCGTGCTCAACGTGAGCGACGACGCCCCCTGCCCCTCCAGCGAAACCCTGGGCTATGCGGCTCACCTGCTGGGCTGCAAGCTGCCGGAGCTGCAGCGGTTCGAGCAGGTTGCCGGCACGCTCAGCCCGATGGCCCTGAGCTTCTGGGCCGACAACCGGCGCGTGAGCAACCGGCTGCTCTGCCAGGACCTGGGCTACCAGCTGCGCTACCCCAGCTACCGCGAGGGATTCCGCGCCAGCCTGGCGGAGGAGCTGGCGCAGGCGCCCTAGCTCTGCCGGGCCTCCGGGTGAGGATGCTCCGGATCCGGCACGAACGGAACGCCCACGTCGTGCAGCAACCGCTGCCAGTGCAGCTCCACCCAGCCGCTCTCCACACCCTTCACCAGGCCGAAGGCGATCAGCAGCAACAACAACCAGCGCAGCATGCCCGACACAGCCAGCCCGACGCACGCTAGGCCTGAGCGCCTGGTGATCTCCCTGGGGGATCCGGCGGGCATCGGCGCCGAGGTGACGCTGAAAGCCCTGGCGACCTGGCCGCAGCAGCAGCCGCTGCCCCTGCTGGTGGGCTGCCGGCGCTGGCTGGAGAGCAGCTATCAGGCACTCAGGGGCCAGAGCAACGCAGCGCTGCTGGATCCCGGGCAGCTGGAGGTGCTCAACCTGCCCCTGGAGCAGGCCGTGCGGGCTGGGGAACCCAGCGCCGCCGCCGGAGCCGCCAGTTTCCGCTGGCTCACCGCCGCCGTGGAGCAGGTGCAGCAGGGCCGTTGCAAAGCCCTGGTGACCGCCCCGATCGCCAAGCACGCCTGGCATGCCGCCGGCCACCGCTATCCGGGCCAGACGGAACGCCTGGCCGAACTGGCCGGCGTGGCCGAGGCCTCGATGCTGTTCACGGCCCGCTCACCGCGCAGCGGCTGGCGCCTGAACACACTGCTGGCCACCACGCACCTGCCGCTCGCCGCGGTGCCCACCAGCCTGAATCGCGATCGGATCGTTCAGAAACTGGACGTGCTGCTGGCCTTCTGCCATCGCTTCAGCAGCCGACCGAAGCTGGTGGTGGCCGGACTCAACCCCCACGCCGGCGAAGCGGGCCAGCTGGGGAGTGAAGAGATCGACTGGCTGATCCCGGCGCTGGAGCAATGGCAGGAGCGGCACCCTGAGGCGGAGCTGATCGGGCCTCTGCCGCCGGACACCTGCTGGCTGGAGGCCGGGCAGGCCTGGCAGCACGGAACAGCCGCTGGCAACCCGGCCGATGGCTATCTGGCGCTGTATCACGACCAGGGCCTGATCCCGGTGAAGCTGCTGGCCTTTGATCAGGCGGTGAACACCAGCCTGGGACTGCCGTTTCTGCGCACCTCACCGGACCACGGCACAGGCTTCGCGATTGCGGGCCGCGGCATTGCCCGGGCCGACAGCATGGCTGCGGCCCTGGAAACCGCCCGGGAGCTGGGCTGAGGCGATCAGCCCGGCTTCACGCGCATCAGCACCTGACCGAATTCAACGGGCGTGCCGTTCTCCACCAGGATTTCCACCACTTCGCCGCTCACCTCCGACTCCAGCTCGTTCATCAGCTTCATCGCCTCGAGGATGCAGACGGTCTGGCCGACGTTGATGCGGGACCCGAGCTCCACGAAGGCCGGATCACCAGGCGAGGGAGCGCGGTAGAAGGTGGCCACCATCGGGGCTGTGATCTCCACCAGATCACCGCGCACGGCTGGTGCAGCCGGCGGTGCAGCCGAGGGGGCGGCAACCGGGGCTGGGGCGGGTGCTGGCGGAGGAGCCTGCATCACCACCTGGGGCTGGCTCGCCGGCAGGTTGCGGCGCAGTTCCAGGCGGAAGTCGTCGCCTTCGAGCTTCAGCTCCTGAATATCGCTCTCGCCGAGCAGAGCGATCAGCTCCCGCAGTTGGTTGTGATCGAGTTGCATGGCGCTCAGTTCTCGCGGCCGAGGTAGCTGTCGGTGCGGGTATCGATCTTGATCTTCTCGCCGATCGACAGGAAGAGGGGCACCATCACCTGAGCGCCGGTCTCCACGATGGCGGGCTTGGTGCCGCCGGTGGCGGTATCGCCCTTCACGCCGGGATCGGTTTCGGTGATCTCGAGCACCACGGAGTTGGGCAGTTCCACCTCGAGGGGCTTGCCGTTCCAGTAGACGACATTCACCTCCATGCCTTCCTTGAGGTACTTGCGCTGCTCGCCGATCTGCTTGGCGGTGAGGCGGGTCTCCTCGTAGGAGGACATGTCCATGAACACGTAGTCCTCGCCTTCCATGTAGGTGTGCTGCAGCACCGCCTTCTCCAGCTGGGCCTGGGGCACGGTCTCGCCGGCGCGGAAGGTCTTCTCCACCACGTTGCCGCTCTGCACCGCCTTGAGCTTGGTGCGCACGAACGCCGAGCCCTTGCCGGGCTTCACATGCAGGAACTCAACGACGCGCCAGACCTGGCCATCGAGCTCAATCGTTGTGCCGGTGCGAAAGTCGTTGCTCGAGATCATTCCGGCAGAACGGTTCAGCGGGATTGTACGGCTGTGCCAGAGTCCGGGCAGAGACAAGGCTGCAGCATGGTTCTCAAGCGCTGGCTCCTGGCCCTGCTGGTGATGCTGGGCCTCAGCTGCCCGATCGGTGCCGCCCCGGTGGAGGCCGCCCTGCCCCCCGGCAACGCCGTGAAGGACCCCACAGCGATCCTGCGGAATGCCCTGCCGATCGACGCTCCGGATCTGCAGGATCTGCAGCACCGGCTGGAGGGCACCAGCGACGACCTGCGCGCCAAGCGCTGGAGCGCCCTCACCGGCAGCGTGCGCCGCAGCCAGACGCAGCTGAGCAGCAACCGCCAGAAGATTCTCGACACCCTGCCGGCTGACAAGCGGGACCAGGGCGCTGCCCTGCTGGACCAACTGGAGGAGCAACTGCAGCTGGTGGCGGCCACCACCGAGCGCAGCGACCGCGACAGCTTCCTGGCCGAACGCCGCGCCGCCCTGAGCACGATCGGCGAGCTGGAAGCACTGCTGGTGGGCGACTTCCCCTTCACCATCCCGGCTGAATTCGCCGACCTGCCGCGCCTGCTGGGCCGGGCCACCGTGGAGATCGAAACCACCCAGGGCACCGTCACCGCCGTGGTGGACGGTTACAACGCGCCGCTCACCGCCGGCGCCTTCGTGGATCTGGTGCAGAAGGGCTTCTACGACGGCCTGCCCTTCACCCGGGCTGAGGACTTCTACGTGCTGCAGACCGGCGACCCGAAGGGCCCGGAAACCGGCTACATCGATCCCAAGACCAAGACCGAGCGCACCGTGCCGCTCGAGATCATGGTTCCCGGTGAAGCCGAGCCCTTCTACAACGCCACCTTCGAGGAACTGGGCCTGTTCACGGCCCAGCCGGTGCTGCCCTTCGCCACCCTCGGCACCCTGGGCTGGGCCCATTCCGATGAAGCCCTCAACGACGGATCGTCGCAGTTCTTCTTCTTCCTTTACGAAGCGGAGCTCACCCCAGCCGGCCTCAACCTGGTGGATGGCCGCTACGGCGCCTTCGGCTATGTGGTGGATGGCTTTGAGGTGCTCGAGGAGCTCGGCATCGAGGACGGCATCGTGAAGGCCCGCGTGGTGGAAGGGGCCGACAACCTCAGGGCCCACGGCTGACGAGCCCCGTGCTGCTGCGGGATCTGGGGGAGTGGGAGCTGCTGCGGCGCCTGGCCGCCTTCGCTCCCCCCGGCCAGTTCAACGATGACGCCGCCCTGCTGAACGCGCGCAGCGGCCGCCAGCTGGTGGTGAACACCGATGTGCTGGTGGAGGGCGTGCATTTCAGCGACCGCACCATGGGACCGGCGGATCTGGGCTGGCGGGCCGCTGCGGCCAACCTCTCCGATCTGGCTGCCATGGGCTGCACCAGCGTGGCTGGGATCACCGTGGCGCTGGTGGCTCCCGGCACCACGGCCTGGAGCTGGGTGGAAGGGGTGTACGCAGGGCTGCTCGACGCCCTGGAGCCCCACGGGGCCGTGATCCTGGGGGGCGACTGCAGCAGCGGCAGCGAGCGGCTGCTGTCGATCACGGCGCTGGGGCAGGTGGCCGCCGGCGAAGCGATCCGCCGCTGCGATGGCCATCCGGGCGATTGGCTGGTGAGCACCGGCCCCCATGGGCTCAGCCGCCTGGGGCTGGCGCTGTTGCAGAACGAGCTGGAAGCGGCGGTGACCGCCGGCCTCAGCCCGGAGCTGCAACAGCGAGCGATTCGCGCCCACCAGCGGCCCGTGCCACGCCTGGATGCCGTGGCAGCGCTGCACCGCAGCCGGCCGGGGGGGCTGGCCTGGCGGGTGGGAGGCACCGACAGCAGCGACGGCCTGGTGGCTGCCGTGGCGGCGATCGCCGCCACCAGCGGCTGCGGAGCGGTGCTGGAGCGCAGCCACCTACCGATCGATCCCGAACTGGCGCAGCTGACCACCGGTGAGCGGTGGTGCCTGGGGGGCGGTGAGGATTTTGAGCTGGTGCTGGCGCTGGCACCGGCCTGGGCCGAAGCACTGCTGGCAGCGTTGCCAGACGCCCGCCGCATCGGCAGCCTCGTGGAGGCCAAGCCTGGCCTGGTGTGCTGGCAAGAGAACGGCCAACCCCTCACGGCAGCGGAGAGCGGCTTCAGCCATTTCCGCTGACGCAGCAGGCGGTGACGTCAGCGGAGCGGAGCAGGCCACAAAAAAGCCGCCCCTCGGGGCGGCCTGGCTCGATCAGCTGTGGATCACTTCCAGTTCTTGGCCACGATCTCGGCGAGATCAACAACGCGCTGGCTGTAGCCCCACTCGTTGTCGTACCAGCAGACGATCTTCACCATGTTGCCGCCCATCACCAGGGTGAGATCGGAATCCACGATGGTGCTCTCGTCGGTGCCGGCGTGGTCGCTCGACACCAGGGGCAGATCGCAGTACTTGATGATCCCCTTCATGCCGTTCTCGGAAGCGGCCTTGAGCACGGCGTTCACTTCCTCAGCAGTGGTGTCACGGCCGGTTTCGAACACCATGTCGCACACCGACACGTTGGGGGTGGGAACGCGCAGGGCGATGCCGCTGAGCTTGCCCTTCACCTCGGGATACACCAGAGCCACGGCCTTGGCGGCGCCGGTGCTGGTGGGAACGATGTTCACGGCAGCGGCGCGGGCGCGGCGCAGGTCGCGGTGGGCGGCATCGAGGATGCGCTGGTCACCCGTGTAGCTGTGGGTGGTGGTCATCGTGCCCTTCACGATGCCGAAGGCCTGGTCGATCGTTTTCACGATCGGCGCCATGCAGTTGGTGGTGCAGCTGGCGTTGGACAGGATGTCCCAGTCTTCGTGGCGGTACTGATCGGCGTTCACGCCCACCACGAAGGTGCCCACCTTGGCGCCCTTGCCAGGCGCGGTGAGGATCACTTTCTTGGCACCGGCCTCGAAGTGCTTGCTGGCGCCCACGTCGTCGTTGAACACGCCGGTGGACTCGATCACCAGATCCACGCCCCACTCCTTCCAGGGGAGGTTGGCGGGGTTGCGGTCGTAGAAGGTCTTGATCGTCTTGCCGTTGACGACGATCGTGTCCTCGGTGGTGCTCACCTCTGCATTGCGCAGGGGACCCAGCATCGAGTCGTACTTGAGCAGATGGGCGTTGGTGCGGGTGTCGCCAGAGCCATTGATGCCCACCAGCTCGATGCCGGTGTTTTCACCACGGCTCAGCCAGCAACGCATGAAGTTGCGACCGATACGGCCGAATCCATTGATCGCAACCTTGATGGTCATGGCATCGAGCGGGAAAGCCCGCTAGCAAGGGGGATTTGGCCGCCGATCATACAGAGATCAAATGATGTCCCCATCTGGGGACATGGGTGTGAGCAGCGGCGGCGGCAGGCTCAAATCCCTCTCAAACACGCCGATCCGGGCAGACAAGGGGAGCATCCCGGCTTACCGTCTCCCAAGGCTTGGACACGCCCTTGGCCCAACAGCTCGATCGCCGTCAACCCCTCCATTTCATCGGAGTCGGCGGGATCGGCATGTCGGCCATCGCTGGAATCCTGGCGGACCGGGGTTACGCGGTGAGCGGCTCCGACCCGCGCGACAACGCTGTGCTGCAGGACCTGCGCAGCCGCGGGGTGCGGGTGTTCCGCGAACAGAGCGCCACCACCATCGCCGCCATCCGCAGCGGCACCTCCACCCAGCCGCTGGTGGTGGTGAGCTCGGCGGTGCCGGCCAGCAACCCGGAACTGATGGAAGCGCGGCGGATGGGGCTGCAGATCGCCCACCGCTCCGACGTGCTCGCAGCCCTGATCGCGAGCCAGAACGCCGTGGCCGTGGCCGGTAGCCACGGCAAAACCACCACCAGCACCCTGCTGGCCAGCCTGCTGCACGCCACCGACCACGACCCCACCGCCGTGATCGGCGGCGTGGTGCCCGCCTTCGGCAGCAACGGCCGCAACGGCACTGGCGCCCTGCTCGTGGCGGAAGCCGATGAATCCGATGGTTCGTTGGTGAAATTCCAGGCCTGGCTGGGGGTGATCACCAACCTGGAACTCGACCACACCGATCACTACCCCGATCTGGCGGCGCTGATCGCCACACTGCAGCGCTTCGGCCGCGGCTGCCGCCAGCTGCTCGCCAACCGCGACTGCCCGATCCTGCGGGAGCACTTCAACGCCAGCCACTGGTGGTCCACCGACTCCAGCGATGGCGTTGATTTCGCCGCGCTCCCGCTGGAGCTGAACGGCGACAGCACCGTGGCGGCTTTCTTCGAACAGGGCGAGCAGGTGGGCACGTTCCGCCTGCCCCTGCCGGGTCTGCACAACCTCAGCAACGCCACGGCCGCGATGGCGGCCTGCCGGCTGCATGGCGTGTCGTTCGCGGAGCTGCGCCTGGCGGTGGAGGGGCTCCAGGCGCCGGGCCGCCGCTTCGATTACCGCGGCACCTGGTGCATGCGCCAGGTGGTGGACGACTACGCCCATCACCCCAGCGAGGTGGCCGCCACCCTGGCCATGGCCCGGCTGATGCTGAGCAGCGGCCGCAGCCCCCTGCCCGAACCGCCCCAGCGGCTGCTGGCGGTGTTCCAGCCCCATCGCTACAGCCGCACGGCCGAGTTCCTCGAGCCCTTCGCCGAGGCGCTCTGCCAGGCCGATGAGGTGCTGCTGGCACCGCTCTACGCCGCGGGGGAAAGCCCGATCGCCGGCATCTCCAGCGGCGCCCTGGCCGCAGCGATCCAACGCATCCGCCCGGATCTGAGCGTGACGGTGACCGACAGCCTCGAGCAGCTCACCGACGCCGTGAGCGAGCGGAGCCTGCCCGGGGATCTCGTGCTGGCGATGGGTGCCGGCGATGTGAATGGCCTCTGGGGGCGCCTGCAGAACCGCGAAGACCCCCTCGCCACGTTTCCCGTAGCCGCGTGAGCGTCCCTGCGCCGGCCGCACTGCGCCGCTCCGTCGCCCTGGCGGACTACACCACCTGGCGGGTGGGGGGCCCGGCCCAGTGGTTCGCTGAGCCGGAGAGCAGCGCCGAACTGCAGGCCCTGCTGCAGTGGGCCCGGGCGGAAGGCCTGGCGGCACGGGTGATCGGGGCTGGCTCCAACCTGCTGGTGAGCGATGCAGGCCTGGAGGGGCTCACCCTCTGCAACCGACGCCTGCAGGGCTCCCGGATCGAGGCCAGCAGCGGGCTGATCGAAGCGGAGGCGGGCGAGCCGATCCCAAGCCTGGCGCGCCGGGCCGCCCGGGCCGGCCTCTCCGGCCTGGAGTGGGCCGTGGGCATTCCCGGCACCGTGGGCGGCGCCGCCGTGATGAATGCGGGCGCCCAGGGGGGCTGCACGGCCGAGGTGCTCGAAAGCGTGACGGTGATCGAGCCGGGGCGACCCGAGCAGCCGTTCACGCTCAGCAACAGCGAGCTCGCCTTCGCCTACCGCCACAGCCGGCTGCAGCAGGAGGAGCTGGTGGTGCTCTCGGCCCGCTTCCGGCTGCAGGCCGGCCACGACCCGGCCGAGGTGAGCGGGCGCACCAGCGCCAACCTGCACAGCCGCACCAGCAGCCAGCCCTACCAGCAACCCAGCTGCGGCAGCGTGTTCCGCAACCCCGAGCCCCACAAAGCCGGCCAGCTGATCGAGGGGCTGGGCCTGAAGGGCCTGAGCATCGGCGGCGCCCAGGTGTCGCCGATCCACGCCAACTTCATCGTGAACAGCGGCGGGGCCACGGCCAGCGAGATCGATCAGCTGATCGCCCTGGTGCAACAGCGGGTGCAGGCCGCCCACGGCATCCGCCTGCACACCGAGGTGAAGCGGCTGGGCACCACGTAGCCTGCCGCCAGCTCAGATCTCACGCCCCATGGCCGGTTTCGGACTGCCCAACTTCGGCCAGCTCACGGAGGCCTTCAAGAAGGCCCAGCAGATCCAGCAGGACGCCGCCAAGCTGCAGGAGGAGCTCGATGCGATGGAGCTGGAGGGCAGCAGCAGCTGCGGCCGCGCCAGCGTGTGGCTCTCCGGCAACCAGCAGCCCCTGAAGGTGCGCCTCGATCCCGCCCTGCTGGCCGAGGGCCAGAGCGCCGCGGAAACCGCCACCCTGGAGGCGCTGAAATCGGCCTATGAGCTCTCCACCGGCACGATGAAGCAGCGCATGGAAGAGCTCACCGGTGGCCTCAACCTGAACCTGCCGGGCATGGGCTGAGGCTCAGGTCTCCTCGTCGTCGGGATCGCTCTGGCGCCGGCGCCGGCGCGACACCTGGCGCAGCCGCTGATCCAGCAGCGGCTCGCGCCGGCTGCCCCGCTGCTTGAGGCCGGCGGTGTCCGCAGAGCGGGATCGCTCCCGGAGCGCCTGGGCCTGCACCGCCTCCAGGCAGCTCAGATAGAGCGGATGGCGATCCCAGTCGCTGCCTACGGCGCAGCCGGGATCACCCTGGTGCAGGCAGTTCTTGAACCGACAGACCGCCGCGGCCAGCCGCTCACGGATCTCCGGGAACAGCGGGCCAAGCGCAGTGGGATCCTGCGGCAGATCGGGGCGGTTGAACCCCGGCGTGTCCGCCAGCAGAGCCCCCGGTGCGAGCGGAAACAGCTCCACGTGCCGGGTGGTGTGGCGGCCGCGCTGCAACCGCCCGGACACAGCACTCACCCGCAGGGCCAGCTCCGGCACCAGGGCGTTGATCAGGCTGCTCTTGCCCACGCCGGAGGGGCCGCAGAGCACGGCGATCCCCGGCTGGCTGAGGCGCTCCCGCAGCGCAGCGATGCCTTCCCCCCGCTGGGAGGACACCAGCAGCGGGTCGTAGCCCCAACCCTGCAGGCGTTCGCACCAGGCGGCCTGCTCGGCCGGACTGAGCAGATCGGCCTTGGTGAGCACCAGTTCCACCGCCACGCCGGTGCGCTCGGCCGTGAGCAGAAAGCGGGTGAGCTGCAGGGGATCCAGCTGGGGCTGCTCCAGCGCCACAGCCACCACCACGCGGCTGCAGTTGGCCACGGCCGGCCGCTCCAGCAGGCTGCTGCGGGGCTCCAGGGCAGCCACGGCGCCGCGGCGCTCGGGCCAGTCGATGCCATCGATCTGCACGCGATCCCCCACGCAGATCTGCTGGCCGGTTTTGCCGAGGCGGGTGCGGCGCACGCAGAGCAGATGCTCGATGCCATCGGGGCCGGGTTGATCGAGCTGCACGCGGCAGAAGTTGGCCTCGAGGGCCATCACCCGCGCCGCTTCAGCCAAGGCGCTGGATCAGCAGGCGCACGGCACCCGGCTCACCGGCCTGCAGCTCCACCCGGTGGCCGGCTTCCCGCAGGCCGGAAGCCACCATCTGCTCCGGCTCACCCGGATCCAGCTCCACCTGCAGCCAGGCACCGGGCTCAAGCTTCTCCAGCGCCAGCTTGCTGCGGATGAAGTTGAGCGGGCAGGGGGTGCCGCGCAGATCGAGCTGAACGGCTGGATCGGGGGTGGCGGCGCTCACGGGCGATTCACCCGAACAGGCCGCCGAACAGGCCGCTCTTGTGGGGGTGCTTGTGCCCCTTGGCGGTGTGGTGGCCGGCCAGTTGCTCCAGCAGCTCCTTCTCCTCACGGTTGAGCTTGGTGGGCAGCTGCACCTTGATCGCGATCTGGTGATTGCCGCGGGCCACCGGGTTACCCAGCTTGGGCACGCCCTTGCCGCTGAGGGTGAGCACCGCACCCGGCTGCGTGCCGGCGGGGATCTCCAGCTGCTCGTCGCCGTCCACGGTTTCCACCTCGATCGTGTCGCCGAGGATCGCCTGGAGGTAATTCACCGTCACCTCCGAGTGGATGTTGATGCCGTCGCGCCGCAGGTGCGGATGCGACTGCACCGTGAGGAACACGTAGAGATCGCCCGGCGGACCGCCGCGCTGGCCGGCATTGCCCTCATTGGCCACCCGCAGGCGGGTGCCGCTGTCCACCCCGGCGGGAATGTTGATGCGCAGCTTCTTGCGCACCTGCTGCAGGCCCTGGCCGCCGCAGGCATTGCAGGGATCGGCGATCACCTGGCCGCTGCCCTCGCAGGTGGGGCAGGGGGCCACCTGGGTGAAGCTGCCGAAGGGGGTGCGGGTGGCGCGGCGCACCTGACCGGCGCCGCCGCAGGTGCCGCAGCTGGTGGGGCCGCTGCCGCTCTTGGCGCCGGAGCCGCTGCAGGTGCTGCAGGTTTCCAGATGGCGGATCTGGATCTCCTTCTCCTTGCCGAACACCGCGTCGCTGAAGCTCACGGTGAGGTCGAAGCGCAGGTCGTCGCCCTGGCGGGGTCCGCGGCGACGGGCCCCGCCGCCACCGGGGCCGCCCATGCCGCCGCCGAAACCGCTGAAGAAGGTCTCGAACAGGTCGGCGAAGCCCCCCATATCGCCCATGTCGGGCATGCCGGCAGCGCCGCCGAGGCCAGCCTCACCGAACTGGTCGTAGCGGGCGCGGGTCTGGGGATCGCTCAGCACCTCATAGGCGCGGCCGATCTCCTTGAACTTGTCCTCAGCGCCGGGCTCTTTGTTGATGTCCGGGTGGTACTGGCGCGCCAGCCGCCGGTAGGCCCGTTTGAGCGTGTCGGCGTCGGCGTCGCGGCTGACCCCCAGCAGGTCGTAGTAATCGGCCATCGATCAGGCCTCGTGCTCGGCAGGCTGGCTGTCGGCGGCGGGCTCAGCGGCCGGGGCGGCATCCACGCCGCCGGGGCCAGGCCCCATCGACACCTTCACCAGGGCATGGCGCAGCACACGGCCGTTGAGGTGGTAACCGCGCTGCAGCTCAGCGATCACCACATCTTCACTGTGCTCATCGCTGGGTTCGCGCAGCACCGCCTCGTGCAGGTTGGGATCGAAGGGTTCGCCCTCCACCCGCATCGGCGAGACGCCCAGCTGCTTGAACACATCCACCAGCTGCTTGTAGAGGCCCTGGTAGCTGCGGTGGATGGTCTGGGCCTCTTCGGCCTGGGGTTCGAGCTGCTGGCGGGCCCGCTCGAAGTTGTCCACCACCGGCAGGATCTCGCTCAGGGTGCTGCAGGCGATCTGCACGCGCAGGTCGTCCTGATCGCGGCTCTGGCGCTTGCGGAAGTTATCGAAGTCGGCCGCGATGCGCATGTACTGGCTGCGCACCGTTTCATGCTCGGCCTTGAGGGCCTCCAGTTGCGCCTCCAGCTCGCGCACCCGCTGCTCGGGATCAACCGCCGGGCTCTCCGCTGCCGTTTCCGCCGCCGGCGTCTGCTCCGCCGCCACCTCGGTGGTGGGGTCACCGGAGGTGTTGAGGGTGTCGGCGGATTCCTGAGGGAAGGGGGTCGCTTCGCCGCTCATGCTGACCGAACCTGAGATCTGATCTAGACATGTTGGTGTGAAGGGGCTCCCCCCCACAAGCGGCGGAAGCCCGCACCTCCCGTGCCCAGCCGCCGATGACCCTCGCCCCCACCCGGCCGGTGCCGCCCGCTGCCAGTGCGGCACAGCAGCGGCTGGAGGTGGAGCTGCTGCTGGGGGAGGCGGTGCTCACCGGCCAGGAGCTGCAGGCAGCGGGCGAGGAGCGCTGGGGCTGGGCCCAGGCGTTCTCGCAGGAGCGCTGCCGCGGGCTGGGCTGCCTGCCGGTGGCCAGCCGCAATGGCGCTCTGGTGCTGGCGATCCCCAGCCACTGGGGGCCGGAGCAGCGGCAGAACCTGGAGCAGCTCGCCGCGGCCGCGGCGGTGCCGATCAGCCTGCGGCTCGCCCTGCCGGATGAGCTGAACGCCGCCCTGGAGGCCACCTGCTCCGCGGCGCCGCCAACAGTGCCGCCAACACCCCCCGAGCCCCCGGCCACCCCGGCAGCGGCACGACCGCCCGCCGCAGCCTCACTGGTGGACGATCTCGCGCTGGAGGGGACGCTCGAAGAAGCCCCAGACGACGACTTCGACGATCTGGACGTGGAGGCCAGCCTCTCGGCCTCCAATGCCTCGCCGGTGGTGAGCCTGGTGGACCGGATCCTGGTGCAGGCCCTGCAGCGCAGCGCCAGCGACATCCACCTGGAACCCCAGGACGACGGCCTGCTGATCCGCCTGCGCCAGGACGGCGTGCTCGAGCAGCTCGACAAGCTGCCGAAGAACCTCACCCCCGCGGTGACCTCCCGCTTCAAGATCATGGCGGACCTGGACATCGCCGAGCGGCGTCTGCCCCAGGACGGCCGCATCCGTCGCCGCTACCGGGGCAAGCTGTTCGACCTGCGGGTGAGCACCCTGCCCACCCGCTACGGCGAGAAGGTGTGCATGCGCCTGCTGGACAGCGGCGCCACCCACCTCGGGCTCGACAAGCTGATCACCGACCCGCTGGCCCTGGCCAGCGTGCGCGAGATGGGCAGCAAGCCCTTCGGGATGCTGCTGGTGACGGGGCCCACGGGATCGGGCAAGAGCACCACGCTCTATTCGCTGCTGGCGGAGCGCAACGACCCCGGCGTGAACATCTCCACGGTGGAAGACCCGATCGAGTACACGCTCAAGGGCATCTCCCAGACCCAGGTGAACCGGGAGAAGGGCTACGACTTCGCCCTGGCCCTGCGGGCCTTCATGCG